>JBNMLM010000066.1:0-13697 GCA_050874845.1 Eubacteriales bacterium | reverse complement strand
GATATGTTCCATCATGGTAGCAAGTGCGATAGGTGCCATGACAAGTATGCCTGTCAGATCGAACTTACATATCTGGAAAGGTGGAAGCCCGACAATGCTTGCATTCGCGACACCTGCGAAGTTGAGTATTGCGGAGCCGTCCGGGTTGGTAACACCGCAAAGATGAAGAATAAGAGCAACCACATAGGAAATCACAACTCCCATAAGGATAGGAATGATTCTGAACATTCCCTTTCCCCAGATGTTGAATACTATGATTACACCGAGTGCTATAAGCGCTATAAGCCAGTTCGTTGAAGCATTGTTCACCGCAGACGGTGCAAGGCTCAGACCGATACATATAATGATAGGTCCCGTAACCACAGGAGGCAGGAATCTCATAACCTTATTCACGCCTACAAGCTTGATGATGAGTGCCAGCACAAGGTATAACAGTCCTGCCACAACAACACCTCCGCATGCGTAGGGGAACTTCTCAGCCATCGTCATCGCCGCATACTTTCCGGTATCAAGACTTGCCATGGTGGCATAGCCTCCAAGAAAAGCGAAGGATGAACCAAGAAAAGCCGGAACCTTCATCTTAGAACATAGGTGAAAAAATAAAGTACCGACACCCGCGAAGAATAATGTAACCTGAATGGACAAGCCCTGTCCTTCAAAATATCCTCCGACAAGAATCGGTACTAAAATAGTTGCTCCGAACATTGCAAACATGTGCTGCAAGCCAAGAAGGAGCATCTTCGGAACGCCAAGCGTTCTCGCGTCTTTGATTGCTTCGTTTTTGTTGCTCATAGAAACCTCCTCATTTGAAAGGCGTGCCGGATAACCGCACGCCCAGTATTTGTTCAAATATAACAAAAAACGAATTAAAATACAATCTTATTTCTGAATTTTTCATAAAAAAAGCTTTTTCGTATGCAATCCTTATTTTATTCGGGAAGCCTATCCCATGTATCAAGCTTGTGCATTGCACGGACAATGTTGCACCTCTGCAAAAGCGTGGCATCACGGTCACACATTGTGGCATACCAGTGCGGATTTTTCAGCTTTCCATTAGCCTTTATGAGCATATCCCTTCCGCTTGCATACTGGAAATGCAGATGGCTTATAAGTCCTCCCCTGTTCTTCTCCTCATGCTCCGGCATCGGAGGCATGCTGAGCATATACCTGAACGGACAGCCGTCCGGCGCATCATCAGCCTTTAGAATATAGTTTATCTTACCCTCAAGCCCCTTCTCCACAACCATGTCAAGCCCATAGGTATAACAGCCAAGACTCCCGCCTGCCACGTCAATCCATTCAATCGTTATGTCCCCGGTTCCCGACGGCTCAACCCTCCATCCGCCAAGCATGACCGGATTCTCCTTATTCACCGTATAGCACGCGTCCTGCCAGAAGCGCTTTGCTCCGTGGCGGAACAGTATCGCAGATATAAGACCGTTCTTATTCTCCTTCACGGATTTTTCCGCGTCCTCCCATGACCTCACCATCGCCAGCGCTTCATCCGTAAAATACAGCTCAAAATTTTCCCAGTTTCCTATCCATTCACTTCTGTCAAAATCCATCTTTACCCTACCTTTATACCCTTCTTTGTATTGCAGCTATTCCAGCCTGTATATCCTATCGCACCATCCTGCCGCCAGCTCCTCGTCATGTGTAATTACCACAACAAGCTTCCCCTGATTCTTAAGCCCCTGTATCAGTTCACCGACCTGTTTCATGTGGTATCTGTCAAGCCCGCTCGTCGGCTCGTCCATGACAATGATCCTCTTATCACTCACCATCGCGGACGCTATTGCCGTCCTCTGTTTCTGACCACCGGACAGGCTCATAGGATGTCTGTCTGCATACGGCATAAGCCCAAGCCCTTCAAGCACCTGCCCGCACGCCTTTTCATCCTCCGTGTCAAGCATGACCTCATCATGTACGCTGTCACTAAAGAGTTGATAATTGACATCCTGCATAACAAGAAAGCTTCTCTTTTTGAGTTCTTTTGCCCTCTGCTTTCTGCCATTCCACATAATATCGCCCGACAGAGGCTTTATAAGTCCTGTCATCGTCCTTATGAGTGTGCTCTTGCCAACTCCGTTATGCCCCATTATGCCGACAATCTCACCGCTCTTAAAGCACATTTCGCTTACCGTGTACACAGGGGATTTCTTATTGTAGCCTATGGTGACGCTGCTTAGCCTCAATTCATCCCGGTGTTCATCTGCATTTCCGACTGTTACTATATTTCCTACTGCATTGCACAGTTGTTCTCCCTCAACACGCTGTCCTTTCCCTGAACCATGTTCCTCCACCGCTCCGTCACTGCTCAGTCCTCCACTCTGCTTTCTTGCAAGCTGTACCCTGTACGGCTCAAGCCGCGCCGCTCTAAGCCCACGCTTTTCAAGCTCCTCGTCCGGCAATGCCGTAAATTCCTTGGCGCTGTAGCTCTCCTTTAACAGCCCTTCCTCAAAGAAATAATACCTGTCCACAAAGTCAGCTGCCCACGCCAGCCTGTGCTCCGCAAGCACAATCGTCATTCCCTCACCCTTCATCTCGACAATCATATCGTGCAGTGCATTTATCGCATCCGCGTCAAGATTGCTCGTCGGCTCATCAAGAACCAGAAGCCTAGGCGATAGCATCGTAGCTGCTCCAAAGGCAATTCTCTGTTTCTCGCCTCCGGACAGCCGGAATATGCTTCTGTCAAGCAGCTTTTCAAGACCATATCTTTTCGCACAGCTTTTCACACTGTCCCCTATCTCATCGGGTGCCATTCCCACATTCTCGCATGGAAATGCCAGCTCCGCGGTGGTGTTGGTATTAAAATACTGCGTCTTAGGATTCTGGAACACGCTTCCCACAACCGGAACGAAATCCTCAACCGCTGCGCTCCCGCACTCTAAACCGCAGACGTTACACATACCGGTGAGTTCGCCTTTGAAAAAGGCCGGCACAAGACCATTTAACACTCTGGTCATCGTAGTTTTTCCACAGCCGCTTTTCCCGCACAGAAGAACACACTGACCCTCCTGTACAACCATGTTGATGTTTTTTAATGCAGGAGCCTCCATTCCCTGATATGTGAAGCTCAGATTTCTCACATTAATTAAATTTCCACCTGTCACGGCGTTATCTATATTCTCAATACTTCCCATTCAATCAATCTTTTCCTCTAAATATTAATACAAAAATAATCGTATCAGATACCTGATGTAAATACTGCATTACATGATAATAAATGCACACAGCGGCGCGGCACATACCGCCATATAGATATAGTCCACCGCCCTCATTCGTATCTGTGTCATGCTTGTATGCTCCCCTTCGATTCCAAGTCCCTTCGTCAGCGCTGCGACGGACAAATCCTGTGCCACATTGTTGCTGTTCATAAGCAGTGGAATGACCACATACTCAAGTCTTTTCATCGGATGACACACCGCATTCATGGCTGAGCCGCCTATCCCACGTAGCTCCATCGAATTCCTAATCTGCCTGTAATCCTCCTTCACCGTCGGAAAGAATCTAATCACCACCATACAAGGTATGACTACCGCCTCCGGCACCTTCATTTTACGGAGCGCGCACACAAACTCACTCACACTCGTTGTGCTGAAGGCATACGCGCCTGTCACAATACATGGAAACATCATTCTTATTCCGACTGCAAGAAGCGATATGAAGCTTAACACTACACCATCCGCCGCAGGTACAAGCCACATATCAGCCGCTAACAGTATAAGATATATCACACCGAATTTTATTGCGCTTCTATGCTTTGCACTCAGCATAAACGGTACAAGAAAAAAGACCATGAGTACAACCTCTGTCATTAAATTTACATGGAAAAATAGGAGCAGATTCCCAACAAGAAGCATGAACAGCTTGCACCTTGGGTCAAGCCTCATAATATCGTTTCTACCATTTTTGCCGGTCATCAGATTATTCCCGCCTTCTCAAAATGCTTCTTCATCATCTTCTGTCCAAACAGACCACCGACAATGGCAAGCACCAATGTCGCAACAATACACACAACGAGTGTTGTGCCGTTTATATGTGAGAAAACGCCATCTATGTAAGCCGCATCCTTTCCCTTAGCCTGAAGGCTTGCTATGTACGCGTCCTTCATAAGCCACAGTGGAAGCACCGGTCCGGTAAGACCGAATGAGAATACAATATATGAGGCAAATATTCCCTTCTTATCCTTGTAGCCGCCAAGCTTAGCGATGAAATCCGCCAAAACACTGCACCCTATACCGATAATGAGACTGACTGCGAAATGTCCTGACACGAACAAAAACAGTCCCATAACGGTTCCCATAACCGTGATTCCTCCAAAATGCGGCACCTTCGACACCATAAGCATATAGACGCACCCCGATATCAGCGCCGCAATAGCCGGAAGCAGTACATTTGAAAATCCCGGCAGTAATGCCGCACTTAAAAATGTGGCTATTGTCACAAGTACAAAATACAGTGCGGTAAATACACCTATTGATATAAGCTCCGGAACGGTAAGTTTATTATTCTTTTCCTTCATGTTATCTGAATCCTCTTTTCCTATGATATTATTAGGTATTGCGAAGCGCAGCACTATGCAGTTATATGTAGTCAACTTCCGTTAGCTTTTTCTAACGCATAGTCAAAAAAAAGCAGGGGACATACAGATGTCCCCTGTTTCCATACGCCTCAAGTAGAATAACATAACTGTAGTTAGCTGTCAATAACCACGTTTTTCCAGCGCCTTCTAATCCACCTTATCCCCGCTCTGTGCGCTCAGTATTGATGCTAAGGTCTCCTCAAGCTTCTTGACATTTACAGGCTTGGAAAGATGTGCATTCATACCGCTCGCAAGAGAACGCTTCACATCCTCATCAAATGCATTCGCGCTCATGGCTATTATAGGTATGGACTGGCAATCCGCGCGTGGAAGCCTTCTTATTTCCTTGGTTGCCTCAAGGCCATCCATAACCGGCATCATTATATCCATGAGAATCAGGTCATAATAGCCCGGACTGCTCTGTTCAACCTTCTTAAGTGCCGCCTGTCCGTTCTCCGCCTCATCAACCTCAAGACCATATTTCTCCAGAAGAAGATGAATTATCTCCATATTCAGCGCATTGTCCTCCACCACAAGGACACGCTTACCCATCAGATTAAGCTTGACCTTCTCAGCCTTGATTTCTGCCTCATCATCAGCTATCCACCTGATACTTATTGTAAAGCTGAATTTACTTCCTCTGTCCGGCTCACTGTCAAGCTCTATCTCCGAATTCATCATGTGGACAAGACTGCTGCATATCGACAGTCCAAGTCCCGTTCCCTGACGTCTCGCCCGCTCCGAGTCATCAGCCTGCTCGAATCTCTGGAATATGAGCTGCTGCTTATCCTTCGCTATTCCGATTCCGTCATCCTCAACAGAAAAGTACACCCGTGACAAGCCATCCTCAGCCTCAGTCTCCTTGGCTGTAAGGCAGATATTACCGCCCCTGTCCGTATACTTGACTGCATTTCCGAGCATATTCATAAGTACCTGCTTAACCCTCAGCTCATCAAAAATAAACCAGCTATGCTTTAAATCAATATCCTGTGTGAAATGTATTTCTCTCTCTGCCATCCTCACATCCATGAGATTTTTTATGTCATAAAGTGATTTTCTTAAATTGCACTTTTCATACACAAGGTGCATTTTTCCGCTTTCGATTTTTGACATATCAAGTATATCGTTGAGAAGTCCTAACAGATATCCCGATGAGCTCTGTATCTTCTTAAGACAGTCAAGACGTCTCTCATCCGTCTGCCCTTCCTCAAGTGCTATTTCCGTCATTCCCATAATTCCATTCATCGGTGTCCTGATTTCATGTGACATTCTTGCAAGGAAATCGGACTTTGCCTTATCCGACAAATCATGTCTTTGCAGATTAACCCTGTTCTGGATAATTGCACTTATCTCTTCAAGATTCTTCTCCTCATCAGGTGAAAGTTTTCTTTCACAATCTATATAGAAAATACTTCCCGAATATATGTCATTATCCTTCATGTGGAACACGTATCCGTTTCCGCCATCGATAAATTCCCTTATCGTCGGATCCGTATACTCATCATTTCCAATGGCAAATAGCCTCTGCAGCTTCTTGCCGTCTATAAATGAGCGGTATTCAGCATCCCCGCACCTGACTATACCATTCCACTCTTTTAATTTTCCCTCATGTCTGCGGCAGTAGCTCATGGAATTTACAAGATAATCCGCATTGTATTTTGTTATAACAAAATTCCTGATGTTGAAATAATCATAAAGCTTTATGGAAAGTATATCTAAAATCGGCTTTATCTCACCTGTTCTGTCAAGCAGATTGAGCGTAATCGATGTAAGACTTAAATGCCTGAACTGCTCGAATGAATCGACACCCTTAAATCCCGCATCATCAATACAAGGCTGCCCGGCGACGATGTCCGGTCTGTAAACAACCGTATCCATCTGTCCTTCCTTCGCCTCCTGAAGTGCCATCTTCAGATGACGTATACTATCTTCAAAATCATCCCCTTCATTCGTATGTACAATTCCACATCTGAAATTGAGCAGAAGATACTCTTCATTGCATATACCGGCAAATTTTTTTCTCAACTCATCGACAATGTTCTTAATCTGTGCCGTATCTCCATTCTCGAACCATATAAGCAGCACATCTGAATCTGCGCGCACATATACACCATGCTTTAATCCCTCCGCACAAAAATATGACCAGGTCATCAGTGCAAGCTGCTCAATAATAATATCGCCGAAGAACAATCCGTACTGGTCATTAAGGTGTGAAAAACCATCAATGTCTATCAGTATCAGAACTCCCGAATTGTTATTCCTGTATTCCTTCTTTATGCACTCCATACCGTACTCTGCTCTGTAGAAATTCGTAACCGCATCGTATATCTGTTTTTTCCTCTGCTCCTCCTCAAGCTCTTTTCTGTGCTGTATATCATGTATACACCCAACCACATAATCGTTGCTGCCTTTTACATCCTTGACGATTCTCCCGGTAAGCTTGACCCATCGGTACTCATCCTCATCCGTTTTTCTAAGTCTGAATTCGAGATAGAGCTCCGAATCACCGCCATCAATCAATCCCCAGACTCTCTCCTTGTCATCAGGATATATGCAATCGTTATCCAGATATTCCGGGTGTACCTTACAATCCCATATTCCGTCTCGTCCATTACTGTTTACTATCTCAAGCATAAGCGACTGTCTCCTGAAGGAGAAGAACATATCGTGAGAGCTCTCAACCGCAATACGGTACCTCTCCTTCTCCTCCATAAGAAGCTTCTCCGCCTCAACCTGTGAATCCGTAAGTCCCTCTATGACACTGTGCAGCTCATCGACCTCGAGTATATCCGATTGCTTAAACTCATGAAGCTTCTCAACTCCACCTCTTACACTCTCCATGAGCTGATACACCGGATTCGTGATATACCTTATCAGTACAATCAAGATTACAATTCCAAAAATAAGAGTTGCAAAAATGGATACAAGCATCCTTGCATACAAACTTTTACCGAAGCTATATATGGAAGCTTCCGTCACAAATCCACACATCACCCAGTCTGTGTCCTCATAAGGAACATTATTGCTGTACAATGACAGCGGCTTCATAACTGCATACACATTCTGCCTGCCGGTGGCTGCGTTCTTAACCATATATAATCTGTCATCGTCCTTCTGCAAAAACTCTATCCGGCTTCCACTTCTAAGCACCGTATCATACAATGCACCTTTTCCTGTCACAGGTTCATAGCTGCCATCCTTATTGCGTATCATCAGAGCATATCCGGCATTGAGGGAACTATCCAGCTCCTGCACTGAAAAATACTTAAGAAGATAATTCTCCGATATTTCCGCACCAAGTACTCCATATATCACTCCATCATATAGAAGAGGCACAGAGTATGTAATCATCTTGTGGTTGTCCATATAATGATTCTCCAGCACAAAAGGCTTTGACCAATATCCTAAATCGTTCATCCGGCTGTCACTGTGCTCAATTCCGGCAAGATATGGCTTGTAGAAGAAGTCATCGGCACTGCGTACCCCATATCCCATGAAATGAAAATCCTTTGACCACGCACTGTCAAGCGGTATCGACATATCATGTGAGAGCGCCTTGCTTCCTCTCTCCATCAGAAGGTCTGTGTTACCTATTGTCTTAGACTGTGGGTCGGAGTCGCGCACGAAGAAGCCATGGTATGCCGCCTCAGTATCTGTCGGCGAATCATTTGCCAGAATCAGAAATAACCCCGAGGTTTCATTATACTGCAATACATCGACAAGCTTAGAAAATACACTTTCAAGATAGCACTGCTGCAATTCACTGTCTCCGAGAAATTCCGTAATATCAGCACCGTTCTCCTGCAGCATTGATGAAAGAACCATTGTCAGCATATCGCTTTCCTTATACACTGAACGCCAATTTTCTATCATGTCATTTTCGAGAATGACCTTACTGTTCTCCACAAGGTGATTGTCCATCTGAATTGTATTGTCCTCAAGGCTTTTTTTCACGCCGCTGAAAACCACCGTGAGAAATGGAAGCAGCCCCTGCAGCAGCACAACTATAAGTGCCGGAACAAGTATTATTCTCAATAAAGTTTTCTTCTTTCTCTTCATCCTTCAGATCCTGCTCTCTCCCCTGTGCTTTGCAGCTTTATTTTCCGGCTGCATCATTGAGTGCCTCACAAAACTGTGCATACCAGCCTTCAAACGATTCATCGCTTATATATTTTTCTATCTCCGCCTCCCTGTCGGCACCTGCCGCCACAGCCTCATCCACTACTTCGCGGTCCGCTGCTGCGCGGTCGGACAGATTATAGTCGAGAATTTTTCTCATTGCATATCCGTTTGCACTGTTTTTTGATATGTAAAACTTTATGCTGTCTATCTCACCTAAAACCTCTTTAAGGCATGTATATACCTTATCATTTATTTCCAGAGAATCCTGAGCTATCACCTCATCAAGAGCCTCTACACTGTTCGCCTCCTTAAGCACCGGCATATACGCCGATTCGCATGCAAACTTAAGATTGTTCTCCTTCTGGGTAAACCACTTTAGGAACACACAGGCGGCATACTCATGCTGTTCATCGGATTTCGTGACAGCCATTCCCGCTCCCTGCTGAACCATATAGCGCTCCCCGCCCTCCATCACAGGAGCATTCCTTACAATATAATCAATACTGTATATCTCATCGTCATTCTCAACCTTATCCGGGAAATATGCCGCCGATGACACGGAGCCTGTGTAAGCTATGACATCACCCGTTCTCACATCATCTGAGCGGAACCTTCCGTAAGCCGTGAAATATCCCTTCATATAAGGCACATAGTAGCAGTCCCACAGTCTTCTTATGAGCTCCTTGTCCAGATTGAGTGTGACTTCTCCGTTCTTCACCTCAAAGATCTCTTTTCCCATCTGGCGCATTCCTATCACAAAATAGTTGGACATGGAATCTCTGCCGTAGAATGCCTTTCCATCATCCGGAATATCCGGCGTTAGGCTGTCCGTCCACTCATAATACTTCTGTGCCACCGATACAATTCCCTCATTGGTCGAAAGTTCATCAAGACTTGTCCCGGTTGCCTGTGCAAAAGGTTCCCAGTCCGTCTTATTTATCATCATTATCTCCGTCGACTTGGCTACAGGAAAAAGGTACAGCTTTCCATCATCATTAAAATATCCCTCTTCAATATACGAATCAATGTATTGTGCAAGCTCCTCCTCAGTAAAATAGTCCGAAAGCTCTGCAAGTTTTCCCTGCTGCTGTGCTGAGTATGCCGTATCCGCATAAGTAGAAAATATGTCCGGCAGATTTCCCGCTCCTACCTCTCCGTCAATCGCGCTGCTTACAGCCTTCTCCAAATCAGCCACGGAACCCTGACTGTAGCCCTCGACATAAATGCCCTTCTCCTTTCCCACAGTTGCATTGAACTCATCCAGCTGCTCATCAAATATCGCCTGCTGCATTCCATTGTAGTAATGCCATATAGTAAGCGATACAGGACTGTCCGGGTTGAGCTTGACCTCCTTGACACCTGTCTTTTGTGATGAGCAGCCTGTGAGTGTCAAAAGTGCTGCTGCCACAGCCATCCCTGCAAATATTTTTTTCTTCATGCTGTTATTTCCTTTCGTCATGGACGTAGATTCACAATTTTTCTATTTGAAAAAATTATATATCTAAATTTATATAGAATCAATGTAATAGTTTCATAAAATATATAAAAAAACGGTCATGCCTGTATAAAATATAACAGGTATGACCGTCTTAAGTATCACATAATTATATACAAATCTTATCAGATATTGAGCAGATCGCTGCAAACCTTGAGTGCACCCTCTGTCTCATGTGCAAGAACACGCTTAGCAAGAACCTTACCAAGCTGTACGCCCTCCTGATCAAAGCTGTTCACATTCCATAAGAAGCCCTGGAACATAATCTTGTTCTCAAAGTGAGCAAGAAGTGCTCCGAGTGTCTTAGGATTAAGCTCATCACCGATGATAATGCTTGAAGGACGATTTCCCTCAAAGTTCTTGTTTCTGTTGTCATCGCTCTTGCCGCATGCAAATGCAACAATCTGTGCGGCAACATTGGCGCAGAGCTTCTGCTGGCTTGTGCTGTCCTGAATGACAACATCTGTTCTTATCTGGCTGTTTCTAAAGCCGATGAACTGCAATGGAACAATGTCTGTTCCCTGATGAAGAAGCTGATAGAAGGAGTGCTGTCCGTTGGTTCCCGGCTCACCGAAGATGACCGGTCCTGTGACATAGTCCACAGGCTCACCGAATCTGTTGACGGACTTTCCGTTCGACTCCATATCAAGCTGCTGTAAATGAGCAGGGAAACGGCTGAGTGCCTGTGAGTACGGAAGCACTGCTGTGCTTGGGTAGCCTAACACATTTCTCTCATATACACCGATAAGAGCGTCAAGCATCTCAGGATTCTTACGGATATCCTCATTCTTAGATAACTTATCCTCGGCTGCCGCACCCTCTAAGAACTGTGCAAATACCTCAGGTCCGAAGGCAAGTGACAATACTGCACCACCAACCGCAGAGGTAGAGGAGAAACGTCCTCCGATATAGTCATCCATGAAGAAGGCAGCGAGATAGTCATCGCTCTTTGCAAGAGGTGATGTCTCACTTGTTACTGCTATCATATGCTTTGATGGGTCAAGTCCAGCCTTCTTAAGCGCATCCTTGACAAAGGACTCATTGGTGAGAGTCTCAAGTGTTGTTCCGGACTTGGATACAAGCACAAATATGGAATGAGCCACGTCTGTCGATGCAAGAACTGCCGCAGCGTCATCCGGGTCAACATTGCTTATGAACTTAGCCTCCATCTTGAAGGCTCCGTTCTTCTTAGCCCAGTTCTCAAGTGCAATATACATAGCTCTAGGTCCTAAATCACTTCCGCCTATTCCTATCTGAACTACCGTTGTGAACTTCTCACCTGCCGCATTGGTAATTTCTCCGTTATGCACCTTATTGGCGAACTCTGCTATTCTGTTCTGCTGCTCAACATAGAAGCTTCTCTTATCAACGCCATCTGCATTTACCGCGTCTCCGAGCTGTCCACGCGTCATGTGGTGAAGAACAAGTCTCTTCTCGCCTGTATTTACAACCTCTCCATTGTAGAGAGCCTCAAACTTCTCTGTAAGCTGTGCCTCCTTGGCAAGCTTCTCAAGTGCGTCAAGCACATTATCGTCAACCTGCTTTGCAGCATAATTATATGTAAGTCCCTCCGCCATCGGTGTGCTGTATGACTTCACGCGGTCTGCGCTCATCACATCGGACAGCTTAACCTTGTCCACCTTAGACAGATTCTCATAAGAGTTAAGTGTATCCAGATTCTTCCAGTTAATCATATTATCCTCCTATTCTGCAAACGTCCTACCTGATATGGAACGTGAGCACTGCTTATATAATTGTTAATTATTAAACAATCATCTGAATTATACTATCAAATATTCATTAATTCAATAGTGTATTTCTTCCCCTTTAAGATTGCCTATGCATATAGCATTCTTGCTTCTCTTCTTAACTATATACAGATATTCATCCGCAGCATGAAGAAAATCTCTGTCCTTGCAGTTTTCATAAGGTATATCATGACATATTCCCTGTGAAATGGTTACTATAGAATGTTCACTCGAACCATTGTGCGCCATATTAAGGTCATAAACCTGCTGTCTCAACCTCTCTGCCGTCTCTTCAACCTCTTTCGCTTCCACCCCTGCATATACGATTACGAACTCGTCGCCGCCATACCTCGCACAGAAAATATTCTCATTCTCTATGCCGGCGAGTAATCCTGCTATTGTCTTTACACAGTTATCACCAGCCTGATGACCATATTCGTCATTGTATTGTTTAAAGTAGTCTATATCCAATATCTCATACGATAAAGGAATATGTTCATCCCGGCACCTGTCAAGCGCCTCCTGTGCAAACCTTGACATGCGGTACCTGTTGGCGATTCCCGTAAGCTGGTCTGTCTCAGCCTTTTCTAACAGTCTCTGTGCCTCCTGTTCAAGCTCCCTCTGTCTCTGCTTGATTGTATCTATGGAATTGCGCACACGAAGAATGGTCGCAATCATTTTCTGCTTGTCCTTCTCAAGTTGTATGCTCAAATCAAAAAATTTATTCATGGCTTCCATACATTCTTGTTCGCAGTTATGCTTGCGGTACAACTTAATCTTAAGTTCAAGATATTTCCGCTTCAGGTTGGCTATTCTTGTCTTTTTTATAGGTTCTTCAATCTCGTTTATTATCTCTTCTACAACCGTATCCCTGTCAATTTCGAGCATAAGCAGACAGAAGTCATACAAATCATCAAACACATCCATAATCATGACCCTGCCGCTTAATCTCTTCTCTATATCGTCTATATACTTATCCCTGCTCTTTTCATCGCCACTAAGATGAAAGAATCGCACCAAAAGGCTGTCAACATATATATAATCCATGTTCTCAAAGTGAGGCTTACATTCGTTTTTTATCTTTTCTATGTACTGCGCAGTCTTGTCAAGCTCCCCGTCTAACATGTGGCAATCCGCAAGGTTAGTATATATCATCGTCAGTCTTCTGATGTCTTTTTCGTCATCAGGGGTATTTACATACCTTTCATAGGCGCTTTCAAAATACTTCTTAGCTTCCCTGTACATCGCGGTATCCATATACAGATAACCCAGATTTATCTCTATGCTGCTGCCCACATCCGTTATATCATGCTCATTGCAGCATGTAAGCCCTGACATATAATATTCAAGTGCAGCAACCGCATTTCCCTGTGTCACAGACGTGATTGCCATTAGGTTATAGGCCCTCGCCACAAGCCGCCACTGCTCGGACTGATTGAGGTAGGAGAGTGCCTTTACGATTGTATCGAACATGTCATCTATTGCATTATGCGCATAGCATTTCTCCGCAAGATAGAAGTAAGCAAATCCAAGTGCCTCACTGTCATCGTGTGCTATGTCAATAATCTCCCTGCATGCCTTTTCGACACTGGCATAGTCCTTCCCTCTATTGTCTATAACCTGCTGTTTCAAAGAGTCTATTTTTGTCTTATAGTCAATATTATTTTCATCCACCGTATTTTTCATGTATATTTCCCTCTTAATCAACTACCAGAATATGATAAACATATCACACTATATTATG
>JBNMLM010000065.1:0-13799 GCA_050874845.1 Eubacteriales bacterium | reverse complement strand
CGTCTTTGTGTACGGTACTCTTACTTATCCCATACTGCTTGGCAGCCTGGCGCACCGTGCAGTTATTCTCGATAATGTATGAGGCAATCTCCATCGCCCTTTCCTCGATATAACCCTTCAAAAAATACCCCTTAAGAATCTTTTTTACAATGTATGACAAAGACTTAGGGGGTATGACTAGGAATTAAATATAATTACTGGACTATATCGTCTACATAGCAATGCAGCATCCATGCTTTTGAAAATGTTTTCTCAAGGTCACACACTTCGCGGGTGTCCACACAAGTATACAAATCCACCAGACGTTTTGTATATTTAATGTTCATGGCAATAATCATACAGACAATGCACACGACACTGATTACTGCAAATACAACAGAAACTTTAGACGGAAGCCACGAACCAATAAGCCCTACAAAGCTTGAAAAAAACACTAAAGTTTCATACAACAGTGTTTCCGCACTATTCAACTGATGGATAAACGACAGTAACACGCTTGGTTCTTTAGGCTTATGCTTAACAACAATGGTTCCCTCATTTTTCTTCAGGCAATTATAAAACAGGGTATACACAATATTCTTGTTAATATCCTGCTTCTTGATATTGCACAGCTGCGTGATAACACGACATGCTATCCAGTATACCTCTTTGTATATTCTGTATCTCAGAATTACATGGCAGAAAACTACACCTATACAATACATAGCAAAAAAAGCCGTTGCCTTTGCAAGATCACTTACGTCCATGCCTATGACGCTTGGAGCCACCAGTCCTAATATTGTTAAATAAAAGGCTATAATCTGGTCTCGCTTCGACTGCTGCAATCCAAGCTCACTAACTGCTTGTCCATAAGTATTATCCAGGTCCATGCTGCCATCCGGATCATACGAAGCTTTCGGTATTCTCTCCTGAATATATATTTTATTATTTTGCATAGCTTTTTTCTTTTGTCCATTCACCATTTTCCGTTTCCTCCAAAATATAAGTATATTGAGTAATTGCTAAACTCATATTTTCCAGTAAATTGCTGCTCAATCACCAAATAAATATATTATTATCAGCAACCATAACAGGCATTAAAATCCGCCATAACAATCTAACATTGTAATCCGTTGTTTCAACCCATCATTGCAACCTATCATTACAATATTTTAATCTGTTGTTATAATTCAATATTGTAATCTGTTGTTAAAATTTATCTTAGGCTCAATATGGTAATTCCGGCAGCTCCTCTTTAACAATCTCACGCAGCCTTGCAAGATTATTCTGTGTATTAGCGGCAATCATAGCAACCGGGTGGTCAAGCGGGAGCCTATTTTCAAAAAGAATCTCTATAAAGCCTCCCGCCTCCTTAATGATAGGAATGGCTCCGGCTATGTCCCACGGAAACAGCCTGATCTCAAAATACAGTTCCACACGGCCCGCTGCAAGATAAACTAATTCTGTAGCAGCAGATCCTAGTCGACGCAAATCATCTGATTCTGCATAGACTCGTTTAATGATGTTAAAACACGGCTCTGCATAGTCTTTATTATACAAGCTCATGGCAGAGCACAGGTGGGAGTGTCGAAAATCCCTGTCTGAGACATGTATACGTCTTCCGTTTAAAAAGGCTCCATGTCCTATCTCAGCCCAATACATTTCATCGCGGTACGGCTGATAAACCACTCCCATGTATGGTTCACCGTTTTTTACAAGTCCCACACTGATTGAACTGATACCAATATCCCTTATAAAATTGGATGTTCCATCAATCGGATCCACAATCCAGACATATTCTCCCATAGCACCGGCAGAATCACTTTCCTCACCCACAAAATAACTCCCGGGAATCAATGATAACAGTTTATCCTGCAAGTATCTCTGTACATTCACATCTGCCGAAGTTACATAGTTAGAATCATTGCCCTTTTGCTCAATGTCTATATTCTCTTTTGACATTAGTTTTGAGGCTTCACGAACAATTTCTACAATTTTTTCAATCATCTTGATACCTGTTCCTTCCAAACTACTAATTTTCTATAATTATAGCAGAAATGCCGTTCATTTTCTACTATCAACTAATAATCTTGAATAAGCTATTAATGCTATTTGACATACTATAATAAAAAAATTATACTACATTAATAAGGCATTTAATTGCGAATCTTAATGCACTGCAATCGAACGTTGTACGGACTTGCTTTGTTCAATTACATAACTAATAGGGTTTTGGGAGGTGAATTACAATGGGAATATATTTCAATCCAAGTAATGCAAGTTTCACACGAGCCAGAAACAGTATGATTTATATGGATAAAACTAATTTGCTGGAATTTCTCAATAAAAGAATATATACAGAAGATAATTGTATTGCTCTAAGCCATGCCAGACGTTTTGGTAAGTCGCATGCTGCGGGAATGATTGACGCCTATTATAGCCTCGGTTGTGATTCGACAAAGCTTTTTGATGATACGAAAATTGCTTCCAGTACAGATTACAGGAAGCACATGAACAAGTATAATGTTATACATCTTGATATCTCTTCATTTTGGGATGACTTTAAAGATAACATTATCGAAAAAATTCAGGAATATATACTTGATGAATTTAAAAAAGAATTTGGAGATAAAATTGATTTTACCAAAAAATTTAATGTAGTTCTTATGTCCATTTATGAAATAACGAATATTCCTTTCGTAATTATTATCGATGAATGGGATTGTATAATCAGAAACAGCCATGACGAAAACCTGGTTCACAAATATTTGCAATTTCTTCACTCGCTTTTCAAATCAGAAGAATCCAAATCTTTTCTGGCATTGGCATACATTACCGGTATTCTGCCAATCAAAAAGATAAAAGATGAATCGGCGCTCAACAATTTCAGGGAGTACACAATGCTCAGCTCAAAGCCCATCACACAGTATTACGGCTTCACGGAGGATGAGGTAAAAGCTCTGTGCAAACAATACAATATGGATTTTGAAATCACAAAAGCATGGTACAACGGCTATCTGATAGACGGAATGCACATGTATAATCCTAATTCCGTATCAATGGCAATGGACAGACAGGATTTTGATTCATATTGGAAAAACACATCTTCCTTTACGTCAATCAATACGTTCATCACAATGAATTATGAGGGCTTAAAGGATGATATCGTAAAAATGTTAGCGGGTGGTAAGGTATATGTAAATACTGATACCTTTCAAAATGATTTTTCTACGATTTCATCCAAGGATGATGCCCTCACAGCCCTGATTCACCTGGGATATCTTGGATATGACAGGGAAGAAGGAAGCACTTATATACCTAATTACGAAGTCAAAAAGGCATATCAGGCTGCACTTTGTACCGGCAGCTGGAGTGAAGTGGCAAAATCCGTAGGAAAATGCGATGAACTGCTCAGAGCCACCATAAACGGTGACAATAAGAGAGTCGCCGAACTCATCGAACTCGCACACGATGCCTACACCTCCGTGTTAAAATACAATGACGAAAATTCTCTGAGCTGTGTTCTTACGATGGCATATTTTACCGCGCCGGCATACTACAATATTATCCGTGAAATGCCTGCCGGAAAGGGATTTGCTGATTTCGCTTTTATTCCAAGAGTTAATGCCGGGCATAGACCTGCGATGATTGTGGAACTAAAGTACAACCAGTCTGCCGACACTGCCATACAACAGATAAAGTCTAACCTCTACCACGGTGCTCTTGCAGACTACAGCGACAGGATTCTACTTGTTGGAATTAACTATGATTCTGAGGGAAAGGATAAGAAACGGCATAGCTGTATAATAGAGGAATATGTAAAACCATAAATTTAAAAAGCCTTGAGAGCTCAATAATTGATATGTCCACCTCGCACCGGGCTGCCGACGAAAAGATAGTACATATCGGTTATTCATGCTCTCAAGGATTTTCTCTGCGCCGCGCAGGCGCATCAATACTTTATTAAAAAAATATCTGTATCACCAAAATATCTATATCACCTACATATTACCATGCAAACAACAGCACTCCATGTGCCGGAATCTTCCACTCCTTCTGCTCGCAAAGTCCTTTTCCCGACCACAGCTCCTTCGCATTCTGCTGCACTTCCTCAAGAATATCTGAAGTGACATCCAGTGCCTTGTTGGTTATATTAAAAATTGCCTTATATTTCTTATCAGCGGATTCACTCTGCCATGCAATGAAGCTGTCACTTCGCATAGTCTCCCTTGCTCCGCGCGCCTTCTTAAACATCTCATATACATCCTTGTTGGTGAGGAGCTCTATAGTTTTGCTGTCAAGCTTGGTAAGCTCTGCTCCAAGCATAAGCGGGGAGCGGAATATTGTCCAGAGTGTCATCATAGTCTTCTGCTCATCGTATGTAAAATTGGTGTCTCTTTCTTGTCCAAAGCCCTTGCCCAATTTTCCAAGTGGCAGCATATCGCAGTCCGGATATCCGCCGTCCTTTACATAGTCCTGCCAGTTTTTACATCTGTCAAACATATCAAGCAGGGACTCCCAGTGATCCCAGAAGTCATCCGTGATACGCCACATGTTCGCATTTTCAAAATAAAAGTCATGCTCATCGACAATAGCCGGTCCAGGTGACAGGCTAAGAACAACATCCCTGCCACATTTTTCTATTGCCTTGTGAAGCATCATTATCTCATCCTTGCTAGACTTCGCATCCATACGGCAGATGTCATCACATTTAATAAAGTCAACGCCCCATGAAGCATATAGCTCAAGAAGTGAATCGTAGTATGCCTGTGCTCCATCGGCATCCGGATTTACCCCATACATATCCGGGTTCCAGAAGCAGATAGAATTAGGGTCTGCAATCTGGTTGGCGGTAAAATCAGTATTTTTAATTTTGGTGCGGAAATATGCCGCACAGCGCGGTATTCCCCTCATTATATGTATGCCGAATTTAAGTCCCAGTCCATGCACATAATCCGCCAGCGGTTCAAAGCCCCTGCCATCCTTTGATGAAGGAAATCTGTCCACATCCGGAATAAGGCGCGAATATTCATCCATCTCTAACTTGGCAAACGGAACGTACTGGAACTTATCCCTCTGCTGTCCTGCCTCCTTTGAGTACCATGCGATATCCACAACAACGTACTCCCAGCCACATTCCTTCAGGTGCTTTGCCATAAAATCGGCATTTGCCTTCACCTGCTCCTCATTTACGGTTGTGTCATAATAGTCATAACTGTTCCACCCCATAGGTGGATTTTTAAATACCATTCCCATTTTTTGCTTCTCCTTCTCCCTGCAAATATTTTTATCTGCTATTTTAATTTATACCATATCGAAAAAATGAAGTCCATCAAAAAAAGATGTTGAGGCAAAGCCCCAACATCTGTAAACTTCTACACTATTATGCAAGCAGACTTAATACGCCCTGATTGCTCTGATTTGCCTAGTTTCCAGTGATTAACACCACAGTATTCCCGTCTCCGGCAGGCATTTTCCGTTGCTCTCAATCACCTTGGAATACCAGTAAGCTGAATCCTTTGGTATGCGTTCCTGAGTTGTGAAATCCACGTAAACCATTCCGAATCGCTGTGTATATCCATCCGCCCACTCAAAGTTATCAAGAAATGTCCACTCAAAATATCCTCGTACATCTGCGCCTTCATCTATGGCCTTCTCCATTCCCTTTATATAGCTTTCGAGAAATGTTATGCGGTTAGGGTCATGCACCTTGTGGTCACTGCTTACAAGGTCATGGCAGGACATACCGTTTTCCGTTATGTACAGCGGGAGCTTGTACCTCTCATAGAGGAACTTGATACCGTAATAAAATGCCCGCGGTGTCACAGGCCAGCCTGTCGCAGTCCTTGGGAATCCCGGTGCCCTGTCGACGAACTCCGGCTCGCCATCCTTCCCGGCGCGAACGAAGTAACCGTTATAAATATTCTGTCCCATAAAATCAAGCGGCTGGTGAATAAGCTCCATATCCTCTTTGGTAATATCCGGAAGGTATTTTTCGAATTTTTTAAGCCCTTCCTCAGGATAATGTCCCAAAAACACCGGGTCGGAGAACCATGCGACATTCCATGTCCAGTTGTCCAATGGATTATAGAAACCGAAATACACCTTCTTTGCCGCCTCTATATCCTCCGGCGAATCAGTGTAAGGATAGGCAACTCCGCCTGTCGGAGCATATCCCACCTTGATTGGTCTTCCGGCATATTTTCTTAAATTGATGACAGCCTGTCCATGTGCCTTTAACAGGTTATGCGCAATCTGGAATGTGTCCGTGACCGTATGTTTTACGCCCGGCGCATGCACGGCACTGAGATGTCCAAGTCCGACAACACACTGCGGCTCATTTATCGTTATAAAATAATCGCATAAATCCGCAAAATTCTCAGCTACCACCTTGGCATACTCGCCAAACCAGTCCACAATCTGAGGATTGAGCCAGCCGCCCTTTACCTGAAGCGCCTGTGGAAGCTCCCAGTGAAACATTGTGATGTATGGTGTAATTCCGTTCTCCTTCATCGTGACAATCATATCACGGTACATGGCTATCGCCTTTTCATTCACCCTGCCTGTTCCCTCAGGAAGTATCCGTGCCCAGTTCATCGAAAAGCGGTACGCCTTTATGCCAAGTTTTTTCATAAGCGCATAGTCTTCTTTGTATCTATGCATATGGTCACATGCTGTGTATGCGTTCTGGTTCTCATGGATATGCCCCTCCTCAGTAAACACATCCCACACACATTTACCTCTTCCGTCCTCCGGATCTGTGCCCTCAACCTGATAGGCGCTGCTTGCAACGCCCCACACGAAATCATCTCTGAACATAGTTTTCTCCATTTTCTGTTTTATTTATTGTCCGCTTGCGATAACCGACACAAGATAGAACTCTGAGGTATCAGCTTCACTTGTCTTTACAAGCTTAATCTGCACTGTGTGCTCCTTATTCTCGCCATGTTCTAACAGCGTATACAGTTCAAGCTTATCCCCCCAGGTCTCATCGAAATTAGCATCAAGTGTCACCGCATTTGCCTCATCACCGTCAATGACTGCAACCGCAACAGGTGCAGGCTTATGGATTGTCTTTCTAAACTGTACAGCTATGCAGCTTCCATTTACCTTAAACGTAATGCTAGCTCCATTCTCAGAAGCAGTGAAGCCTTTCTTAAAGCAGTCCGTGATATCCCTCTGCTCAGACGTATCAACCTTAAAGCCTTCAAGCTCCGGTGTTGAGTTATAATTCTGGTATCTTACGGAATCCTCGTAGGCATTGGCTGTCAACGGCTCTGGAAGCAAAACAGCAGTTCCGACATAAGGCTGCGTTGTAGCTCTCTGTGATTTTGCTGTCTCGTACTCTGCCTTTACCGTATTTTTTATCTGCTCAAGCCTTTTTGTAATAACCATGCTGACAAGTTCATGCCCACAGTCATTAGGGTGAAGGTCATCCGGGGTAATTCTTCTGTTGTCAAATCTACAGTTCAAAAGAGCCTTATACAGTGTGCTCTGCATGCTCACCGACGGAATATTGTAGTGTCTTGCAATTCTCGAATGTACAAGCTCTGCGCTGGCTCCATTGTTGTAGCACACATTGTGGACAAGCATAAGTGCGGGATGTGATTTAGATAAAAGGATTTTTCTCACAAGTCCTTCATATGTCTCCTCGAAATGCTCGGTGCTCTCATCATTTACCGAAAACTCCGCTATCACAAAATCAGGCTCCGCATCAAGCAGGTCATCCTGTGCCCTAGCCACGCCGAACTGTGACGTAGTTCCGCCTATGCCTGCATTGACATACTTAAATTCTGCCTGTGGAAATGTCCTTACCCACCATTCATACACAAGATATGCATAGCATTTCTGCGGTGTGGACGACAGACTTCCCTGTGTTATCGAACCGCCGATAAATCCAATCGTGAGCTTCTCGCCTGCCTCAGCCCTCTTCATTACATTTTTTATATCCCAGATGTATCCCGGATTGGCAACCCCTTGCCCAAAATCTATATATTTTGCCAGTTCATTCATGCTACCGTTCTCCTTATATTATGATTATGAATATGTAATTGCCTGCTCTTAATATATGCTTTTCGATATTTACATAATCTTCTGTATATATGCCGCAAGCTCCTCAGACATTTCCTGCGCCTCAGGTATTCTGATATGACCCGGAGTTCCTGCACCATTCCTCTTATAAAGGAAATGATGAACCCTGTCGGAGGCTATCTTCTTGCACACGTCATCTATCGATCTGTCCCACGCCGCATCATGCATGAGGATGGTTGTAGCAAGGACTATCTTAGCTGCCGGATATAGCTGCATGAGCTTTCTTATGAGCCATTCATAGCGCTCACGCCATCTTTTTGCCTTTGCTCCATCGTAATCTTCGGGCATATAGTTGTCAGGATGGGCGTCATTCTGCCCTATAGCAACCACAACCACATCCGGTGTGTATCTGCTAAAATCCCATTGCTTTACCTCTCCAAGGTCGGGAAGATACTCTATCTTGTTATAGCATGACTCCACACCAAGATACCCCGGTGCCCCGAAATAGCCGGTACCGTCAAGAAGCGCTATCCCGCCCTGCGAAATATTATGAAGCTTCGCGTTGAGCTTCCGCGCCGTCATCCATGCGTATGAATACCAGCTATTGGAAAATTCCCCATTATGCACAGGGTCAACCTTTCCCACATAATCAACCGCCTCTGAAACCTCGCCGCAGGAAACGCTGTCACCATAGACTTCTATCTTTAACTTCTTGCTCTTCTCAGCCTCATTTACCGCAAGCTCTGCCCCATCCTCAAGCTCAAATCCATGAATTGTCACATAGTCGGCTGAGTCCTGGCGCTTGAAAAAGATAACCTCATGCCAGACCTCACAGTTACCATTATCATTCTCTGCCGCGTCCGTTTTCTCGGTATCATTCTCTCCAGCCGGCACACCTCTTTTTCCATCGGGGCATGAAGAATCCGCACTATAATTTTTCAATTCAACACATGAATTATCTCCATAAATAGTATACTCGTGCTCCCCATTATCTTCGTACAGCAACACCGCTGTCTGAACACCGTCAATAACACAGCCCATTCTGTTGCTCCAACATGAACGCTTGTTGGTGAGCTTTACTTTCAGAAGATTTCCTGTGAATCTGAAGGTCACATAGCTTGAGGGATACACCATGACAGGTGCGTCCGGGTTGTCAAAATCTATACGCCCGCAATAGATTAATCGCGGATCCGACGGACTTATAAACATATATTGTACCTCTTCTTTATTGCAATGTTATTGCTTAAATTATCCCAACAACTCCATATTCTTAGCGATAAGCTCACATCTCTGCTTTACGCAGTCAGGGGAACGAAGTGGATCCTGTGGTGTGTTGAATACATAATCGACAAGCTTATCAACTGTTGTGGTTGCGACATGAAGTCTTGTATCCGATGAAGCGTAGTAGATGAACACCTCATTCTTGTCATTGACGATTGCGCCGTTGGTGAACACAACATTGCTCACATCGCCGACTCTCTCATCCCCTCTAGGTCCGATGAGAAGTCCCGACGGCTCCGCAATCACCTTGGCAGGGTCCTTAAGGTCTGTCGCAAAAGCATATATTACATAGCGAAGTCCGGCTGCAGTATTTCTGACACCATGTGCAATGTGAATCCAGCCACGGTCTGTCTTGATTGGTGTTGCACCTGCTCCGTTCTTGACCTCTGTGATTGTGTGATACTTTCTTATGCTCGTCATCCTCTCCTCGTCGATGACCGCATGTGTTATGTCATCGCAGAGTCCGAAGCCGATTCCTCCGCCGCTTCCTGTCTCAATGAAATCATCCATAGGTCTTGTGTAAAACGCATACTTGCCGTCAACAAATTCAGGGTGAAGCACAACATTTCTCTGCTGTGGAGAATGAAGTGTTGTGAGATTGTCAAGTCTCTCCCAAGTCTTTAAATCCTTGGTTCTCACAATTCCGGCTGCTGCCACTGCCGCGGAAAGGTCATTGGAGCTTGTATCCTTGCTCTCCGAACAGAACACACCGTAGATATATCCGTCCTCATGCTGTGTAAGTCTCATGTCATACACATTAGTTTCCTCCGCGCATGTATCAGGAAGCACTACCGGGTAATCCCAGAATCGGAAGCCGTCCACACCATTGTCGCTCTCTGCAACGCCGAAGAAGGACTTTCTGTCATTTCCCTCTATGCGCGCAATGAGATAGTACTTGCCGTTTAACATGATTGCACCGGAATTCATAACAGCATTTATGCCAAGACGCTCCATAAAATAAGGATTTGTCTCCTTGTTCAGATCATATCTCCACTCAATCGGTGTATGCTCCCTTGTTAGCACAGGATACTCATATCTGTCATATATTCCATTGTAAAAATCGCTCTTATTATTCTTCCTCGCAAGCAAAGCCTCCTGCTTCGCCTTCTCAACGTAATATCTCTCATGTATCATATCAGTTACTCTCCTTTTTACCCTATTCTCTTCATAACTTCCATACACATTCTTCCATTGTGATATGGACATTTCCATGGCTCAACAATCGGTCTGCCCTCCTGCGGCGTGCCATCCTCGTTGGTTGCCCAGAACCACTCTGAGCCCGGTCTTCTGTCAATCTGGTATGACTGGATGAACTCCCACTCCGAAAGCGCGGCGTCCCTGTACTCAGCCGCATCCGGATTCTTTTCGTAGGCATTTAAGAAACCAATGACTGTCTCAGCCTGAACCCACCATACTCTCGTAGTGTTCACCACGCCGCGCTCGCACTCATTTGCAAGCGAATTGCCGTTAAATGCCTCCTCATAGACATGTCCGGCAAGTGCCTTTGTGATTGGTGTGAGCTTGTCATACAGCTTCTTATATACACCGTCTGTTATGTCCTGACGCTTCTCCTGCATTCCGATTATCTCAATACCCCTGTCAATCAGCCATGAAGTCTCGATATCATGTCCGTACGAATGAAGGTCGATAAGCGTATTGTAGTCCATGTCAAAAAATACTTCCTGACGCTTCTTCTCCGGATTATACATTTTGTCCGCGAAGAGATTTAATATATCGTAGAGCTTGCCCTTGACCACCTCATCCGCGGTTACGCGGTACAGCTCCGTGTATGCCTCAAAAACATGAAGCAGTGTGTTCATCGTTCTGCCCGCCATAACTCCGTTCTCAGACAGCTTTTCATTGCTCGCCGGCTTGAAATCGCGTGTGAACGCCTCAAGATAGCCTTCCTCGTCGCGGCATTTTGTCTCAATTACATGGTATAAATCATAAGCAAGCTTAAGCGCCTCCTCATCCCCTGTTGCCTCATAGTATGATGAGAGCGCGTAGATTGCAAATGCCTGATTGTATGTATGCTTCGTTGTGTCAAGCGGCTTGCCGTCATAGGTAACCGACCAGAATATTCCGCCGTACTCCCTGTCTATACATTTATCCCTCATAAATGTATACGCATGCTCAGCCTCCTTGAGAAGACTCTTGTCCTTCAAAAGTGTGTATGCATTTGCAAAAAACCATGTGATTCTGCTGTTTAAAATGCAGCCCTTCTCAGCATTTCTGTCAAGCTTCAAATCATACGAAAGCCAGCCATAATAGCCGCCGTTCTCATCATCAAGAAGGCTCTTCCAGAATGGGATGATTCTCATTGTGAGTTCCCTTGTAATCTCTTCCTTCATAACATTAAGCGCATCATCCGGCTTGATAGTACCGACCCCGGGTGTGACAATTGTATTGTTCATTTTTTGTATCCCCTTTCCATTTAGTTTGTATTTTTACATTATAAGCTTCTTTTATAAATAAGCCCACCAAGAGCTTATCCCTTTTTGATTGCCGCTACACTGTTTTTAATCAAAAGCTGTCCTTCCACAATATACACTCTATGCCTGTACTCCTCGCCTGCAATCTTTTTTATCAGAGTATGTACAGCCCTTCGCGCCATCTCCTTTATATCCACCTCGTAGGTTGTTATCTCGACATCACATATTCCGGGATAGATAAAATTGTCATAGCCGACCACCGATACATCCTGCGGCACCCTGAGCCCACGCGCTTCAAGCGCTTTGATAAGGAAGCTCGCCGCAATATCACAGTTGCACACAAATGCTGTTGGCAGCTCCCCTGGAAGGCGAATATAATTTTCCGGGTCTATGCTTCCGTGCTCTCTCTCCCTGTCCTCGATTATCCATTCGGGTCTTACCTCACTGCCATGCTCCATCATCGCCCTTAGGTAGCCCATATATCTGTCTGTGATTGAGCCTGTCGCAAGCACCGTTCCCAGATAGCCTATCCGGGTGTGCCCCATCTCAAAAAGATAGTTGGTAAGTCTGTACGCGCCATAGTAGCTGTCCGATATCACCGCGTCAGCCTCTTTTTTGTTGTCACAGAAATCAAGATATATTATGGGAAGCCTACAGTTTTCATTGAGAAAATCAAGATATTCCCAGCTAAGCCGTCCCATAACAATGATTCCGTCAACCCTGTTATCCGCTACAAGCTTCGGCAGTACCTTATTCTTCTCCGCCTCCGTGCTGACAGGCTCCATGACCGCAAAGCACTCTCTTGCAATGGCTCGCCCTGTTATCTGCTTATACATTTGAAGATAAAAGGAATCATATTTATCAAAATAGCGCTCCCCGACAAGCACTCCAAGCGTGTAGCTCCTGTTCTTCGCCTCCCGCGGCTCCTTAGACGGCGGCACATAACCCATGCTGTCGGCAAGCTCCTCTATCTGCTTTCTGAGCGTATCGCTGACTCCCTTCTGTCCCGAAAGAGCCTTCGAAACCGTGACGGTGCTCACTCCCAGCCTTGCTCCGATGTCCGCAAGACGCACTGATTTTTTCACGCGTGTACCTCCCTCCTAATTATCAGAATCAGATAGGCAATTGCGAAACCCAATGTGTAATTATCATACGTTGTGTAATTTTACTAGTACACAACTGTTTACTGGCAAATTCGAGTTCCGCAATTATCCAAAGCATTAGAAATGCATATACAGCCCAGGTTTTATCCCATAGCTATTCAGCTTATTCCTGTACAAGGTGTATAAGCGTACTCTTGAAATCTCCCCACATACCGGGCATTCTCAGTCCGGCACTCATAAGAGTATCGCCATAAAGCACTGGAACCTGATTCCCTCCATCAGAGCCGGAATTATTATTTTCATCAGCGCCTTCATACAGCACCTTGTATTTTTTATCCGGTGCAAGTCCGGCAAGCTTAATCATCCTGCTCTTGAAATTCGGTCTGTTAAGAACCTGTACATAGGTCAAAAGTGCTTCCTTCTTGTCCTTGGAAACAACCATATAGCAGTCATAAATATTGTTTTCCTGATAAGACGCAAGTCTGTAGTAGTCACCGTTTCTCACAAGGTCATTGTACCTGTGGTAGGCCGCAATCTGACCCGGAATAGCGTCCCTGTCCTCCTGCGGTATTCTGGTAATGTCAAGCTCGTAGCCGAAGGTTCCACACAGAGCCACATCGCCCCTTGTCTTAAACGGTGTAACCCTTCCGACAGTATGGTTCGGACAGTCGGACACATGTGCACCCATAGCCGAAAGAGGATATATAAGTGCCGTTCCCTCCTGTATCGCAAGTCTCTCTATGGCATCCGTGTCATCGGAGCACCATATCTGCGGGCTGTAGTAGAGCATTCCAGCATCGAACCTTGCCCCGCCGCCCGAGCAGTTCTCAAGCAGAAGATTAGGAAATTCCTTGGTAAGCCTCTCCTGAAGCTCATACACGGCAAGCATGTATCTGTGTTCTAGCTCACCCTGTCTGTCCTCAGGAAGATAATTGCTGTGAAGGTCGGTGTGCTCGCGGTTCATATCCCACTT
>JBNMLM010000064.1:0-13824 GCA_050874845.1 Eubacteriales bacterium | reverse complement strand
TTGAATTACAATCAGTAGGGATGGTGACAGCATAAATGATAGTAAAGAAATATACAGCGGCAACTGAAACAGATGCGGTGCTTAAGGCAAGGGTAGAACTTGGATCAGGTGCGGTGGTTTTGAATGTTAAGACTGTTAAGCAAAGAGGAATCGCCCGGCTGTTCAAGAAGGATTTCGTTGAAATTACGGCAGCACTCGATGAGAAAGAGAATCAGACTACAGCGCCTCAGGCATCTGCACCTGAGGCAAGACCATTTATCCAAGGCGCAAGCGAAAGGCGTGATTATTCGTCAGTTAGTGCTCTTACAGAGGCGTCAATAGAGAAGAAGCTTGACACCCTGCAGAACCTTTTGGCTGACCAGATAAAGAAAAACGAGGATGACAGGATAAGAGCCGAAAAGGCTGCTGAAGATACCAAGGAAAGCGGTACGGTTGCGGAAAATAAAGAAAATGGCAATATCAAGTATCTTAGAATGATATATAATAAGCTTATTGAGTCCGAGGTCGATGAAAAGGTTGCCAATATGATTATAGAAGATATTGATACATCACTGAAAAAAGAGTCTAATATTGACAATATAATTTCAGCGATATATCAGAAGATAATACTTAAACTTGGAGAACCGGAGGCTGTCAATACGGATAATGGCAGAACTGCTGTTTTCTTCCTTGGACCGACAGGTGTTGGAAAGACAACAACCATTGCCAAGCTCGCCTCTGAGTTCAAGCTTAATAAGGGACTGAAGGTGGCTCTGATAACTGCCGATACATATAGGATTGCGGCGGTAGAGCAGCTTAATACTTATGCAGGAATACTTGATGTTCCTGTTTCAGTAATTTTTACGCCGGAAGAACTTGTGGAGGCAATAAACAAGTACAGTGATTACGATTTGATTCTGATAGATACGGCAGGACGTTCACACAGGAACACGGAACAGGTAGGCGAGCTTGAGCAGCTGCTTGAAGTCACTGAAAAGGCGGAACTTGATATAAATATCGAAAAGTATCTTGTAATGAGTGCCACCACCAAGTATAGGGATCTTTTAAATATAACAGATGCATATAAGGATATTAAAGATTTCAGATTATTGTTTACAAAGCTTGATGAGACTAATGCATACGGAAATATACTCAATATAAGAATACATACAGGAGCGCCTCTTTCGTATGTAACAAGTGGACAGGCTGTTCCTGAGGACATTTCGGTTGTCGATGTGCAGGATTTGGCAAAACGTCTTATAAGCGGAGAAGTAAAGGACAGTGAGAATTGACATTGGCCTGAATATGAATAAATCATTGGAGGAGAGTACCTATGGATCAGGCTGAAAGATTGAGACAGATTGTACAGCAGCAGAGTAAAACCGGTCAGCCGGATAATACCGAAGCACAACATCACGCACGAATTATTACGGTTACAAGCGGCAAAGGTGGCGTTGGCAAGTCAAGCTGTTCAATTAATCTGGCTCTTTTATTTAGAAAGATGGGCAAGAGGGTAATTATATTTGATGCGGATTTCGGACTTGCCAATATAGAAGTTATGTTTGGAGCAATACCTCAGTACACTCTTGCAGATTTAATGCTCAAGGGAAAAGAGATAAATGAGATTATATGTGAAGGTCCTGAAGGAGTTATGTTTGTGTCGGGAGGTTCGGGAATTGCAAAGCTTGGTGATCTTGACAAGGAGGAGGTCAGAAGGCTGGTTGGAAAGCTTTCGGAATTGGACAGTCTTGCCGATGTGATAATTGTCGATACAGGCGCCGGGATTTCCAGCAGTGTACTCGAATTCGTTGCTGCAAGCCCTGAGGTTATCCTTGTAGCGACGCCGGAGCCTACTTCAATAACGGATTCATACGCGCTTTTAAAAGCGCTGAGCATGTTTGAAGGCTTTGACAAGAATAATACCAGAATAATGCTTCTTGGAAACAGGACACTGTCTGCGAATGACGGACCGAATATGTATGAAAAGCTTTCTACTGTGGTTGAGCGATTCCTGAAATTTAAGATTGAATATCTTGGAAGTATTCCAACAGATGAATTTGTTGTCAAGGCCATTATGAAACAGTCACCGGTTGTGAAGGCTTACCCTACGGCTGCGGCGGCGAAATCATACGAACAGGTCATGAATAAGCTTATTGGAGTAGTTGAACCTGTTCACGATACTAAAGAGAAAAAAGGTATTGGTAATTTCTTTAGCAGCATATTGAAACACAATAAGAGAAGTTAAAGGGGAACATACTTATGGAAAATATTTTGATACCCGGTGGCAAATTGGAGCTTAATGAAATAACAGCCAATAAGGAGAAGAATACAATATCGTATCTGAGTCAGATATATGATATTGATGAGGATACCGGAAGGGTTTCCGTGGCTATGCCATACAGTGAGGGAAGAATGGTTGTTTTATCCATTGGGACGCATTATAATGCATATTTTTATTGTAAGGCAAAAATGTATCATAGCAAGGTGAAGGTTGTCGAAAGGTATAAGGCAGATAATCTGTTTGTACTTGTTCTTGAGCTTGAGACTTCACTTAGAAAAGTCCAGAGGAGACAATTTTTCAGGTATGATATGATTATGCCAGTTAAATATATGCCCCTCGATGAAGCGCTTACAGTTGTCTTTGACAGGACGGGAGAAATTCCTGAAGAAATAATAAATAAAAATATTATGAATGGTCAGACGATTGATATAAGTGGTGGTGGAATGAAATTTGTAGGGTGCGGTCTCAAAAAAGGTGACAGAGTATATATAGAATTTGACTATATGCTTGGTGCGGCAAAGCAGTCGCTTAAGGTTACCGCACAGATTATTGATTCTGTACATCCACATGATAGAAAAGATATTTTCCATAACAGAGTAAGCTTTGTCAACATTAAGAATGATGACAGGGAATCTCTTATCCGTTTTATTTTTGAAGAGGAGAGGAAAAGAATGCAGCTTGAAAGGAGGATTTGACATAAATGGCAAAGAAAATTTTGATTATTGATGACTCTGCACTTATGAGAAGGGTTATTTCTGATATAATTAAGACAAATAAACAATATGAGGTTGCTGATTTTGCCAGAGATGGCCTTGAAGGGTTTGACAGGATAGTAAGCCACCCTAAGATGTATGATGCTATTATTCTTGACATCAACATGCCTAAGATGAATGGACTAGAGCTTTTGGAGATGCTGCAAAAGAATCGCATTCAGGAGACGGTGATTGTCGTAAGTACGGTAGCTAAGGAGGGTGCAAAGGAGACTATCAGGGCACTTGAGTTAGGCGCATTTGATTTCGTCACCAAGCCGGAGAATTTTATTGAAGCTAAGGGTGAGGACTTTAAACAACGTATACTTGATATGCTTGATATTGCTACAGCAGGCAGTACAAAGGCTTCTGTCATAGGAACCATGCCTGTTACTCAGAGCATCAATACTCGAGCTACTTCAATCAGAACCTTTGGCTCATCTAAGAATGAGAGAAGCACACCTGCTCCGGCAACAAGGCCTGTGCAGCCGCTTATGACTGTGAAGATGGGAAGCACGGCTTCTTATAAAAAGGATCATGCCAACAGAGTGGTTGCTCTGGCATGTTCAACAGGAGGTCCTAAATCACTTCAGCAGGTTGTTCCGTATCTTCCGAAGGAATTGGATGCCGGTGTTGTGATTGTACAGCATATGCCGGCAGGCTTTACCAAATCCTTGGCAATGAGACTTAACGAGATTAGTAAGGTTACTGTCAAGGAAGCTGAGGATGGCGATATTATCTCCAAGGGAACAGTATATATAGCTCCGGGCGGAAGACATCTCAGGCTTGTCAGATCAGGAATGGATACGAAGGTTGTATTATCTGATGAACCTCCTGTAGATGCATTAAGACCTTGCGCGAATGTTATGTATGAATCACTTGTAAGTTCGCCTTATGATGAGATTATATGTGTTGTTCTTACAGGCATGGGTGCGGATGGAACCAAGGGTATTAAGGCATTGAAACAGCATAAGAAGATATATGTGATAGGTCAGAATGAAGCGACAAGTATTGTTTACGGTATGCCGAGGGCTGTTGCCGAGGCAGGATTGGTAAATGAAGTAAAGCCACTAGAAGAAATCGCAGATGCGATAACAAGAAACACGGGGGTACGATAAATGGACGTAAGCCAGTATTTAGAGATTTTTATTGATGAAACAAAAGAACATTTGCAGAACCTTAATGACCTTCTTCTCGTGTTAGAGAAGGAGCCGGAGGACAAGGCGACAATTAACGAGATATTCCGTGCGGCACATTCTCTTAAGGGAATGGCAGGAACCATGGGATACAAGAGAATGCAGAATCTCACACATAATATGGAGAATGTTTTCTCTGAGATACGCAACGATAAGATGAAAGTAACAGCAAGCCTCATTGATACTCTTTTCCAGTGCCTGGATGCACTTGAGAGCTATCTCAACAATATTCAGGAGGCTTCCGATGAGGGTACAGAGGACAATGAAGCGATTATTAAGCTTCTGAATGAGTTCCTTGCAACAGAGGGTAATATGACTACCGAAGCTCAGCCGGCAGCACAGCAGGCTCCGGCGGCACAGCCGGCACAGGCAGCTCCTGCAACGGACAGCGCATCAGGCAATGCAAAGTATAAGGATATCCAGCTTGCAGACTTTGAGCAGCATGCTATAAACGAAGCAAAAAAGAAGGGCATGAATGCCTATGGCTTTACAGTATATCTTGATCCTAATTGTATACTTAAGGCTGCCAGAGCTTTTCTGGTATTTAAGGGAATAGAAGAAGTTGGTGAGGTTATTAAGTCTGAGCCATCAACACAGGATATTGAAGATGAGAAGTTTGATTTAGATTTCAGCGTATTTGTTGTATCAAATGAGAGCTATGATAAGGTACTTAATGTAATTAAGAATGTATCTGAAGTTAAGGATGTTGTAGGTGGAGAGCTTGAGGAGGTTAGCGTTGAGACTCCGGTACAGACGTCAGCAGCTCCTGCACAGAACGAAGTAACCACAGCAAAAGAAGCACAGGCTCCTGCAAAAGCAGAGGAAAAGAAGTCCGCTGCGGCACCTGCTAAGTCAGGAAAGGCAGTTGCCAATCGTTCAGTGCGTGTAGATATAGACAAGCTTGATACACTTATGAACCTTGTGAGTGAGCTTATTATCGCAAAGAATGGTCTTGTATCCATCAATAATTCTACAAGTGAGAATACTGTTTCGGGAAGACAGAATTTTAATGAGCAGATTGAATACCTTGAGAGAGTTACTACATCACTTCATGAGTCTGTTATGAATGTACGAATGGTTCCTATTGAGACTGTTGTAAACAGATTCCCAAGAATGATAAGAGACTTAAGCAAGAAGCTTGACAAGAAGATGGAACTCTACATGACAGGTGAGGAGACAGAGCTTGACCGTACTGTTATCGATGAGATTGGTGACCCGCTCATGCATCTTCTTCGTAACTCCGCAGATCATGGTCTTGAGCATGCCGATGTCCGTGCACAGAGAGGAAAGCCTGAGGTAGGTACTATTTTCCTCAATGCATATCAGGATGGAAATAATGTTGTAATTGAAGTTGGCGATGATGGTAACGGTATAGATGTAGAGAAAGTCCGTAAAAAAGCTATCGAAAAGGGAACAATTACCCCTGAGCAGGCAGAGGCAATGACCGATAAGGATATTATCGATTTACTTTTCCGCCCAAGCTTCTCAACCGCAGAAAAGATTTCTGATGTATCAGGAAGAGGAGTTGGTCTTGATGTCGTTAAATCTAAGATTGAAGCTCTCGGAGGAGATGTGGAGGTCAAGACTAAGCTTGGAGAGGGAAGTACATTTATTGTCAGACTTCCGCTTACACTTGCTATTATTCAGGCTCTTATGGTTAAGCTTGGTGATGAGCAGTACGCTATTTCATTAGGTTCAATAGAAACACTTGAGGATATTACAAAGAGTGATATCAAGTATGTTAATTCAAAGGAAGTTATTCACCTCAGAGATAAGGTTATTCCTATCATTCGTCTTGGCAAATTACTTGATGTTGAATCAAGCAATGAAGACAGTGAGAACATGACAGTTGTTATTGTGCGTAAGGGTGATAAGAGAGCAGGTATTGTTGTAGACAGTCTTATCGGTCAGATGGAGATAGTTATCAAGTCACTTGGAAGCTATATTAACGTTAATAAGATGATAAGCGGTGCTACAATCCTTGGTGGTGGTGATATCGCTCTTATCATTGATGTAAATACTCTTGTATAACAGGTGGAGGAGAATATACTATGGATGCTTTAACAACAACACAGTCAACGGCAGCAAGACAGTACATTGTAATTAAGCTTGGCAGTGAACAGTATGGTATTAATATCAACTATATTGATAATATTGTAAGAATGCAGAAGATAACGAGAGTGCCTAAGGCTCAGCCTTATTTTAAGGGTGTCATCAATCTGCGTGGAGAGATTGTTCCGGTAATGAGTCTCAGACTTAAGTTTGGATTACCAGCCGATGAGATAACAGATAAGACAAGAATTATCATTATCAAGCTTGAACAGCAGGCAACAGTTGGACTTATCGTAGATCAGGTTAATGAAGTTGTAACACTTGATGAGGACTCAATAGAAAAGACAACTGTAGATGCCAATAATGATATGGCAGGATACATCAGCGCAATCGGAAAGAATAAGGGAGAGCTTATATCACTTCTCAATATCCAGCTTGCAATTGCTGATAAGGATACATCTAAGGAAGAATAACAGTTTGTCTGGAAGGAGATGTCATGGCAGAGAACACACTTGATAATCTTAATGACTTACAATTTGACGTCTTAAAGGAAATCGGCAATATAGGAGCCGGTAATGCTACCACTGCATTGGCTAAGATGATGAATATGAAGATTGATATGAATGTGCCGAGAGTCGATCTTGTGCCTTTTACCAATCTTCCCGATATTTTCGGTTCACCGGAGGAAGTGCTTGCAGGAATACTGGTACAGCTTGATGGGGACATAAAGGGTATGATGATGTTCCTTGTTAAGGAAAAGTCCGCACATAATCTTGTGAATTCATTGATGGGCGGTATGATACAGAGCAGTGGTGACGGTTTTTCGGATATGGAGCTTTCAGCACTGGGAGAAATAGGTAATATTATTATTGGAGCATATCTTTCGGCTATGTCCAACCTGACAAGCCTTAAGATTTCCTCGTCTGTGCCATATATTTCAATTGATATGGCAGGTGCACTGCTTAGTGTACCGGCAATTGAATTTGGTAAGCTTGGAGATAAGGTTCTTTTGATAGAGACGCAGTTTGGTGAACTGGATTTTGTAAACGGATATTTTCTTATGGTACCGGAGCTTGAGTCGTATGATGCAATATTATCGTCATTAGGCATGTAAATTCTACATAATAGGAAAAGTATATGGGAAATATGATTAAAGTGGGAATGGCAGACTTGAATGTCTGCCGTTACCCTGATAATTTGACAACATTGGGATTAGGCTCATGCATTGGCGCATGTATCTATGATCCTGTAACAAAAATTATTGGAATGGTGCACTATATGCTTCCGGACAGTACACAGATTCGTAATAACCAGAATATAGCCAAGTTTGGTGATACCGGTATAGCGGAGACTGTTTCGAGGATGGAGAAGATGGGTGCATCTAGAAGCAGAATGGTTGCTAAAATTGCGGGTGGAGCACAGATGTTTGCAACTTCAGCGGGAGCAAGCGGCATAACGATGAAGGTAGGAGAGAAGAACGCTGAATCCGCCAAAGTTAATTTGAAAAAATTGGGTATACGCATAGTCGCCGAGGATACAGGGCTCAATTATGGACGTACAATAGAATTTTATTCTGCGGATGGTTCATTACTTATTAAGGCAGTGGGAAAGGAACAAAAAAGAATATGATTTTCAGAAATCTTCCGGCGTTTATTACGCTAGTGGCTGCTCTTGTTGCCTGGATTGTTACTTTTATCTACAAATATGAGCTTACCAAGGCATTGATTATTATTTTTGCTGCTGCATTTATCTTTTTTGTTATAGGAATCATAGTCCGGGCAATTCTCAATCGTTTTCTTAATCCTGATACGGATAAAAAGGAAAAGACAGAAGAAACTGAAGATGCAGTGGAGAGCAATGAAACAGAAGAAGAAAATTAATTAAATATTGTTTAAAAGTTTCATAAAAGAGGGTAGCAAAATGGATGAAAACAGCAAGGAAAAGCTCTGGGATTTATATGCAAAGAATAAAAGTCCTGAGCTGCGCGAGAAAATTATAATTGAATATGCTCCCCTCGTTAAGCTGGTAGCCGGAAGATTGAGTATGTATCTTGGTTACAATGTTGAGTACGAGGATCTTGTAAGTTATGGTATATTTGGATTGATTGATGCAATTGACAAATATGATTTTAATAAGAATGTCAAGTTCGAAACGTATGCCAGTCTCAGAATCCGAGGTGCAATTCTTGACCAGATAAGGAAGATGGATTGGATACCAAGGAGTGTCAGACAGAAACAGAAGAAGATAGAGTCTGCAATGTCTAAGCTGGAAACTGAGTATGGGCGAGCTGCCACAGATGAAGAAATTGCCAGAGAGCTGGATATTTCCACGGAGGAGCTTGATACATGGAACGGACAAGCAAAGGTTTCCAATATTGTTTCGCTGGAGGATTTTATTGAACAGGGCAGCGAGATAAAAATGGATGCGTCACATAACTCCCAGTTTGAACAACCGGAAAGAGTTGTGGAGAAGGCGGAACTTGCCCGAATGCTTGAGAAGGCATTGGATACCTTGACAGAAAAAGAAAAAAGTGTCGTTTTATTTTATTATTATGAGGATTTGTCATTGAAGGAAATAAGCAGGGTACTTGAGGTTTCTGAGTCAAGAGTATCACAATTACATACTAAGGCGATTCAGAAGATGAAAAAACATCTGGGCGGATACATGGGGCTATTATCCGATCAGATATAATATGAGGACAATTATATGGTGAAAAATGGGTATTTCATGATTTCGGTGAGACAGGATGGAACTTATGTCAATATTGTTGAACCGCAAGAGGGTGGAAAAAAGACGAACGCTGAGGAGATAATAGAATATCTCAACAGCAGAAGATTTGAAGACTTTAATAAGGATGAAATCAGGGCAGCTTTTAAAAATATAAATACAGCATCTTGTTTTAAGATTAGTGATACGGCGATGAAATCAAGCGCCGCTTTTTGTGTTTATAACATTGATAAAAATAAGATGAGCGCGGAGGCAATACTATATCCACCGGTAGGTGATGGTTCACTTATGACCGTGAGTGAGATGGAAGGTGATCTGCTTGCGAAGGGTATTACATACGGGGTTGACGATGCAATTATAAAAGAAGTTGTGGAGAATAAGATATATAATACTCCATTTATATTCGCCAGGGGAACTGAGCCGATACAGGGAAAAGATGCCAGCATAGAGTATCTATTTAATACGAAGCAGGTTGCCAAGCCTAAGATAAATGGGGACGGAACTGTAGATTATCACGAGCTTGATCTTATAACTAAGGTTTCGGCGGAGCAGGTTGTTGCAAGAATCATTCCTGTTGTGAAGGGAACTCCGGGAAAAAATATTATGGGAGCGGAGCTGCCGCCGGAGAGAGTGACAAAGAAGAACTTTAAGTTTAGTAGAAATGCATATATATCGGAAGACGGATTAAGTCTTATTTCAAAGGTTAACGGACATGTTACATTAGAGGGTGATAAGATATTCATTTCAGATATATATGATGTTCCTGTTGATGTCGATAATACAACCGGAGATATTTCCTATGAAGGAAATATAATTGTCCATGGGAATGTGCGAGCTGGATTCACACTCAAAGCGTCAGGTGATATAACAATCATGGGAGTTGTGGAAGGCGCGAATGTCGATGCGGGTGGCAATGTCACGGTTAATCGTGGAATTCAGGGTATGAACAAGGCGGTTGTCCATGCAGGCGGTGATATTACTACTAAGTTCGTTGAAAATGCCACTATTTCGTGTGGCGGAAGTATTGAAACGGATTCATTGTTACACTGTAGTACTTCAGCAGGTGATAAGATAAATGTTAACGGAAAGAACGGTCTGCTCGTAGGCGGTACGGCAAGAGCAGGTTCTACCGTAACAGCAAAGCAGATTGGAAATAACATGGGTACAGTGACGAATGTCTATGTAGGTGTTGATCCGGCTTTGCGTAAAAGGGTAAAGGAGCTTGCCGCTGAGATTACAAAAACTAATTCTGATAGAACCAAGCTCAGCCAGGTTGTGGCGGCGCTCAGAAAAAAAATGGAGCTGGAGGGAAAGTTAGATTCCCAGAAGCAGGAAATGCTTCAGACTTCAATGAAGAATCTTATTATGCTTGAACAGTCTATAAGAAAAATGACGGAGGAGTACAATGCGGGTAAACAGACCTTGTCTGAGAATGTTGAGGCAAGAGTTAAGATTACGGATTGTATTTATCCGGGAACCAAGCTGTCATTCGGTGACACGGAGTATCGCATAAAGGACAAAACAGGATATTGTCAGTACGCTAAGCAGGGAGCAGATGTAGTAATGCTTCCATTATAAAGAAAAGAGGATTTATATGAGACCGGTAGAGATGACGGGAATTGTAAATCGTACAACAGATTTTGCTCAGGTTAGACAGAATGAAGATCAGAAACCTGTTATGGAGCAGGCTGCTTTTCAGACCCAGTTTGATAAGCAGGTGGAGAAAAATTCAGACACTGTTGTTAAAAAGCGTGATTCTGAATGGAATAATGAGAAATTCGATGCTAAGGATAAAGGGAAGAATAAATATTATTCCAATATCAAAAAGAAGATGAAAGAAAACTTAGAGGAGGATGAAAAGGCGGAACCGGAGAAACATACGACCTTTGACATCCGAATCTGACAGTCAGGTGAATGAGATGACAATGCTAGAAATTGTATTGCTGCTTATAGGTATAATCTGTATTGCCGTAAGCTTTATGTTCTCTGTTAAATTGGATGGTCCGGAGAGGACACAGAGTTCAGGCACGAAATTATCGGATAACCAGAAAGAAGATATAAGAAGACAGATTACATCGGTTTTTAATGAACAGACAGCACGGATAACTCAGACAGTTGAGGATAGAACACGCGACGAACTTGAGAGACTGTCCAATCAGAAAATAAAAGAGTTTGCCGAGTATTCAGACACGGTTCTTGGCGAGATCAATAAAAGCCATAACGAAGTAATGTTTCTGTACGATATGCTTAACGAAAAAACCAAAGAGGTTCATAACAATATACGTGATATGCAGAAGGCTGCCGATAAACAGAAGACTGCCGTTGACACAGAGAGAAGTCATCATGCTCCAAAGGATAATCCGGATGTGGATAAAAACCATATGGAAGAGGCGGCAATGCTGTATAATGCTGAGATTTCGGCAGCGGTTGATGTGAACAAGACTTTGACTGTGAATCCGGACGAAAATATGACATCCGCTACTGAAGATGGTGACAGCAAGAGGGAGAATGTCCTAAAGCTGTACAAGCAGGGTAAGTCTGTTATTGAAATTGCCAAGACACTTGGGATAGGTGTAGGTGAGGTCAAGCTGGTTATAGAGTTGTTTAAAGGTACGAAATAAAATGAGACTTAAATATTTTTTACGTGGTGTGGGGATAGGTATAATAGTCACCACAATAATTCTGACAATAACACATGCATCCGACAGGAAGATGTCTGACAGTGAGGTCATTGACAGGGCGATTGAACTTGGCATGAGCTTTTCAGCCTCACATTCCGAACAGCAGGGCGAGACGGAAGAATCATCCCCTAATGAATCATCCACAGAGCAGGAAACCTCCGGTGATGAGGTCACAGATGGTCCGCAATATGAAAGCGAAAGTGAAACCGAAACGGAGACAGAGAGCCAAAGTACTTCAGAGACGGTTACAGAGTCGACAGATGGTGGAGAAGCTTTACCCGAAAAAGAATCGGAGATAATTACTGAGACAGCAACACAGGCAATAACTGAAATAGCAGCGGAATCAACAATAGAATTAATTACCTGCACCATAAGCATTACCAAGGGCATGAGTTCAAGGACGGTATGTGATATGCTAAAGCAGAACGGAATTATAGATGATGCCGCAGATTTTGACAGATATCTCATAAAAACAGGGTATGATGACAAGATAAGGGTTGGCGAGGTAGAAGTCAATTCGGGTATGACCTATGAAGAGCTCACAGCAGCATTGTATAAGAAATAATAATGATATTTACGAAGAAAAATAATCTGCTCCGATAATAAAAAAAGCTTGCAAATTACAGCTGGTTATGTTATTCTTAGATTCGTGTGAAAAAACACATGTGTGGATTTCCTATGGTCCCTTGCTCGGGGTGACGGAAAGTTGAAGCGCATGGAAGAATATTAAAAACCACAGGAGGTACTAAAATGAGCGTAATTTCTATGAAGCAGTTACTTGAGGCAGGTGTACATTTTGGACACCAGACAAGAAGATGGAACCCTAAGATGGCAGAGTACATCTACACAGAGAGAAACGGAATCTACATCATCGACTTACAGAAGTCCGTTAACAAGGTAGATGAGTGCTATCATGCATTAGCTGATATCGTTGCTGATGGCGGTACAGTATTATTCGTAGGTACTAAGAAGCAGGCTCAGGAGGCTGTTAAGACAGAGGCTGAGCGTTGTGGTATGTACTACATCAATGAGAGATGGTTAGGCGGTATGCTTACTAACTTCAAGACAATCCAGAGCAGAGTCGCTCGTCTTGTTGAGATCGAGACAATGGAGCAGGATGGAACATTCGATGTTCTTCCTAAGAAGGAAGTAGCTCAGCTTAAGAAGGAGATGGACAAGCTTCAGAAGAACCTTGGCGGTATCAAGAACATGAAGAAGCTTCCGGATGCTATCTTCGTTGTAGATCCTAAGAAGGAGAGAATCTGTATTCAGGAGGCTCATATTCTTGGAATTCCTCTTTTCGGTATCGTAGATACTAACTGTGATCCAGAGGAGTTAGATTATGTAATTCCTGGTAATGATGATGCTATCAGAGCTGTAAAGCTTATCGTTGCTAAGATGGCAGACGCTGTTATCGAGGCTAATCAGGGTGAGGCAACAGATGTTGAGTACTCTGAGGATGTTGAGGCTACAGAAGAGGCAGCAACAGAGGAATAATATTTCCGAACAATATAAGGGGGCAAGCTTTTGCCCCTTTAACCTTTAATATACAGTCGACTCTGCAAAAGCAGCAGGATACTGTATGAGTAAGTAATGGAGTGGATTGCGAATATCCGCTGTTTCCTATATTAATTTGTAATATAAATAATTGGAGGATACTAAAATGGCAGACATTACCGCAGGAATGGTAAAAGAGTTAAGAGAGATGACAGGTGCCGGAATGATGGATTGCAAGAAGGCTCTTGCAGCTACAGAAGGCGATATGGATAAGGCAGTAGAGTTCTTAAGAGAGAAGGGTCTTGCAGCAGCTACAAAGAAGGCTGGAAGAATTGCAGCTGAAGGTGTTGTTAAGACATTACTTTCTGATGATCACAACGCAGTAGTAGTTGAGGTTAACTCTGAGACAGATTTCGTTGCTAAGAATGCTGAGTTCAACGAGTTCGTTGACGCTGTAGCAGCTCAGGCTATGAATTCAAGCGCTGCTGATATGGACGCTTTCATGCAGGAGACATGGGCAGCAGACCCAACTCTCACAGTTGAGCAGGCTCTTTCAAGCAAGGTTGCTCGTATCGGTGAGAAGTTAAGCATCAGAAGATTTGAGAAGGTTACAGGTGCAGATCTTGTTGTTTCTTATATCCATGGCGATGGTAAGATTGGTG
>JBNMLM010000063.1:0-13878 GCA_050874845.1 Eubacteriales bacterium | reverse complement strand
GCGCAGTATTCCCGCAACTGCCTCATAGCAGTAATCGACAACCTCCGGTCTTGACAAATCAAGCACATACTGGTTTCTTGAACGGCATGCCTCACGTCCCGGAATGGCGATAGCCCAGTCCGGGTGCTCCCGATAGAGCTTCGACTCCGGGGAAATCATCTCCGGCTCAAACCATATTCCGAACTTCAGACCGATTTTATTCACCTCATCCACAAGATGCTTAAGACCACCCTGAAGCTTCTCCTCATTCACATACCAGTCGCCAAGGCTTGTGTTGTCATCATTTCTGTGACCGAACCAGCCGTCATCCATGACAAGCATCTCTATGCCGCTCTTTTTTGCCTCGCGTGCGATAGCTAAGAGCTTTTCCGTATCAAAATTAAAATATGTAGCCTCCCAGTTATTTATAAGGATAGGACGTTTCTTATCCTTGTACGGGCTTCTTATAAGATGTCCTCTGTAAAGGTCATGAAGATTTCGTGTCATTGCTCCAAGGCCTGCCGCCGAATATGTCATCACAACCTCCGGTGTCTGAAGCTCCTCACCCGGCTCAAGCTTCCACTCAAAGTTCTCAGGATGAATACCCATAAGGATTCTCAGACTGTCGAACTGATTCTTCTCAACCTGTGCAAGGAAGTTTCCCGAATACACGAAGCTGAAGCCATACACATGTCCTGTATCCTGCGATGAGCCATTGTCGACAAGCGCAATAAAAGGGTGCTCCTGATGTGATGATTTGCCCTTGATTGAACCGACGCTCTGCTTGCCGTAGCCTATTTTCCGAAACTCCATCCGGCGCTCTCTCGCCCATGAGCCATGAAGCGAAAGCATCTCGTAGCCCTCATCCGGCAGGTCAAGCGCCGCCGACATAACCTTGGTTATGAAAATATTCTTATCCGAATTATTTTTTAACCTAACACTTCTTGTTATTACATCCTGTTCAGGGAAAATGCTGTAGCTCAGTGTAGCCGCAAGTCCGATACATGGGTCGACCGCTTTAATCTCGAGTGTGTATACCTTGCTGTCATCGTTGCCACAGGCATTTTCATCCAGTGCCTTCACTTCACCCGATGTGAACGTAGCCGGAAGTCCCTTAAGCCCCGGCTTGCCCTCATATATTCTGTGTCCCTCATACACAAGGCTCACCGCACGGCTGTTGTCCTCACAACGCACCGATATGGCACCCTCCCTGTAATCTCCCACATTATTTCCCGGATACTCCGTCGGAAAAGCATCAAAAAACGAACCCCTGTCCCTGTTGTTCTTAGAAGGAACGAACGGATTCTCGTCCGTCCTCAACAGATATCTGACATCCGTATCGCTTATCCTGTCACCATAGTATGCGTGACCGATGAAGCCCTCATCATCCACCACCGAAATCACATAGCTGCTCTTCTTCGTGTCCAGCTTAAAAGAACGCGATTTCTCATCAAAAAAAATACCCATAACAACCTCCTCCAAAATAACTGTTGTTATGGGTATTATATTATATTTAAGTTAATCGGTAAATTAAATTTAGCTAATTTAGCTTAATTATTTAACATAAATAAACTGTAAAACTTGGCTTTCCTTCTCCCGGATGACGGCATATCTCACCGTTCATCCATAGTCGAATGTTGATGTTCTTTGACCATATTTTACTTTTATCTTTTAATTTTAATAAGTGCAGTTGGCGATTTAGGTTTGCCATCCCTATATATATCCCCTGATTCCATGAGCGGATTTATAACCTCATTCAAGAATTGGCTTCTGCTTCGGTAGTTAAGAGACGTTTGCAGCTCCTTTATAGGCTTTGGACCTTCCATCTTAAGAATAGCCATAACTTTTTCTCCAGCAGTAAGTCCTTCCAAATCCAGTTCTATAGCTTCATCCCTATATAACCTGTCATATAATCTCAAATTCAAAAATCCAGGATATATAGATACTACCGGTTGAATTTCATCAGGACTGAATTTATAAGATTCAATCATGGTTTGAAAACCGGTTCCACCTCTCTCCATCAGATTTGCCACATCCAGACAAGCTGCTATGATGGCATTTCGTCTGATAGACGGTATTGAACCTGCTGGATATGCATTGTAATCTTTAGGCAGCAGCCATGAACCAGGCGAAACTATTTCAATTCTGTCTGAGTATATGTCAACATCAATCTGCGTTCCCGAAATAGAATAATCCCTATGTGCAATGGCATTTACCAATGCTTCTCTTACAGCTTCCTTAGGATAAGACCTGATTTCGTCCCGTCCTCCATTTTCTGTTTTTACCCAGCCTGTTTTGGTATTTCGCTCAATAAAGTTTAATGCATTTGTAAAAACATTTGCAATAGAGCCTCTTAATCTGCTGCTATCCAAAACAATACCTGTCTTGTTTTTACCTTTCCACAAACGGCAGCATATCATTGTATCATCTTCATTATAGTTGTCTGAAAACATTATAAATCCCGATTTCGCATACCCATCTTTAGAAACAATTTCCTCGTTCTGCAATTCCTTCATTGTTGGAGCGGATTTATCCTGTCTGTATTCCTTGCAAAGATTAAGGTATTCTGACCATAGATTATCAGTATATGCCACTTCGCTTGTCTCATTATCTATACCATATTTTCTCTTTGAAAGTGAGATAATTTCTTCCGGTGTTGCTGGAGTTGCATTCCCATCACCCTTTATAAAAACTGTTTCATTGTAATCTCCCTCTCTATATCTTATTACAGAGTCTGCAGGAGCAACTTTAACAGCTAATACAAAATGTTCTGCATTATAATCCACACTTCTCATCATATATGAAATCTTAATGTGTGGGAATATATGTCTATCATTGATCCTTGAAATTAATAGTTTTGTTTTATCGACTTCTTCAAGATCAATTCCAAAAGCTTCTCCATCGTTTGATACACCTACAAACAAGGTTCCTCCCTTATCATTTGCATATCCAATAAGAGTTTTTGCCCATTTAATAGGATTATCCTGATTTAATACTGCTTTATATTCACAACTTGTATCTTCTGTAATAACATCTGGATATAATTCTCTGATTTTCATGAATCTCCTCCATTAATAATGTTCTTGACATAACTATATCAAACATTACTAAACATTACAACAACATTACTAATACATTATAAGCCAAAAATCACCCACATTTCCGCCTATAATAAAGTAAGATGAGGCTCTGAAATAATATATGACATTATACAAACATTATTACGACATTACTTAAACATTATTCACTTAATTTTTTTGAGCTTAAGTTACCATACTTCATTTTTATTACAATAGCTGCATTGCTCCCGATTTCTTCTCCGTGCAGCTTTCTTAGCTTAATTATTTAACATAAATAAACTGTAAAACTTGGCTTTCATTTCCATAAGTTCATCGAACGTGCCGTATTCCGCAATCTGCCCCTTATGCATAACTATTATTCCGTCATACTGCCTCAAAATATTCTCCACAAGCTTATGTGTAATCACTATTGCCATCATATTATTCTGAGCAAGCACAGTATTTTCAATCCTGGCGGCAACCGCATTGTCGAGGCTTGATGTCGCTTCATCAAGTATAAGTACCTCAGACTTTTTGAGCAGTGCTCTGGCAATCGCTATTCTCTGCTGCTCGCCTCCCGACAGATTTTTTCCATTCTCGCCAACCCTCTGTTCAAGACCGAGCGGGTTATTTTTTACAACCTCCTCCAGACCTGCCTTTTTTATAACCTCTGAGAGCTCATCGTCACCGTAGTCCTGATACATCGTGATATTGTTTTTCAGACTGTCATCGAACATAAAAACCTTCTGGTGTATCATTGCAAGCCTGCCATACAGAGCTTTCTTTGGAATCGCCCTGATATCCACAGCATCACAATATATGCTTCCGGTGTAGTCATTATAATACTGCATTATAAGTTTTATAAGCGTTGACTTGCCGGAACCGCTCCCACCGACAATGGCATATTTTCTGCCCTTCTCAAATATAAAATTGATATTATTCAGGACATTATGCCCTTCATTATATGCGAATGAGACATTTCTTACACTTATGGCGTCAAATGTCCCCATATCGTAATCCAAACTTTCCTGCCCATCTGTATTTTTCAGTAGTGTTTCTATTCTCCCACGTATTTTTCTTGTTCCCCTCAGAGATAGCAATGCACTCGTTGCCTCCCTCGCCTGATTATTTACCGTATGCCCAAGGTCAAGCGCACCCATCGCAAGTGCGAGAGTTATGCTGCCCTTAGTTATAAGATATGCTGCAATGATATACTGGATTATAATAATCAAATATGTAATAAGTATCACAAAACAGGAAAACATATCATTTACCGAACGATATTTATACTTCTTCTGTTCCATGGATGCAAGTGTTCTGTCATGTACACTTTTGATTATTTTTTCTGCACTGAAGCTTTTTATCACCTCGTATCCGGCAAAAATATCCTTAATTTTTACATTGTATGCTGACATTGCCTGCATATAAGAATCCGTTGCATCGGAGGTGTATTTCCCAAACAGTGCCGGAACCGCAATAGTGGCAGCCGCTGTGACAATAATTACTATCGCCATCTGTGCCGAATAGAAAAACAGACCTGCTGCCGATATTACCGTCAGAATGATTGTCTCAAGCATATACGGCATCATTGACAAATAATTTCTCTCTGCCTTTTCAAGCTCGTTATTCATGACCGAGATATATTCTGCTGTATTTTTCTCGCCAAAATCTTTAAAATCCTTTGACATAATTCCTGAAAAGACATCAGTTCTTATCTGTGAATCAGTCTTTTTCAGAAAAAGACGCAGTGCATACTTCTGAAAGCACTGTGTTATAAAGAAAAATGCCAGCGTAACTGCTCCTAATGGAATCAGCCTTATAATGCTGTCCATACTGCTCTCTCCGACTGCCGCAAAGACGCAGGATATAAAATACGATATCGCAACCACAGCAAGTGCCTGAATGATATCCGCCAGAATAAGCATTGAAAACCACAGCTTATTTCTGTAAAAATAAGAGTTTATTGATATTTTTTTCGATCTGCTCATGATAAATTCCCTTCAATTTTGTTCAAGCGCTTTGACAAGCATTACCTTATCACGCTTCGCCAAAACCTGCCATGGCAAATATGGAAACTTCAACTAATAATCAAGACTCACATCTCTCAGATTATATTTATTGCATAAGTCTCTGATTGCTTTAATTCTCTTTCTATCATCATATGTGCATGCGAGTGCATAGGAATATTCCAGTAGTTCGACACATTCTGTTTCCTTAAATATAATATTTTTATCACCTCTCTCAAGAACATTCTGCACGTATAAATACAGCAGACGCGAAAGCCACTCAGCCTCATAAAGCTTTACTGACAGTTTAATCGCTTCCATAAACTTCTCGCCTGCTAACTTAAACCTGCCAATCTCCCTGAGCAGCTCTCCTTCCTGCATAGTTCTTATAATGCTTGCTATCTCACAATCATAAGGCACCGGATTGATATATGAAGTTTTGACCACTGAGCCATATATTACAGACCTGTCGCAATCCCCTCTGCTCTCACGATAAAATACCAAATCGTCAATAATTCCCCACTCATTTTCAAACACCAACACTCCATCCCTGTTTTTTCTCAGAACTTCTGCCTGCCTTAGTGCCTCGTCAAGTGCTTCTGTTTCGGGTATATCCGGCATTGGGGTAAGTCTGGCAAACTCACTTCGTTTTAAAGCGTAGGATATCTTTTTTAACTTTTGTAACAGCCCATCATCAAAGGTATCTTTAGTGCACAGCGAATATTTATCACAAGGAAGCTGCAGCCTTTCAAGCAGTTTTATCCTCAGCTCATCGCTCAGAGCATGCCTGTTATTTTCGAGCCTTGATATCGTGGTGACATCGCATATTCCATCCGCAAGCTCCTCCTGCGTCATATTGTTCATTATTCGCCTTTTGCGGATAACAGCATTTACATTGACGGCATACTCCTCCGAATATCGCGGAAAATAATCCTCCGCTGCCCCTACGTCGAACCTTTTATTCATTCTGTGTAACACTGACAACCTTTTTCTTGTATCAGACACGTCCTCGCCGAGGGCTTCCCTGCACATCGCAATTCCTTCTATAAGTTCTGTCATAAAAGTCCACTTTTCCCTGCCTGCAATACACATATATGTCTTTTCGCCCACTTCAAGTGCCCTATTATATTGTCCATAATCAATGTAGTATTTCATCAGCCGGTATCCGACATATCCGTACAGCCTCTCACGCTCACTCTGCTCATATCTGCCGCTGTCAAGGCAATCCAGTATATCACCATACAATTTGCCAGCCCTGTCCTTCTGCCCTGACTGCTCAATGCAGTTTACATACTGCTGTACAAGCAGCATTTCCAACCTGCTCAGATAATACCCGGCAATATTGTCTATATCAAACTCAGTATATGTACACCTTATCCCCTCCATCAGCTTATCCTTGCACGCCGACACAGAGCTTCCTGTTTTCTGCATCAGCTCACACTCTGCAAGGCAAAGATACTGCATATGTATGTTATTTTTTGTCGTCTTTCTATACGCCGCTATCTGTTCCTTTGCCTCACTGTACCTGCCCTCATCAATACAGCAGCATATTCTTATTCTTGCAAGCTGACGTTCATACTCATCACAATCTAAATACGCGGTAAACCTTTCCGTATTTTTTCCAAGTCTTTCATACAGACTGTCAAAAAGAAGTTTTTCCGCACTTCTTACCCCACTCTCAATTCTTGCAAGCTGTGCGGTAGAACACAAGCCCTGTGCAAGCTCGGCAAGCTTGATATTCTGAGCATTTCTCACATCTCGTATAAATTTTCCTGAATAAAACATTTTCATTATCCCCTGTAAAGCAAATTTGGTACTGCATTAAGGCAGTACCAAATTCAAATTCTCCTATGGCTATGTCAAGCGGATATTCACAATCCGCTTTGCTGCTTGCTCATAACACTATTAGCAGCTATTCGCATCACAAGTAAGTCTCCCCCACTTACTGCTCTACGCAATAGAAGTGGTGACTTACTTGATAGTGTTAAATAGCTTTTCGATAATATTCTCCCTCTCACTGTCAAGATACTCCTGCGTAAAGTGCGCCTCATCCCCAAATGCCTCCTCAGGATAATAGTCTATCCCCGCAATGTAATCTCCAAGCAGGTCTGACAGCCCATTGTCGACAATCTGCTGTTCAAATTCCGCCCAGTCACGGTTATCCTCCGTATCCGGGAGCGGCGCCGCCATCACCTTGAGCTTGACACCACGGCTGTCGCACAGCTCCTTAATCTTTGTAAGATACTTTATGGTTAGGTCGCTTAGATGCTTCTCATCGCGCACCTCAAGCTGCTGCTCAAGCACATTGTTGATGTACACATCCATATAGTAGGCATTATTCTCGATAAAGCTCTTCACAATATCGTTGGTCGCATACAGCTTTCCGAACCTGTCCTCAATGTACTTGCGCGTATCGACATCTATATACTGCTTGTAGGTGTCATTGTAAAAAGGCACGATAAAGTACTGGAACGAAAAATTAAACCACAGCGGATTTGCAAGGCTCTGCGGTCTCACAATATAATAAACCTCTTCCGTCTGCGGATTGTTCTCAAGGTAACGGCTGAGCAGAATATAATTTCCAAGCACAGTTATCGCCTGATTTGTCGCAAGGTAACACGTTGTGTCCGTCTCATCCTGATAATCCGGCGCAAAAATAAGACGTGCCACGCTATCGCCTATTATAACCTTCGTGTACTCCGTTTTCTCCTCCGCCAAATCAAGCGCATAATAAAGCTCCGGACCGAAGCTCGACGGACTGTTCTTCCCCCTCACATACTGCACCGCAAAATATCCCCCCAGAGACACCCCGACAAGCAGCACAAACACCAAAACACTCACTATGAATTTCACAAAACCCGATTTATTCTCTCTCATACCATTCCCTTACCAAATCTTAATCTACTATACAAACACCGAATATCTCACACCACTTACCACGGTGTAAAAAACCAACATCTTAACCATACACAATCAGCCTTAACCTGTCCCCTCACTCATCACCTAAACACCTCAAGCGCTTAACACTGCACAATCCGCCTCAAACTATTTCCCTATCCATCCCTAAAACAATCTCAACAACCTAAATATGCACAACCAGCCTTAACCTGTCCCCTCACTCACCACCTAAGCACATCAAGCGTTTAACACTACACAATCCGCCTCAAACTATTTCCTTATCCATCCCCAAAACAATCTCAACACCCTAACCATACACACCGTATGCTTAAGCCCTTCTTCATCTTGCCATCAAAACAACCTCACCGTCAAAGCGGGCGCCATATCTTAGCCGTGTATAATGAAGTATATTCCTGCATATCGCGACTTTGGGAGAAGCTTAGAAGTTCTTAGGACACGGTTCACAGACTAGCCAGAACCGGCACGGATGCCGGTTCAGAAGCAATGCATACACGGAGGTATGCTTTGCTTCGGTGGCGGACGCTGCCAATATCTATATCCGTGTCCTTAGAACTTCTTGCTTCGTACAACGGAGTCGATATGCAGGAATATACTTCATTATACACTCTCAACACAAAATCGCCCGCTTTGACTATTCAACAGTTTAAAATTCAAAGTACACGAACGAACTGCTATCCGCCCCATACTGCATAAACCATATCACCATCAAGTCAACAACAACGATACACACAATCCACCTTACCACCTTCGGCAGTCTGTTAAAGTGCTCAAAAATCGTACTTCCATGCTCTGTTGCGATGTACGCTGTCAAATCGTAGGCAAACAGCATGCCGATTACAAGTACAAGATGTATCATCATGCCGCTGTTGATTCCGATTGACTGCAGACCTCCCTTTATATATGCCACAGGCGATGTGATTCCATACCACATATTAGTGAGCACATACAACGCATCACCGACGCTGTCCGCCTCAAAGAATACCCACGCCACCGTCGCAAATATAAATACAAGCACGATACCTACAATCCGCGCCGCACCCTTCTTTCTGTAGGCTTTGTCCTTCGGGTCGCGCCCGCGAAGCCTTGCCCATGCATTGTGTGCGAAGGTTTCAAGCACCTGAACCGCGCCATGGAGCGCACCCCACACGATAAAGGTTAGGTTTGCGCCATGCCACAGACCGCTCACCATAAAGGTTATCATTATATTAAGTGCGTATCTTAAGCTACCCACGCGGCTTCCGCCAAGCGGAATATAGATGTAATCGCGAAACCATGTCGAGAGTGAAATATGCCATCTGCCCCAGAATTCCTTGACCGAAGCGGAAAAATACGGATACTCGAAGTTTCTCGCGCCATTGAAGCCAAGAAGCTGTGCCGCACCGTTTGCGATGTCCGAATACCCCGCAAAGTCACAGTATATCTGTATTGAAAAGAGAAATGCCGCCGCCATAAGAGCGAAGCCATCGTACGCTGTGACATTTGAGAACACCTTGGTCACATATCCCGAAAGCAGGTCCGCCACTATCATCTTCTTGAAAAATCCAACACCCATGAGCTTTAACGCATTTAAAGCCTTCTCATACGAAAAACCATCAAACCTAAAGAAAACTCCTTTTGCCTCAGAAGCTTTTCCGCTCTTTGCGGTATATTTATCCTGATTACCGTTATCAAGACCTGTCTTTTTCTCATTTTTTTCACCGGCTTCACCCGATAATGTTCCAAGGCTTTCAAGCTTCTCGAAAAAAGGTGCAGGTCGCTCAATAGGTCCTGAGGCAATCTGTGGAAAGAAGCCCACATACACAGCATATTTTGCAAAGTTCCGCTGTGCCGGAAGCTTTCCCCTGTACACCTCAACCATGTAGCTTATCACCTTGAAGGTATAGAAGGATATTCCGATTGGTGCGGCAAGCTTAAGCACCGCAGGAGTGAATCCAATGCCAAATATTCCAAGCGTATCCGACAATACCTGTCCCGCAAAATTAAAGTACTTGAACACCAGAAGAAGTCCCAGCGACACTGCAAACGGCAGTCCGAAGCACAGCTTCCGCAATCCGCCCCTGCTTTTCTCCATAAAAAGTGCTCCCAGATACGTTGCCACGCACACAATACACAGAAGTATGAAATTTCTCACACCGAAGCCCAGATAGAAGTAGCAGTTGGCGGCAAGCACCACCAGATACCTGTATCTTGCCGGAATATTCCAGTATATTAAAAATACTGCCGTCATAAAGACGGCAAAGCTTAGCGAATTAAAAAGCATATATCATACTCCCTGTTTTATATTTATCATCCACCGGCTCAATCATCCACTGCCGGTCACGGACCGCGCCTCAATGCCTCACTTCTTTTTGCCGGAGAACAGCTTCGCCGCCGGCTTTTCAAAGAGCAGGTATACCAGAGCCGTCATCACCACAAAAAGGCCTAATTCTATAGTCTTATACAATACCATCGGCATTGTGGTTGTCTCCGGGTTAAAAATACTCTTCATTATAAGTATCCCTATCGGATGTCCTAAATAGAGCGCATACGAATACTTCGAAATGAACCGTACGATTGACACCCCTGCCCTGCTGAGCCCATTATCCGGAAGCCATTCCTCAATATCCATCGTTACAAGCAGAAATGTTGTAAACATTATTATCCAGTACAGCTTCGTGTTGCTCACATCAAGAATTAGGAAGGCGACTCCCATCATCATAAGCAGTGCAATATACTCAAATATCTTCTTCTCCTTGACAGCAAAATACGCCGACACACCGAAGAAGCACAGGTATATAAAGTACGCCGGATGTCTCCCCGCATACTCCGTGCCCGCATACAATATTTCAAGAAAGTGCACCCACACCTGGCATACCACAAATGCCACTATGAGGGCAATCACCGAACGCCTGAAATTGTTGATAAATTTATACAAAAACGGCGCAATAATATAGAATAACATTATGGTCACAATCGTTCCCGTCGTTCCAAGGTAGAACCAGAACAGCAGGTCACGCGGAAAGAAGGTGGTTGTGAGCGTGAAATATTTTACAAGGCTCACCACTATCTGCTTCGCCGGATACCTCTCACCTAACACAACCAGATAGATGAAAAAATATATGAGCACAACCCCATAATAGCTTGGCAGAATCCTCGCAAGCCTTCTCTTATAATACGAAAGCGGCGAAACATCCTTGTGCCTGTCTATCGACAGAAAAGCCGTGTACCCGGTCAACAGCAGAAATAATTCCACTCCATGTCCACCCCAGCCGAACAGCTCAAGATGCACCAGCACAATCATAACCGCCGCTACCGCACGGATAATATCAAGATTTAACAGCTTCTTATTCACAGAAGAATTATTACTATTCGGCTGCATATCACTTTCCCCTCATCAGATAAATATTTATATTATCGCACAACGTCCGGCGCGATTTAATTTCTCTTTTTCTTAACGAATACAGCTGATGAGTACTCCGGAAGCTTGACGGTAAGTATTCCGCTAGGCACCTCATGCTGTATAATATCGCATGAATGTCCATCTCTCATCGTGAACATTACCTGCTCTACATAGTCACCATCTAAAATCTCAGCCTGCCATGCCTCGACGCTGATTTCACGTTCACCATCATTGTTATTTATAATCACAATCACACTGTTGTCATTATAGAAACGTGCATAAGCAAGGATGTTGTAGTCGGCATATATATTCTTGTACGAGCCGCGGATAAGTGCCGGATTCTCCTTGTGTATACGTATCATCTGCTTATGGAAATCGATAAGCTGCTCATCCTCATGTCCCCAAGGATAAGTTCTTCTGTTATCAGGATCGGTCCAGCCGCACACTCCTGCCTCATCGCCGTAGTAGATTGTCGGTGCTCCCGGCCATGTCATCTGCATTACAACAGCTTCCATGAATATTCCTTTATTCACTCCATAGTTAGCAGCCTCTGCTCCCTTGCTTGCTGTTCTTCCGATAACTCTGTTGGTTCTTGTTAAGAAACGTGAATGGTCATGGTTAGAAAGCTCGTTCATGGATATTCTCATAGGCTGTCCGCCAAGTCTTGCCATATTGTGGCGCATATGCGAAATAAAATAGTTAGGATTTCCGCGCAGTGCGTCATTGCTCGAATCGCTGTGCTTCTCCATTCCCGTGAGGAAATATGTCACAGGCTCCATAAATGCATCATAATTCATTATAGTATCCCACTGATCCCCCTGAAGCCAACTGTATGAATCGCCATAATTCTCTGCGAGTATAATCGCCTCCGGGTTAGCCTCCTTTACGGCATCCCTGAACTTGCGCCAGAAAATATGGTTGTATTCCTGTGAAAATCCAAGGTCGGCGGCAACATCAAGTCTCCATCCATCTACATTGTACGGAGGTGAAACCCATTTCTTTGCAATTCCAAGAATATAATCTTCAAGCTTCTTAGAACCTTCATAATTGAGCTTCGGAAGAGTATCGTGTCCCCACCAGCCCAGATATGACTGATTGTATGGCCATGCATAGTCATCCTGAAACTTGAAAAAATCATGATAAGGGCTCTCCTTATCCACATACGCGCCCTTGTCGAAGCCCTCGCTTCCCTCATATATTCTCTCACGGTCAAGCCACTTGTTAAAGGAACCGCAGTGGTTGAATACACCGTCGATGATTACCTTGATATTTCTTCTGTGTGCCTCCTCGACAAGCTTTGCAAAGAACTCATTGCTCGCCTCCAGATTGGCATAGTCCGTCACTCTCTTTTTGTACTTTGTCGCATTGTCGTTGCTTCTCGCATTATCCGGCAACGGCTCACCGCCATCATTTACAATGACGCCAAAATGCGGGTCAATATAGTCATAATCCTGAATATCATACTTATGATTAGATGGCGATACAAACAACGGATTAAAGTAGATTGCATCTATTCCGAGACTCTCAAGATAATCCATCTTGTCAAGCACGCCCTGTAAATCTCCGCCGTAGAAATTACGCACATCCATGGTTGCCGGATACGCATTCCAGTCGGTTACTCTGTGCACAGGCTCACCTATATACACATACTCATTATCAACCACGTCATTGCTCTTGTCTCCATTGCAGAAACGGTCGACATATATCTGGTATATAACAGCGCCCTTCGCCCAATCCGGTGTCTTAAAGCCCGGATTGATAACAAAATTGTAGGTTGGGTTGAGCTCCCTATATGGTCCTGCCTGATTATAATAAATGCTTGTACGTCCCACAAGCGCATGGAAGTAATACTCCGTGCGCTGTGCTCCGAGTGTAAATTCAGCAATATAATAATCAAAATTCGTATTGGTCATAAACTTCTTCATGCTGTATGCTACACCATTAACCACAACCTCAACACTATCCACATTGTACTTTGCGGTTCTGAACTTAAGCTTTACAGTATCACCGGCTGAAGGTTCTTCAGGGCTTCTGTACTCTTCCGTGGCATCTGAAAACATTGCACGGTCATTTAATATAGGCTTCATATTTGAAAAATATGTGCTTCTGATTTCATTCTTTGATAATCCGGACAGATTCTTCGTAATTTTCATTAAGATACATAATCCTTTCATAATCGGACAGGCTGTCTAAAGCTTCCGCCTGCCAGATATATTATGATACACGCTTGGACATTATCATGCCCTTTTAGTCTTTCTATATATTTTATGATAATATGGGGAATATTTCAAGAAAAATTAAGGCAAAGTAAAAAGGACAGCTCACGACGCTGTCCTTTTTGGAGAAGGTATTTCATTTCTTATGGGGTGTAGCAAAAACTATATAATGTATTGGGGGGTTACGAGTATATATTAGCATGACCTTGTAAATAAGTGTTCACAAACATGACAAAATTTGCAAAATATTTTTGTGCAGTTTGTACATGACCTTTTCCTATCATGTAAGAGAACCCATTTGTTTTACATTTAACATAATT
>JBNMLM010000062.1:0-13911 GCA_050874845.1 Eubacteriales bacterium | reverse complement strand
GTCCCACTCCACAAATGTATTGTGCTCTCTCGCACTCTCATGGATGTCATTTAAAACATCAAACAGCTCATCAGGCTGAATGTGGTGATTTAACGCATAGTCCGCAATATACTCATCGTATCCTATTCCGCGTCTAATATAGTTGACAGCCGCGTAAGGGTTGAGCTTTGCCACCATGGCAAGGTCATCCTTTAACTTCATTATGCGCTCCACCATCCACTGCTTGTCCTCATAGTAGGAGCACAGCTTATCAAGGTCTATCTCCTCGTCCGTGAGATAATCCCTGCCTATATATCTCTTCGGCTTATTGCACACCGAAATGAAATCAGCCCTGTTAGCAGTGCCAAGAGCCAGCCTTATATATGCAAAGATATCCTTGGCTATCCAATGCTCAAACATATCCGGCAGCTTATCCCTTATCTGAAACGGAATCCCATTTTCCATGAGCCTTCTGACCAGCGACCCGATTCCCGCTGAGGTTCTGTACAGCACAGCTATGTCACTGTAGCTTTTCTTTTCACCATGAACAAGCGCCTTTATCCGCTCGCACACCTCGGCGTACTCATCGATGAAATCCTTGGTCTGCCTCACGATCACAGCTCCGCCGCCCGGCTTATCCGTCCTTATATTCTTCTTGTATCTTTTATTATTGAATCTTATAACATCCCCGGCTGCCTTCACAATCTCCGGTGTGGAACGATAGTTCACATCAAGCACAACCTTCTTGGCATTCCTGTAGTCATTGCCGAAATTGAGCATGATATCCGGCTTGGAGCCTCTGAAGCCATAGATACTCTGGTCATCATCCCCGACAATGAACAGGTTGTTCTCCGGCTGCGCAAGAAGCCTTATGGTGTCATACTGAATCTTATTGATATCCTGAAACTCATCGATAAGGATATACTTAAACTTGCTCTGCCATGCCGAAAGGATGTCCCTCCGCGCCGTGAGAAGCTCGTAGGTATAGCACAGCATGTCCTCAAAGTCAATCTTTCTGCTGCCGCGCAGCTTACCGGAATACTCCTCATAAATGCTCCTGAATACATCCGAAGGACAGTTGGTTGAATAGTAATTCTCTATGGCGATTCTGTCCGACTTGACACGTCCTATCTCACCAAGCACATTCCCGACGAACTCGCGCTCGTCCTCAATGTCAAGCTCATGCTTTGCAATCGCATTTTTAACAATGGAATATCTTTCCTCTTCCTTCACGATATTCGACGCAGAGAGGTTGTAGGCATGCTTTAGGATAGTAAAAAATACCGCATGAAATGTTCCGAATGTCACATTTCTGCCTCTGTTATCATCCATAAGCCTGTAAAAACGCTCCCTCATCTCCTCCGCAGCCGCCTTCGTGAACGTAATCACAAGAATGTTAAGCGGATTGACTCCCTGTTCAATCAGGCGCTTAACCCTCCTTGTGATGACGGTAGTCTTGCCGGAACCTGGTCCCGCAAGCACAAGCATAGGTCCATCTATGTGATTGATTGCACTGTTCTGTGCGTCATTAGACTGCATATTACCCCTCATTTCTCCTTGGAATGTGTATCTTAAAACATTCTACCCTCCATGCGCCGGCATGTCAAGATATGGCAAAAGACGGAGCCAGCCATATTTGTTGATACAGCGCGCTCCGTCTCATAATCGTCAAAAATTATTCAAATTGTCTATCTGCTCACAAATGTAGCACATTCTGTCTCAGAAGAGATCATCGCATGTGTTCCGGTCACATCGACATGCTTTGCTGTACAGTTCTTATCATCATTATAACGGCACTTAACCGCATCGCAGATGATATTTGTCACCCTCTTAGGCTCACATTCGCATGCAGATGTCACCCTTGGACTTCCACATTCACAGAATGAGGCACAGCAGGTAGATGATGAACTCTCAGCCATTGTTCCCTCCACCTTGATTCCATCTCTCTTACAACAATTACAGTCATTGTATGCACAACTCTTTACACCACAAGCTAAATCATTCATGTCCACACCTCCAATAATAATATACAACGAAAAATCATTGCATGATTAGTATGGAACAGAATTCGTTTTTTATTCCTGCGCGGCAATTAATTGCACAGATATATGTATTGATTCCGGATTTCGTGTAATTAGACGAGCACATAGCTTGTATTTTAAAACAACCTATCAATAAGCATGAATATTCCAAACAGAACAGGCTGGTGCACAAGATATATTATCATGGTATGTCTTCCGATAAAAGCAAGCGGCCTGCAGAAATTTTTGTATAAAAATCCCGGAAGATTTTTACTTTTAAAAATATAACCGCCCATGGCTCCCGACAGGAACAAAAAGCCCCACGGAATAACCGGGTAATAATCGGCGGAAAACAGCTTCTGCGAAAATCCAATTATGTACAGAAACATATTTTTTCCTCCATAGAGGAAGCCCGGCATAGAAATACGCCAGTACATAAGCTGTATATATCCATCATATATATTCCTGCCAACAACGAACAGGAATAAAAATACCAACATCCATATAAGGCGTCCATACACTTTTTCTTTGTTAAATGCCGCCTTTTGCACAGCCTTTTTCCCGGATATATATTCGCACAGCCCATATAGAACCATCATCGTTCCAAGAAGGTGAAGAATACCGAAAACAATCGTCTGCGACGGCATTACAACTATCGTTACAATAGATAACAGCAGCGCTATAAGAACCGTCCTCACACCTCTTTTCAGATTGTTTCTCGAAAAATTACATGATATTCCCGATATAAATATAAGAGAACCCGACATGCAGTCGCGTATGGTAGAAAACCAGTCTGAATACAGATATGGTATCTCATGGCCAAGTATGTCATTCAAGTCATACATGAAGTGGTAATAGACCACATATATTATCAGAATCCCCCTTATTATATCAAGAAGATATATTCTGTTCTTTTTTTCTCTTTTTGACAATCTGTTCATCCAAATCCTCATTTTCCGGTGGAGCCATGTTTCCCCTCCCACCATACTCTGTATAACAGTATCCTCATACGGAACTCTTGTTTTATATTAGCATAATGTATCATCTTTAGCAATATACAATATTCCGGCAGAAACCACTCTTTGATATTTTTTGTGTAAGTTTTTCCAATGCGTTGACTTTTCTATAATGCTGTTATAAACTGTTTTAGTTCCTGTCATTAGGGGACTGTGATATCATAGCGGTTCAGACATTATTCTTAATGTCTGCTAAGAGGGAATCAGGTGCAATGCCTGAACGAACCCGTCGCTGTATGGGAATAGTCCGTCCAACGCTTGTGCCGCGTAAAAGTCACTGGGATATTTTTATCCCGGGAAGACGTGGATGGGTGCCATGTCCTGAGTCAGAAGACCTGCCCTATGTAGATAAATATATGTCTGCGTGGATCCGGACATTATTTCATCACGCAAAAATACAATCTATTATTTAAGGAGAAAACAAATGAGCAAAAAGAACAAAAAAATTTTATTCGGTGTTCTTGGCTTAGTTGTAGCTGTTGTAGTTCTGGCACTGCTCTACATCAACTTCAGACCTCAGCCAAAGGATGCAGGTGGCAGCAAAACCATCACATTAACTGTAGTATTCGCAGATGCAAGCACTAAGGAGTTCACAATCAAGACAAATGAAGACTATCTTCGTGGTGCTCTTGAGCAGGAGAACCTCATCGCAGGTGACGAATCCGATTGGGGATTATATGTCAAGACTGTTGCCGGTGTGACCGCAGATGATTCCGCAAATCAGTACTGGGCTCTCTATATCGGGGACGACTATTCTCAGACGGGCGTTGATACAACACCGGTCAATGACGGTGACGCTTTTAAGTTCGTAATTGAGTCATATTAAAAGACCATAAATTGTCATGAAATATACAACTTTTGAAATAGTAATACTTGGAATGCTTGGAGCTATCGCGTATGTATGTCAGGTAGCTTTGAGCTTCCTTCCCAATATAGAGGTTGTATCCATACTTTTCATTGTATACACAAAAGTATTTGGAAAAAAAGCTCTCTTCCCGATATATGTATTCGTTCTGCTTGAAGGAATCTTCTGGGGCTTTGGAAGCTGGTGGATAATGTATCTTTATATATGGGCTATTCTGTGGGGCATAACGATGCTGTGCCGCCGCAACGATTCCTCAGTTACATGGGCTATAATCAACGGCGCTTATGGATTGAGCTTCGGTGCACTGTGTTCCATCACCCAAGGTGTGATGTTCGGTATCGGTTCAGGCTTCGCATATTTTATCAGCGGAATTCCTTTTGACATCGCACATTGTATAGGCAATTTTTTTACAGCATTGTTTCTGTATAAGCCTCTTACAATTTTGCTCTCAAAAGTAAGGAAAATGCTTGTAAAATAGCATTTATTGACGTAAAATAAATATAAATCCGGGGCTGCCTTATCCGGCAGCCCCTTTTTTTACAGGATGATTCTATACTAATAATGTTGCTGCTTTTGTTCGCAGCAGAATCGAGGTTACTATGTCAGAAAAATATGTTGCATATGTCGGATCATATACACATGATTCAAGTAAAGGAATAACCATCTTAGATGTTGACAACGAAGCCGGACGAATGGCTTACCGCGAAGAGGTAATAGTCAACAATTCATCTTATCTAATTGTATCCCACAGTGGCAGGTATCTTTATTCTATAGTGGATGAGGGTATTGCCTCCTTCAAGATTCTTCCGGACGGAGGACTTGAGTACATGACCACCTCATCGATAAAGGGCATGAGAGGCTGCCATCTTTCAATGACAAAGGCAGATGACTATATATTCGTATCCGGCTACCATGACGGTAAGCTCACAGTCCTTCACATAAACGAGGATGGAACTGTCGGTGCCATAACGGATGAAATATATCACAAGGGAATGGGAAGTATCGCAGAGAGAAATTTCCGTCCGCACATCAACTGCTCTGTTCTTACACCTGATGAGGACTTATTATGTGTATGCGATATTGGTATGGACCAGGTCAAGCTCTATGATTTCAATAAGGCTACGGGCAAGCTCAAGCTGTCCGACATCATACGCTGCCAGCTTGAATCCGCTCCACGCGAGATCACCTTCAGCCCGGACGGAAAATTTGCCTATATCGTATGTGAATTGAAGAATTACATAGACGTATATAAATATACTCCTGATGCTAAAAATCGTTTTGAATTTGTACAGAATATCTTCACTGTCCGTAAGGGACATAAGGAGAATACCGCTGCTGCTGCAATTCAGGTATCCAAAAACGGCGATTATGTATTATGCTCCAATGCCGGCGACAATAGCGTTACAATCTATTCAACAGACAAGGAATCAGGTCTTTTAACCCTTAAGAACAGTCTTCCTATAAGTGGCGACTACCCTAAGGATATCAACCTGTTCCCTGATGAAAAGCACCTTGTATCGGTTAACAATGAATCAGGTTCGTTGACATTTTTTACAATAAACTATGACAAGGGACTTCTTGTAATGAACGGCAATCCGATAAAGATTGATACCCCTAACTGTATCACAATACATAAGCTTGCCTAGTGTTAAATCAATCATTGCACCTTAGCGTTTTATAAACGCAGATGAATTTCGACATAAAAAGCTGCGGCAGTCCGGGTATGGACTGCCGCAGCTTTTTCGTGTGACATATTTTTTGTATGTTGCTGCATTTCTATGTGACACAACTTTTATATGTCGAATGTTCTCTCTATAGCCGGAAAATCTATTTTTTCTGCCCCTTGGAATCTCTCTTAGAAAGTCTCAGCTTTTTCAGTGAGACATCCTTATCCTTGTACTGAATCGATACGTCCGCCTCCTCAGGTATAATGTACACTTCGTCAACATTATCACTATCGTCAACTTTCATACCACGCACACCAACTGCGCTCTTCTTCTTCTCAGGTATCTCTTCAAGCATAAACTTAAGGAAATAGCCGTTCTCCGTCTGAAGCACTACACTCTGTGTATTCACAGCGCTGACAACCTCAATGCTCGTCACAAGGTCACCCTCCATAAGCTTTGTCGCGGCAACTGTCCTCTTAGATACATCAAATTCCGAGCCGTCAACAAGCTTCATCATAGCCTTCTTTGTTGTGAACAACAGCTTCCTGCCTGCAAGCAGACTATTGCAGCATAAGAAAATAATCTCCTCGCCCGCACTGCTGTAGTTGCCAAGGTTGTCAATAGGAGTTCCCTTGTCACGGAACTTCACAAACGGTATATCCCTCACCTTTATCTGATGAAGATTTCCATTGTCGGTAAAAATACATATCTTGTCGGTGTTCATGCAGTTAAACACATATTTGTTCTCGGCATGAACAGCCTCCTTGTTTCTCTCATAAGCAGCTGTATCTATAGTCTTGGCATATCCGAAACGATCCATGAGGAATACAACCTCCTGCTCTACAAGCTTCTGCTCCTCGAACACTGCTGCCTTTCCATCCTCTATTATAGTCTTTCTCGGAAGCGCGTACTCCTTCTTGATATTGTCTAAATCCTTCTTGATGACTTTCACCATAGCTCTTCTGCTGTTCAGTATATCTTCGTATTCAGCAATCCTGGCAAGTGTCTCTTCATACTCCTTCTCAAGTGCAAGAATCTCAAGTCCGATGAGCTTATAAAGACGAAGCTCCAATATAGCGCCTGCCTGCTTCTCGGTAAAATGGAGCTTAGAAGCATCCTTGCGCGATTTCTCCGTCTTAAAGTTAATGCCCTCTGTATTTCCGGTAATCAGGCAATCCTTTGCCATCTTAAGGTTCTTGCTGCCTCTGAGTATCTCGATAATCAGGTCAATTATATTGCAGGCGCGTATAAGTCCTTCCTTAATCTCCTTATTGTCAAGCTCCTTATTCAAAAGCGTGGTATATTTTCTTGTAGCTAGCTCAAACTGAAAGTCAATGTGGTGTGTAATTATCTGCTTAAGTCCAAGCGTCTCCGGTCTTCCATCGACAATCGCAAGCATGTTCACGCCGAATGTGTCCTCAAGCTTCGTCTTCTTATACAGCATATTGATGAGCTTATCTACATCCACATTCTTCTTAAGTTCCAGAACAATGCGGATTCCCTCCTTGGAGGACTCATTGGATATATCCGTTATATCCTGTGTCTTTTTTGTCTCAATAAGATCCACAACATCGGATATGAACTTACCTATGCCTGCACCTATCATAGTATACGGAATCTCGGTTATGACAAGCTTATCCTTATCGCCCTTCTTAGCTGCCGGCTCGAACTCAACCTTGCCGCGGAGCTTGATTCTTCCCGTACCACTCTCATATATATCAAGAAGCTCGCTCTTATTAACTACAAGTCCTCCCGTAGGAAAATCCGGTCCTATAATATACTGCATAAGCTCCTGTGTTGTGATATCCGGATTATCCATACATGCTTTTACAGCATCTATAACCTCACCAAGATTATGGGTAGGTATATTCGTCGTCATACCGACTGCAATACCCTCAGAACCGTTGACCAGAAGATTCGGAACCCTTACCGGAAGAACAACAGGCTCTTTCTCCGTCTCATCAAAATTCGGCATGAAATCTACCACATTCTTATCAAGATCAGCAAGGTATACATCCTGTGTGAATTTCTTGAGCTTAGCCTCCGTATATCGCATAGCCGCGGCGCCATCGCCCTCAATTGAGCCGAAATTACCATGCCCGTCGACCAATGCCATTCCCTTCTTAAAGTCCTGCTCCAACACAACAAGCGTGTCATATATTGAGCTGTCACCGTGCGGATGATATTTACCCATCGTATCTCCAACGATACGCGCCGATTTACGATGCGGCTTGTCATAGTTAAGTCCAAGCTGTTCCATCGCATAGAGCACACGTCTCTGCACAGGCTTAAGCCCATCGCGCACATCCGGCACAGCACGCGCCGTTATTACGCTCATCGAATAATCTATGTATGATTTCTGCATCAGCTCAGAATACTCTGTCTGCATAATCTGTTCTGCCATCTTATATCCTCACTTTACATTCTAATATTCGGTTAATTGCAAACGCCCTTATGCAAGGTCAAGCTCCGCATCATGCGCATGCTCGTGGATAAACTCACTGCGCGGTCCGACATCGCTTCCCATAAGCATTGAAGTCACATCGGACGCCATCTTCGCATCCTCTATCTCGACACGCTTAAGTATTCTTGTCTCCGGGTTGAGTGTAGTCTCCCAGAGCTGATCTGCATCCATCTCACCAAGTCCCTTGTATCTCTGGAGAGTGAAATTACCTGTATGCGTCTTTCTGTACTTCTCAAGAGCCTTATCATCATAGAGATACTGTCCCTCTCCCTTCTTAGGTACTACCTTATACAATGGAGGTGTTGCAAGATACACATGTCCCTCCTGAATAAGCTCCGGCATGAATCTATAGAAAAATGTGAGAAGCAATGTTGCTATGTGTGCACCATCAACATCGGCATCAGTCATTATGATAATCTTATTGTATCTGAGCTTGGTTATATCAAAATCATTGCCATATCCTTCCGAGAATCCACATCCAAAGCTCGTTATCATGGTCTTAATCTCAGCATTCCCAAGCACCTTGTCCATCGTTGCCTTCTCGACATTGAGAATCTTACCTCTTATAGGAAGAATAGCCTGTGTGCGCCTGTTACGCGCCGTCTTGGCTGAACCACCGGCAGAATCTCCCTCGACTATGAACACCTCACACTCCTCCGGGTTACGGCTCTCACAATTGGCAAGCTTTCCGTTGCTGTCGCATGAAAACTTCTGCTTGACTAAGAGATTGGTCTTAGCCTTCTCCTCAGCCTTACGAATCTTAGCCGACTTCTCGGCACAGGCAATGACCGTCTTTAATGTCTCAAGATTCTTGTCAAAATATCTTACAAGTTCATCCCCCGTCACCTCAGCTACAACCTTACCGGCGTCCTGATTATCAAGCTTCGTCTTAGTCTGTCCTTCAAATCTAGGCTCCGGATGCTTAACCGCAACAACAGCCGTCATTCCATTTCTTACATCCTGTCCGGTAAAGTTCACGTCCTTATCCTTAAGTATGCCTAATTCCCTCGCATACTGATTGATAACTACGGTAAACTTAGTCTTAAAACCGGTAAGATGTGTTCCGCCCTCCTGAGTGTAGATATTGTTACAGAAGCCAAGGATATTCTCCTGAAATGCGTCCACAAACTGTACCGCACACTCTACCTCAATGCCTTCGCTTGTATGCTTGAAGTAGATGACATCGTGAAGCGTCTCAAGTCCATCATTGAGAGCCTTTACATAAGCCTTAATTCCGTCCGGCTCATGGAATACTTCGCTCTCCTCCTCATTAGCTCTCTTATTTTCAAAATATATGGTAAGTCCCGGATTAAGATATGCTGTCTCGTGAAGTCTGCTCTTCACCTGATCTGCCTTGAAATATGTCTTCTCAAATATCTCATCATCCGGCAGGAATGTGACTGTGGTTCCCGTATCATTCTTCCTGCATGTCCCAATCTCGGCAAGCGGAGCCATAACATGCCCTCTCTCATAGCGCTGCTTATACACCTTGCCATCCTGTCTTATCTCGACCTCAAGCCATCTTGACAGGGCGTTGACAACGGAAGCGCCAACTCCGTGTAGACCTCCCGATATCTTGTAGGCACCATCACCGAACTTACCACCCGCATGGAGTATCGTGAATACAACCTCAACAGCCGGGATTCCCGCCTTAGGATGAATACCCACAGGAATTCCTCTTCCATTATCCTTGATTGTAGCTGTGCCATCCTTATTGAGTGAAACCCATATAGAATCACAGTAGCCTGCAAGGTGTTCATCAACCGCATTGTCGGCAATCTCATATATAAGATGATTAAGTCCCTTCGTGGACACGCTTCCTATGTACATTCCCGGACGTTTTCTTACCGCCTCAAGACCCTCTAAGATTGTAATGCTGCCAGCACCATAATCCTGTTTCTTATCTGCCATACTTCTCCTCATTTCCTATAATCTATTTTTGTTATATTTTAAATCGAATATATGTTCGTATTATAACACTATTTTAGATAATTTTTCAAGAGTTTTTCCAAATTATAGTATTATAATACTTTCAACAGTAAAGAACCATACTATCGCTATTCCTAGTCTAACAATAGTATGGTTCATCCTATCTGTGTATTATATCACTGTTCGTAATGTAATAAAACCATTACTTCTATTCTATCACATAAAATCTATCCTGTCTACACTCCAAGAATATTCCTTACAGTCTCTTCCATCTGTGTCTTATCACACACTCTGTTGTGGAGAACAGGTGCAGTCCTGATATCCTCTATCGCCTGAGGAACAGCCACATTGGCAATCTTGGATAATTCGTCGACAAGCTCAAAGTCTGTCATGCTGTCATACTTAGCCTTGTCGATTGCGTCCATGACGCTTCTTGTAAACTTGAACGGACTGGCTGTCGACGCAATAACCGTCTTGGTCTTGTCACCTGAATTCTCGGTATACTTCTTATAGACAGCGGCTGCGACTGCTGTATGAGTATCAATGACATAGCCCGTATCCTCATATATTGCCTTGATTGTATCGGCAGTCTCCTTCTCACTCGCGTAATTTCCGTAGAAATCATCAAGCTGTGCCTTCATGGAGTCAGTAATCTCATAACGTCCGTTCTCCTTAAGCTGGCTCATAAGACTGCGGTTAGCCTCAGCAGAACCGCCTGCAATCCTGTATATAAGTCTCTCAAGGTTGCTTGAAATAAGAATATCCATTGAAGGTGAGCTTGTAAGCTTGAACTCCCTGTTCCTGTCATACACACCTGTTGAGAAGAAGTCGTATAATACCTTATTCTCATTCGAGGCACATACAAGCTTTCCAATTGGAAGTCCCATATTCTTTGCATAGAACGCCGCAAGAATGTTTCCGAAATTTCCTGTAGGAACCACAACATTAATCTTCTCACCTTCAGCAATCTCTTCATTGGCAAGAAGCTTGACATAAGCATACACATAATAAACAATCTGAGGAACAGGTCTGCCTATGTTAATTGAGTTAGCCGATGAGAACTGATAGCCTGCACCATCAAGCTCCTTGGCAAGCTCCTTATTTCCGAATATATTCTTGACACCTGTCTGCGCATCATCAAAATTACCCTTGATAGCCACAACGTATGTATTATCACCCTTCTGTGTAACCATCTGCTTCTCCTGAATAGGGCTTACTCCATCCTTCGGGTAAAATACAATAATCTTGGTTCCCTTCACGTCGGCAAAACCTGCAAGTGCGGCCTTACCTGTATCTCCCGATGTGGCTGTCAGAATAACTATATCATTCTTAATATTATTCTTCTTAGCAGATGTTGTCATAAGATGTGGCAGAATCGAAAGCGCCATATCCTTAAATGCAATCGTAGCACCATGGAACAGCTCAAGAAAATATGCGCCGTCCGCCTTCACAAGAGGTGCAATCTCAGTTGTATCGAACTTCGAATCATACGCATTCGCTATGCAGCTTCTAAGCTCCTCCTCTGTAAAATCTGTAAAGAAAAGCTTCATTACTTCATAGGCAACCTCACCGTAGCTCATATCCGCAAGTTCTTTAAGACTCTTGTCAAGAACCGGTATGCTCTCCGGAACAAAAAGACCGCCGTCATCGGCAAGACCTTTAAGAATAGCCTTTGAGGCTGTCACTCTAACACTGTCATCCCTAGTACTTTTATAAAATAATTCCATAGCGTCCTCCAACAGATTATTTTTTAACTGCTTCATGTAACAGGCGTTGCAGTATATTTTTAAAACAAAAGGCGATAAGCCTAATACTTATCGCCAATTTTATCACACTTTATTCCATTAAACAAGTAAAATCTTTAATAAAAATTAAAGAAAACATGTCCATTATATTCGAACAGCCTGTTAAGGTTCATAGCGAACCAGCTTCCCTCTCCCGCCGATGCCGACGCTGCGAAGAAAAGTGCTCCGTCCGAATAATCTTCACCGACAAGTGCCCTGTCAACAGCTTCGTATGATGTGTCCGTCAGTGTGACGGAATAAAATCTTCCATCCATAATAGGCTGGAACTGTACTCCGTTTCCCTGATAAATTACATCTGTCACATTATCAGGAAATTCCTTAGAAAATACTCTGTTTATCACTACATTGGCAACCAGAATCTTTGCTTTCACATCAAGCCCTGTAGCTTCAGCCTCAACAATGCGGACAAGATTATTGTAATCATCTTCCGTAATTGCAATAATCGGACTGATATAATCTGCACTTACAAGTATTTCATCCGATTCTGTTTCTGCCATCTGGGAATTCACATCTGCATAGACACATTTATACTTCAAAAGATTTTTTTCTATATCCAGATCTATCAACGGATTAGCCGCAAACTGTATCTGCTGTTCTGTGTCATTAATAAGAGATGTGAATACTGCCTTCTCTTCATCGGTGTCATCATCGTCCTCTTCATCTTCCGCAGCAACCTGTCCGGTTCCTGTGTTGGAGGAAACCACATTGTTCTTTCCGCCGCCACCATAGCATGTAGAATTCAGACACACAACCGCAATCACAGCTGAACCCGAAGCGATTATAGCACATCTTCTGTACATGCTCTTTGTAATGGTTCTGAAGAAACTAAAAACACCATTAAAGAGCGAAAAAATATTCTTCATCTTTAAACCTCTCATTTCAAATCAATGTTTTTCGTTCTTTTTGCAATTATATTTATGAAATTGATTTTGTCAATCAAAACGCTTTTTTTTGTGAAAAACGTCTTTTGTAACATTTTCGTAACATTTTTCATTGGCATTATGTCCACATAACCTGTGATTTATACTTATTTTTTGTGCATAATGACACTTGAAATTTTCCTTTGCTAAATAATCATACAAAATATTCTCGTCTTTTCACCGATTTTATTTTTCAAAAGTGGAGAATTCCACCCTATTTTTTTGATATTTTAAGCATTTAAGTGGGGGAAAAGCTTTAAAATCGGGATAAAAACGAAATAACAAGTCAAAAAAATGTAACTGCTTACATTTTTTACACATCAAAAGTATCTTTGAATTGAAAGAATCACAATAACAGGATATAATACTTGCAGGCATGCCGCCAAAATAAAATTTACAGAAAAGAGAACCGCCATGTCACTTCCCGGAACCTTCAAAGCACAAAAAAAGGACGGCACAGTATACTACCGCGCCTCCGTCACATACAAAAACAAGCATATAAGCCTTGGCAGCTTTGCAGCCGAAACCGATGCCTCCTCCGCCTACTACGAAGCCCAGAAAATCGTGTCCGACACAGGTAGTATCTGCAACATAGACAGCTACCATGAGCACTGCCGGCTGTTATCCTTTGACAAATACATATCTCTTCTCAATTTCCGCGACAATAATTTTTACATCAAGACACCTATCTACATGGCTAAAAATTATTTTGTCTACTATCTCTCCGAAAATGAAGCCCTCAAGTTCGACGTCGATGACCTTTTCTATTTTTCAAATCACTCGATTATGAAAAGGCAGGGCTATCTTTTTGTTGCCGACTACGGCATGCAGGTGAATATTCTTTCACGCTACGGAATACGAAGCCACGCCGTCAAGGGGCGCGATTATGAGTTTATAAACGGTGATGACCACGACTACCGCTACCACAATATCCGCATAATCAACCGCTACTATGGCGTTGAGGCAATAAAAAAGAACGGCCGCACCAGCTACCGTTCCCGTATCCACATAAATGGAAACTATATAATAGGAAGATACAGCTCCGAAAACGAAGCTGCCATAGCCTACAACAAGGCTGTGGCAATGCTTCGCGACAAGGGCTGTAAAACCGCATATCCCGAAAATTATATCGAAGATATATCCGCCATAGAATATGCCAAGCTTTACAACTCCGTCAAGCTTTCAAAGAGCTTCCGTGAATATCTTTCTACTTATTATTAATATAATTTATAAGTCCGCCCGCTG
>JBNMLM010000061.1:0-13964 GCA_050874845.1 Eubacteriales bacterium | reverse complement strand
GCATTGGGACACGGGGTCAGACCCCTGTCCCACAGAGGAGCTTTCGCGAAGATTGGCACAGTTGAATGAGAAGCTGGCGCGGGAGATACGAAAGAGAAGGCTTATAATGCGGATAATTGTGGCGGCGGTGGGACTTTGCGCGGTCTGCTTTGTGGCGGTGGCGCTCACGTATTACAACCCGGTAATCAGGTATTCAGTCATAAAGCCGGTGGACAGCGATACAGAATATTATTATGAGGATATACATATCTCCTATAAGACGAGGCTGGGGCTTCCACTGCCGCTTAAATATAAGGAGCTGCCGACAGTATTTTGCAATGAAGCTATTGACCTAAAGTAAAGTTTAGGTATTATAATTCCGATATAGACTATATATAAGCTGTACAGACATCCGGCATTTCTGTGACATTTGTCTACAGATAAGAAGAATTTTTTGGAGCGGATGTAGAAGGGCTGTTTTAACGATGGAATAGGTGTATATTCCGGATGAAAAATAAGAAGCTGTTGAAGGAGGAAAATATAATGCCAGATAAGAATGCAACACCGGGAAAAGACGGAAATCTTTATGTACCTTATGACAAGAGAACAGGTGAGAAGTCGGTAGTGTATTTTACCAGAGACTTGTCTCCGGAGGGACTTAAGAAGATATATGACCGAGTGTCAAAGGGGATTGAGGGAAAGGTAGCAATTAAGCTTCATACAGGTGAGGCTGAGGGACCTAACATCATTCCGAGACCTTGGGTTAAGGAGCTGTACGCAGACAGACTGCCTGAGGCGACCGTTGTAGAGACGAACACATATTATGAAGGAAGCAGATATACAACTGAGGCGCACAGAAAGACACTCGAGACTAACGGCTGGACCTTTTGTCCGGTTGATATTCTTGATGAGAACGGTGCAACAACATTCCCTGTAAAGGGCGGCAAGTGGCTTGATGAGATTCATGTCGGAAAGAACCTTCCTAATTATGATTCTCTTCTTGTGCTCACACATTTTAAGGGACATACGATGGGCGGTTTCGGCGGTTCTAACAAGAATATCGGAATCGGCTGTGCAGACGGAAGAATCGGAAAGGGAGAGATTCACACAACACCGGGTTCCGACAATATGTGGAGTGTCGCAAAAGAAGAGTTCATGGAGCGAATGACAGAGTCCACGAAGGGAACGATTGACCATTTTGCAGGTCATGTCTCATACATCAATGTGATGAGAAATATGTCGGTATCCTGTGACTGCGAAGGCTGTGAGGCTGAACCGGTTGTCACACCTGATTTAGGAATCCTTGCAAGCTTCGATATACTGGCGGTTGACAATGCATGTGTCGATGTCATCTACAATCTCCCGGAGGGCGGCGGAAAGGCGATGATAGAGCGCGTTGAGACAAGACATGGTCTCAGACAGCTCTCATATATGAAGGAGCTTGGAATGGGCAATGACCTCTATACAATAATCGATATCGACAATAATGACGCTGAGATTACTGTGGAGGATATCACAAGGGGCATTGAGCCTGTGTGGACACCGGACAAATTCAACACATTTGCGGGAAGAAATAAGCTGGTAAAATAATATTTCTAACAGATTATGAGGAATAACAAAAAATACATCCGGGGCATTTAAAAGAGTGCCGGCGGATGTATTTTTTTGCCGCGGACTACACAAAATTTCAATATTCTTATGATTTGCAAATGACAAAACACAGTGTGTGTGTTAGAGTATTGTGTATATTAAGATTCGTGTGTCAAAACATGCAAGTTTAGCTAATGTGTATAACGTATTATATTTATGCATATCAGCTCCGTTGTCCGAGGCAAGATGTTCTAATAACACCTAAACTTCGCCCAAAAGTCGTGATATGCATAAATATAATACGTTATACACAGCCAAGTATATAGCAGTTTTGACACGCGAATAATATCAGCAGATTAAGGAGCGACCCCATGAATATTTTACGGAAGAGTAAAACAACGGATTACATATTATTCTGCGCGGCACTTGTCATATCAGCGGTTATCTTTTTTGTTGTGGCATCAGGCAAGAGGATACAGTTCTGTGATGAGATGTTCAGCTATACGATAACCAATTCAGACAGTCCGCTGTACCAGTTTACGGAGAATCAGTGGTACAGCCATGAACAGGTTTTGGACAAGCTGACACACAGCGGCGCGGACAGTTTTAGACAGACTATTGCCATGGTGAAGCAGGACTATGTGCACCCGCCATTATATTATGCGATGTTCTATATATCGTCGGTCATCAGCGGCAATCATTTCAGCAAGTGGACGGGGCTGGCTGTCAATTTCATATTTTTCATGGGGACGGTGGTATTTATATGGCTGATAATGACCAGAATTTTTAGTTCGTCCCTGCTGTCCTTTATGACTGTGATGATTTATGTGGCAAATAAGAGCACATTGTCCGCCATGACAGTGATTCGAATGTACATGATGATGACCTTCGTGCTTGCGGCATTCGTGTACATAAATATACTGCTGATGGACAGGGAAAATCGAAGCCTCATGCGCTATTTCTGGCTTGGGATTGTCACGGCGTCTGGATTTCTTACGCAGTATTATTTTGCGCTGTTTGGAATAATGTTTTTTATCATTGAGGCAGTGTATGATTGTATCAATAAAAGATATAAGGATATCTTGTTTTACCTTGGAGCGATGATTTTTGCGGTTGCATTGTCAACGCTTGTGTGGAATTTCTGGATAGAAGCGATACTTAAGAGATTCATTTCGTCATCTATGGTTGACAGAAGTGTGAATGTGTTCAGCAATATACCGCTTATGTTAGATGGGCTTGTCATAATGCAGATGTCCATATTCCAGTGGGGATATAAGGTCGCAGAGTGGGTGGTTCCGGTACTGGTAATTGTGTTTCTGGCTGTTCCGGGAATCAAAAAAGAGTTTCCTAAGCTCAAGGAAATAGTTGTAAAGCTGACGGTCACAGCCATAATGTACGCAGGGATTGTAAGGTATGTAAGCCCGGTAAATTCGACGAGATATTATTATCCTGTCGATATGCTAGAGATACTTGTGATTGTTATATGCGTGTATGCACTTGTGTCATTGTTTCACAAGGATGTGGTGAAGATAATCGCGCAGATTGTATTGCTTGCCGGGTGCATTGCCATCTCTGTGAATGGATTCGATATAGATTACTACGGCTCAGGTAATGTTTATGACGAGCAGCTTGCCACGCTTGAAAGCTATGGACAGATACCGTATATTATAGTCGGAGGCGAGCCGATTGAGGTGTCCGGCGTTCTTTCAGATTTCCTGCTTGCCTCAGAGGTCATCAGGATAACGGAGGACTATGAACAAAATGGCGGGGCGGAGCTTGAAAATGTCGAACAGTTCATTATAGTTGCCATGGATGATGGGAATGGAAATGGTGACAGAGCGGATATAGGGCTGTATTATTACATTGTGAATACAGGAAAATTTGCACAGAGAGAGCTGCTTTTTACAAGAAACGGTCTTAATTATTATATTGCAGGTGTGGAAAAATGACATGTTGAATATAACAGAATGGTCTGTATCTTGTGTCCCATAACCGGGATATAAGATTCAGACCATTTTTGTTCATCATAGATTATATTTTAGATTCCTTTTAAATATTCATCAACCCTGCGCTTTAATGTAGCCGCCTCCAATGGGGAATACAGAATGTCTTTTGTTGACTCATAACCTGCCGCTGTGCGGATCTGTGCCATATTCCCTTCGTGGCAGATGACCACAATAGGAACATTGTCTAAGGAAAGACTGTTAAGCATGCGAAGAAGAGCTGTGCCATTGTCCTTCTCATCTGAAATATCTATGCAGATACAGATAGGGCTTTCTTCATATTCAGATATTATACCACCGATTTCAGTGACAGAGCTTACAGGCTTTATGCTGCAGCGCGGTTCGCATGCAAATTCAAGCATACTCAGCACATTTCTTGAGTTGGTAAATACAAGGACAGTCTGCTTATGACTGATATGCTCAGCGATACCTATGCCGTATTCACTGTAGCATGACTTGCCTGAATGCTTTGAAGCATAGAGTGCTTCATCTGCCTTGGCAAAAAGCTCTGAATACTCTGTCTCACTGCCATCTGAGAATACAAGACCAACGCTTATTGTGACATTATCCGGTATGGACAGATTCTCCTTGGCTGATATGATATTCACAAGGGCTTTGGTTTTATCGTAGACTTCGTTTTTGGAGCTTACATTGCGGATAAACACGACAAACTCATCACCACCGATTCTGCCGACAATATCACTTCCTGTAAACTGTGATGCGATAACACCTGCGACGATTGAGATGGTATGGTCGCCTACAGTATGTCCGTACACATCATTGATAGCCTTAAAATTATCTATGTCAACTGCCAGAAGTGCGTGGTGCTCATTGGAATACCTTGTAAGCGTGTCTGTGATAATGCTCAGCGTTGTTGCCTTGTTATACAGCCTTGTCATTTCGTCCAGTTCGGATTTAATCTGCAATTCCTCGGATTTCTGAATGAGTGCGCGGACTCGCCGCTTGGACTTAAGCAAATTGTTGATTCTTGAAAGAGCGGTCTTTTCATCAATCGGTTTGGTAAGAAAATCATTCGCTCCAAGTTCGTATGCCTTTGCCTGTATATAGTGGCTGTCATTTGTTGTGAGAACAATAACAGGAATGTCAAGAAATTCCTGCATATTCTGCCTGCGGCGCAGAACCTCGAATCCGTCAATGCCGGGCATTACAAGATCAAGTAGTATTAAATCTATATTAGCAGTGTTTTCCTGTATGATTTTCAGACATTCTTCACCCGAAGCAGCTTCAAGGAGATTGAAATGTTCACCAAAAAGTTTTTTAATTACTGTACGCTGAAGACGTGTATCATCGACTATAAGTATTGTCTCTTTTGAATAATCCATTATGAACTCCTTTTTGTAAAAATAAATCTATCTTCATAAATATAAGTGGTATAAATCATTTTAATTTTTTAGCAATATTACTGTATAACCATTTCATAATATCATTTTTTTAATCCATTTTCCATGATTTTTTAAATTTTAGTAAAAAAGTACCTTGTTTTGGCAAAAATTTGGTAAAGAAATATTATCCGGTTATTGACTTTATGACATAGATTGATAAAATAAAAACAATGAAATTAGTACTAAGGGACTATTATAGAGGAGGAAATGGTATGTTAGATAGACTTAAGAAGATGAAATTGGGAAAAAGACTGCATTATGGTTACAGGGTTGTAATTGCGATTATGGTTGTGTCGGGATTACTTAGTATTTTAGGTTTTGGCATAGTTTTCAGCAGATATAAAAATTATATCGGAACTGTAAGCGCCGCCGATACGGCAGCGAAGCAGAGTATAATTGATATCAATATTGCCGCAAGAAATATAAGAGAGATGGCAATGAACAGTGATAGCTCAACGTACAGCAATTATAGGACAAGCGTGGAGGAGAATATAGCCGATATAGGAACACAGCTGTCTGCACTTAAGGCTACAGGTGTTCTTGATGAGTCGGTATATAATGAGTATGCCAATGCGTTGACGTCATGGGGAGATGTTGCGTATTCAATTATGAAAGAAATAGAGAGTGGCAATAAAGAGAATGCACAGCACATGATATTAGAGCAATGTGCACCGGCACTTAATGGTGTTCTCGATTTATCGAACAGTATTGATGAGCTCACGGATAAGCTTACAAATCAGGCTGTCGCTGAAATTTTTGTATCGGTTATTTCAAGCATTGTAGCGATTATTCTCTTTATCGTTGTTGCCGTTATTATATCGGTTAAGCTTGGAAATAATATTGTCCGGACAATTGTGGAGCCTGTAAAGAAACTTGATGGTGCAGCGCGTGAATTATCCAATGGCAATCTTCACAGCAGTGTTGATGTAGTTACTTCCGATGAGATTGGGGATCTTGCAGATTCACTCAGACTTTCGATAGAAATATTAAGTTCGTATGTGGACGATATAGCTCGTGCGATGAAGGAATTTTCAGATGGCAACTTTGATGTTCAGCCACAGGTTGAATGGAAGGGTGATTTCATAGGTATCTTAGATTCCTTTATGAAATTTGAGGAGAGCATGGCACATACCGTTAAAGGTATTCAGAGAGCAGCCGATCAGGTTAAGGCGGGAGCTGAGCAGGTTGCACAGGGTTCTAATGATCTCGCACAGGGAGCTACGGAGCAGGCAGGTGTTACACAGGAGCTCACAGCTACCATAGAGACTGTGGCAGAACGTGTTTCACGTAATGCTGAGAATGTTAAGACAATCAGCAAGAAGGTTGAAAACGTCGGAAAAGAGATTTTAGACAGTAATGAAAAGATGGATAAGATGATAGAATCCATGGATGAGATAAGCAAGACTTCCAATGAGATTGAGAAGATTATTGAGACAATCAATGATATTGCTTCGCAGACCAATCTTCTCGCACTTAATGCTTCGATAGAGGCAGCCAGAGCAGGAGACGCAGGAAGAGGCTTTGCAGTTGTAGCTGATCAGGTTTCGATGCTTGCGGCGCAGAGTGCACAGGCAGCAAAGGAATCTGCCACACTTATACAGTCTTCCGTAAATGCGGTTGAGAATGGTAAGGTTGCAGCGGATGAAGCCGCTAAGAATCTTAGCAGTGTTGTGGAAGGTTCAGCAGTTATCACTAAGGAAGTCAACAATGTTGCGGATGAGCTTTCGGGTCAGAATCAGTCATTTGAGCAGATAAAGGAAGGTGTTGAGCAGGTTAATGATGTAATTCAGACTAACTCAGCGACATCACAGGAATGTGCTGCTTCAAGCCAGCAGATGAGTGAACAGGCTACCGCACTTGAGGAGCTTATCAGAAAATTCAAGGTTGCTCATTTCAATAAAAAGCAATAATTAAAGGTATACAGGCAATTGGTTAAAAAGCAGAAAATCTTAATAGGTTTTCTGCTTTTTTGAATGACAATTGTATCAGAAAATGGTATAATATATATAAGTATGTGAAGTATCAGATTTTATAGAAGGGTTCCGTTAGCGGACAGAATATAAGAGGGTATATGGACAACGATAGGTCAGACAAGATAAAAGACGTTAAATGTGAAGATTTATATGACATGGACAGGAAAGATTTTGAGCTTTACATCTATTCGCTGCGCAAGATGGCAGAGAATAATGTTGAATCCAACAGGAGCTTTATGACGGAGCTTTATAATCTTCGTGCCTTTCAGTATAAAGCACAGGAGGAAATGTTAGCGAACAAGGATTTGAGGTTCGCCTTGATTGTGCTGGATTTTTCCAACTTTAAATCTATAAATGAATTTTGCGGAAGGGATGTCGGAGACGGACTTCTTAAGGCTACTGCGGATGCACTGCGAAAGGAGAGCCGTGAGCATGTTGTGTTGTCACATTTCAGGGCAGATACATTTGCAATCTGCACACCATTTGATGATGAACAGGAGCTTATTGACATTACAACGCGGATTGCCGAACGTATTGAAGAATACAAGATGCCGTACCGTGCTCTTCCGGCATTCGGAATATGTGTGGCGGATTATCCTACAATGTCAATCAGCCTTATGAGAGATTATGCCACTATGGCTCTTGGCACTATAAAGGGTAAATTCTATGCCAGATATGCTTTTTTTGATTCAAAAATGCGTAAGCAGATGCTTATAAATAAAATGATAGAGAATGATATTGTCGATGCGCTTGAGGATGAACAATTGTTTATCTATATCCAGCCTAAGGTCAATATGCTTGACGGAGGGATTATTGGCGGTGAAGCGCTTGTCAGATGGAGATATAAGGATAATACCATGGTTTCGCCGGGTGAGTTTATACCTGTGGTGGAAAAGAATGGGCTGATTATAGACGTGGACGTGTATGTGTGGACAAGGGTATTCAGTTTTCTTGGAAGGAGAATAGCAGAGGGAAAAAGAGTAGAACCTATATCTATAAATATTTCAAGAATGCATGTGTATGACAGTGCATTTAAGGATACGATAATCAATCTGTCGGAGAAGTATAATGTTCCTGCAAAATATGTTCCGCTTGAGCTTACCGAGAGCGGTTTTGCCGAAAATCAGGAATCAATATACGATAATATGGAGGAGTTAAGACAGAGAGGATTTACGATTTCCATGGATGACTTCGGAATAGGCTATTCAACAATGACAATGCTCAAAGACCAGCCTGTAGATGAGATTAAGATAGATAAGGGATTTATAGATGATATAGATGACCCTAAGAGCAGAACTATTTTAAAGCATACAGTTACTATGTTGAATGAACTTAAGCTTGATACAATTGTGGAGGGTGTGGAGAATGAGAAACAGAAAAATTTTCTGTTAGAATGCGGCTGCACCAGAGCACAGGGATATTTCTATTATAAACCAATGTCGGTTCAGAAGTTCGAGGAGCTGCTTGATGCGGGAAAATGATTGAATGAAAATTATGAATGGATTTAGGAGAGACTTTTTTTATGAAGATATCTACAAAGGGAAGATATGCAATCCGGCTTATGCTTGATATAGCTTCGGATAAGTCAGGTAAGCCTGTGAGCCTTAAGGATATAGCGGACAGGCAGCAGATATCGGAGAAATATCTGGAACAGATTATATCGGTTTTGAACAAAGCAGGATATGTCAGAAGCATAAGGGGACCTCAGGGCGGATATATGCTTGTGAAGGAGCCAAAGGCTTATACAGTCGGCATGATTCTAAGAACAACCGAGGGAGATTTAGCTCCTGTAAGCTGCGTGGGGAACGGTGCAGTAGAGTGTGACAGGGCGGATGGCTGTGTTACGGTGAGAATATGGCAGAAGATAAACGATGCTGTCGATAATGTGGTGGATAATATAACACTTGCAGACCTTGTGGAGTGGCAGAACGAGAAAAAAGAGAATTAAAAATGGCGTTGAGTATCATGGGATGAGGAACGCAGAATGGAGATTGGGTATGTCGGGTTTATTATATAATAGTCCTGCTTCAGTGTGGGAGGAGGCTCTTCCGCTGGGAAACGGACGAATGGGCGCAATGGTTTACGGCGGGGCTGTGAATGAACACATCCAGCTCAATGAAGAGAGTATATGGTATGGGGGAAAAATGGACAGGGATAACCCTGATACACTTAGAAATCTTCCAAAGATAAGACAGCTTCTGTTAGATGGTGAGATATCAAAGGCGGAGAGACTTATGCGTCTTACCATGTCGGGATGCCCAGAGAGTGCACATCCGTATCAGACTCTTGGCGATTTATACATCGATTTTAATATAAAGGGTGATATCTATGATTATGAGAGAAAGCTTGACCTTGAGAAGGCAGTTGCAGGTGTGAGCTTTTCCTGTGCGGGGGTCAATTATACAAGAACTGTATTTGCTTCACATCCTGCTGATTGCATAGTTATGTGCATTGAGTCCGACAGACCGGGAACGATAAGCCTTGAGGCAAGGTTCTCAAGACCTGAGAGAGCGTATAACGGTGTCGACAGAATAGGAAAAGACACTATCGTGCTGCATGGTGACCTTGGTAAGCATGGATATGATTTCGCTATGTCACTGAGGGCTGTTGCGGATGGCGGAAGCGTTGAACAGCTTGGCGAATATCTGGTGGTCACAGGCGCGGATAGGGTTGTGCTCTATATTGCGGCGGACTGTACATATCATTGTAAAGAAGAGCTTGAGCACATAATGGAGGAGAAGCTTAGGACATTTAAGGAGAATGACAATACCGGAGGCTATGCAGCTATGGAGAGCATGGCTGCCCTTGAACTTTTAAAGGGCAGGCTGCAGAAGGCACTTGATAGAGCGGCAGGTCAGTCATATAACCAGCTTCTTGACGCACACATAAGTGACTATAGAAAGCTGTTTGCAAGAGTCGATTTTTCGCTTGGACATGATGACGATAATTGTAATGCTGTTGAAAATACCGCATCGGACAGTGTCACACATACAACCGATGAGCTTCTCAAGTCCGCGAAGGAAGGCAATGTTGAGTCTGAGCTTTTCAAGATGTATTTCGATTTTGGAAGATATCTTCTTATCTCATGCAGCAGGGAGGGCGGACTTCCTGCTACATTGCAGGGGCTCTGGAATAAGGATATGCTCCCGCCGTGGGACTGCAAGTATACAATCAACATCAACACGGAGATGAATTACTGGCTTGCGGAGAACTGTAATCTGTCGGAATGCCATGAGCCATTGTTCAGTCTCATAAAGAAAATGCTCCCTAATGGACAGAGGACTGCTAAGACCATGTATGGATGCAGGGGCTTTGTGGCGCACCATAATACCAATATTGAAGGCGAGACATCTGTTCAGGATTTGTGGATTCCGGGTTCATATTGGGTGATGGGAGCTGCATGGCTGTGCACACATCAGTGGACACATTATCTCTATACAAGGGATAAAGAATTTCTGCGTGAGAACTTTAATATAATGAGGGAGGCAGCACAGTTCTTCCTTGATTTTATGATAGAGGTTGACGGATACCTTATGACCTGTCCTTCCGTATCACCGGAGAACAGCTATGTTCTTCCGAATGGTGAGAAGGGCGCGAACGGTGTAGGTGTCACGATGGACAACCAGATTATAAGGGATCTGTTTACACAGTGCATAAAGGCTGCGGATATCCTTGGGGTGGATGATGAGCTCAATTCACAGATTAAAAGTGCTCTGTCACGGCTGCTTCCGACACAGATTGGCAAGGACGGAAGGATTCTTGAGTGGCGTGAGGACTACAAGGAGTATGAGCCGGGACACAGACATATATCACACCTATATGGGCTTCATCCGTCATCGCAGATAACCATGGATGGCACACCGGAGCTTGCTCAGGCTGCGCGGCGTACGCTTGAGGGCAGACTCTCGCATGGCGGAGGTCATACAGGCTGGAGCAGGGCTTGGATAATTAATCATTACGCTAAGCTGTGGGATGGTGAGGCTGCCTATGATAATCTGTGCAAGCTGTTTACATCATCGACATATCCTAATCTGTTTGACATGCACCCACCATTCCAGATTGACGGCAATTTCGGTGCAACGGCTGCTATTGCAGAGATGATTGTCCAGAGCAATGATGAGAGGATAGTTCTGCTCCCTGCCCTGCCGAAGGAATGGAAGAACGGCCATCTGTACGGAGTACGTGTAGTCGGCAACGCTTCTGTTGACATCAGTTGGGAGAATGGTGATGTGAAGAGCGCGGTTCTGCATGCATATTCTGATATCAATACAGTGCTTAAGATTCCTTTTGGAGGGTATAAAGGCGAGCGGAATATAACCTGCAGGGCAGGGGAGAGCGTGGAGCTGCTTCATTAATTACCAGTCAAAATATTACACATGAAAGGGAATAGCGCAGTGAAATCACCATTGACCACGTTATGTTATATTGAGAAGGATGACTCCTACCTTATGCTTCACCGTGTCTCCAAGAAGAACGATGTCAACAAGGATAAGTGGATTGGCGTCGGGGGACATTTTGAGAACAGGGAGAGCCCGGAGGAGTGTCTACTTCGCGAGGTATATGAGGAGACAGGGCTTAAGCTTACATCATACAGATACAGAGGAATTGTGACCTTTGTGTTTGAGGATGAACCGGCGGAGTATATGAGCCTTTACACGGCGGATGGCTTTGAGGGAAGTGTGACCAATCCGGATGGTTCGATGAAGGAGTGCAATGAGGGCGTTCTTGCATGGGTTAAGAAGGAAGATGTCGGAAAGCTCAACCTGTGGGAGGGAGACAGGATATTTCTTCGTCTGCTTGATGAGAATGAACCGTTCTTTTCACTTAAGCTGGTTTATCAGGGGGATGACCTTGTAGAGGCGGTTCTCAATGGAAATAGGATAAAATAAAAGATGCTGTCATCTGAACATGAAACTTAAGTTTCGGGATTCGGATGACAGCACTTTTTTATTCAAGTATCATTATTATTTAAGCATTCGCAAGCGTGCAGAGCTCATCAAGCATCTTAGGAAGCTCTGTTGCCATATTCTCATCGGAGAACTGGCAGGTTCCGACAGCCTTGTGGCCGCCGCCGTTGTACTTGAGCATGAGGCTTCCTACATTGATATTGCAGGTGCGGTTCAATATGCTGTAGCCTACTGCCGCGGAACATCCGGCACCGCCGCGTCCGCTTACAATCCATGCGGAGATATTCTGCTCAGGATACATGCTGTATATCATAAAACGGTTGCCTGTATAGATAGGGTCAACACCGCGTAAGTCCGTAATAATGACATTGCCTTCTGTGCGAGTGTACTTCTTAACCATCTCTTTAAACTTCTCTGTCTGTTCATTGTATACTTCGATTCGTTCCTGAACATCAGGAAGGGCAAGAATCTCTTCGGTAGACATGGTGCGGCACGCATCCATGAGCTTTTCCATAAGCTGATAGTTGGAGATTGTGAACTGGCGGAAACGTCCAAGACCTGTTCTGGGGTCCATGAGGAAGCCTATGAGTATCCAGCCCTTAGGGTTCATGACCTCGTCGATAGTGAGGTTACCTGAGTCTACCTTGTCCACTGCCTCCATCATATCATCAAACTGAGGGAAACGCTCCCTGCCGCCATAGTATTCATATATAATTCTGGCACATGAAGGAGTGATACGGCTTTCTCCCTTGTATTTTCCCTTGAGCTCGTTGCGTTCATGCTCACTTGAGTGGTGGTCGAACCAGAGACCGCAGCCCTCAACAAAAGGTACATTGGCAAGGCAGTCATTCTCATCGACAGGTACAAGACCGTCCTGCAAATCCTTAGGATGTGCGAATTTCCATGAATCAATAATACCTGCTTCCTTTAAAAGTGCTCCACATGCAAGTCCGTCAAAATCGGAACGTGTAACTAAACGCATATTATATACTTCCTTCCTTTATTTATTGGTGTTTTTAAGTCGGGTGTGAAAATATAATACCGAACATATCTATATAAAGATTATAATAGTTTTCAGACTATTTTTCAAGTATTAAAGCCACAGACAGACAAATTAAAATAGTCCATCTGTGGCTTTATAAAGTCATAAGAAACAGTAATGAATGATTATTCTATGCAGAAGGCTTATCCCATAACTACTTCTACATTATACTCTGTCTGCCCCTTTACATAAGGTATTACGCAGCCGTCGACAGCCTTGCCGTCAACAATCATGCTCTTAACACCCTTCTGTACATTGGAAGGATTCTTGACAGTGATATGATATGTTCCCTCACGGAACTTTCTTGTGAGCTTGAAATCACCGAAGCCCTCAGGAACACATGGGTTGATACTAAGACCCTGATGTGTTGGGTATACACCAAGTATATACTGAGATATATTGACGAATGTCCATGCTGCTGTTCCGGTGAGCCAGCTGTTCTTAGCTTCTCCGTGGAACTTAGCATCGGCACCGGCAACCATCTGTGAGTATACATAAGGCTCTGTGCGGTGGATTTCGCTGATGTCCTCAATATATGCAGGGCATGTCTTTTTGTAAATCTCAAAAGCTCTGTCACCTCTGCCGATAACGGTCTCTGCGATGGAAACCCAAGGATTGTTGTGGCAGAAGATACCGGCATTCTCCTTGTATCCAGGTGGGTAGGAGGAGATTTCACCAAGCTCGAGGTGATATCTTGTATATGCAGGCTGCAAAATCATAACGCCATACTTGGTATCAAGTCTTTCCTTTACGGAGTCGAGAGCCTTCTTTGCAAGACCTTCCTTGACACCGATACCTGCGAGTACACAGAAGCCCTGTGGCTCAATGTATATCTGTCCTTCCTCACATTCCTTAGAACCAACCTTGTGGCTGTAAGCATCGTAGGCACGAAGGAACCAGTCACCGTCCCAGCCGCTCTTTAAGACAGCATCGTACATGGTGTCAACTTCCTTGAGTGCGCGCTCAGCCTCAGCTTCATCACCCTTTAATGAGCAGAGTTCAGCGTATTACTTGCCGTATTTTACGTACATACCTGCTATGAATACTGAATCTGCGACAGGTCCCTC
>JBNMLM010000060.1:0-14178 GCA_050874845.1 Eubacteriales bacterium | reverse complement strand
GCAATGCTCGAAGATATAAGAAGGTATCTGCAAACACTGACGGAGAGCAGCAACAGATATGAGCAGGAGAGAACGAAGAGAATGGGCGACGTGTGCCTGTTTGCTATATTTATCTGCATGATGGGAGTGCTTGTATACGCGAGCGCGAAGGGGTTATTGGAGTCGACAAGACTATTTAAAATATAACTATGTATAAATGGAGGAGAATGAAATTATGAATAATTATTTTGCAGGAAATGCTGTATGTGTGAAGATCATGGACAAGCTAGGGCGTTGTGTGCAAAAGGTGAAGAGGGCATGCCGCATGAAAAAAGAGGGAAGCGCAGTTATCGGAGAGGTGCTTGTCATGATTGTTGTGGTTGCTATGGCAGCTTTGTTCAAATCGGGAGGGCTCAAGTTTATTCAGGAGATATGGACAACCATGACAACCACGGCATCTACCATGTTTTCATAAAGCTTATGAAAGGTGCATGGCAGAAAAAGAAGAGTGGCGTAGGAAATATGCTCTCATGCATGTTAGGGATGTTGTTTCTGTTTATGGTGATGTATTTAGGGCTTGATATGTACATGAGAGTAAATATTGCAATAAATAAATCGAGAATAGAGAGGACATACATTCTCTATATGGAGACATACGGCTATCTGACGCCTGAAAAACGTGACAGGCTTACAAAGGAGCTTTCCGATATGGGTGTGTCAAATATTTCCTATGCGGGTACAACTATGAGTATGGCTGGCTACGGGCAGGAGATTGTCCTGTCCGTGACAGGCGTTCTGAACATGAATTCGATTGTAGGAGTAGGACAGAATTTAGTCTTTGTAAGAGGAGGAGAAGAGAATTTTAGAATTTATCAGAAGTCCACGGCAAAAAATGTGCAGGACTGAGGAAGCTTCGGCAGCACTTATGCCTTTAGCAATGGTGATTGTTGTGTTCATGTGTTTATTTCTAGGTTATTCATTTAGAAGGGAAAGTCTGGAGTACAATTACGAACAGATTGACAGCAATCTTACATACTCTTTGCTGGCAGCAGCGATAATAAACCTCAATGAGTATGCAGTATCAGGAAATCTTATCATTTCGGATGGGGCGGAGCCGGAAGTATGGGACAGTGCATTTATAAATTCTTATATTCGGTTTACGGACTGCCTTAAATGCAACCTTGGGCTTGATGAAAATATGTGCATAACCAAGGGGCAGGGGATGGAAAACAAGGTAAACATCATTTCTTACAGAGTATATAACTATCTGTCCGGTGAAAACGGGTGGCATGTGACCGAATGTGGGATAAAAAATGGACAGCCGTATACACTTAGATATCCGGATAATGTTCATGTGTATGTGGCAGCTAACGATGGGATGGTGAAGATTGAGCAGACATCGATATATGCACAGATTTCGTTCAGGCTTGATAAGCTGGGAGAATATTGTATGACACGGCTTGTGGCGGTGACGGATTGAATATCAAAAAAGATAAGGAGATAAATTGGTATAAATGATGGGTAAAAGGGTGAAAAATGTGAGAATACCGCGGGAGCAGCGGATAAAGGAAAGTAAGCTGAGAACACCTGATGTTAAGGTTCTTGTTTACAGTTTCATTGTGACGCTCACATTGTATGCGTTAATGTTGTTTATTGAGAGGACAGTTCTTAGCTCTGATGATTATACAACAGTCTATGTGGCACAGACTGATATTGGCAGAAATACAGTGATTACGGCTGATAATTCAGGCGTTTTATTCGCGGCAAAGGAGAGAAAGAGTGACTGGCTTCCGGATAATTGCATAACGGATATATCTCAGCTTGTCGGAATGATGACAGTACAGGATATTGTAAAGAATGAGGTGATGACAGATAGGGCGGTTTCCGCGCAGGATAGGAGAGCGGTTGGCATTGAGTCACCAATAGAGGTTGCCATGAATGCCAATAATCTTTCGCAGGTTGTCGGGGGTATACTCAGGGAAGGTGACAGGATAAATATATGGTCGGTGACAGAGATAAATAATAATGGTATCAGCAAGGTGACGGCAGAGAAAATATGTGACTATGCATACGTGACAAGAGTGTTTACGGCTGCGGGTGTACAGGTAAACGGAGATTCCGGAAATGACAGCGCCGCGATGGTGATTAATATTATTATTCCGGAAGAGAAGGAGCAGGAATTTAATATTGCACTAGAGAAGGGGACACTTAGGATAGGAAGATGTATGTATGAGCGTGAAAAAAATAAGTACGCAGAAGAGTAGCCTATGCTTTTAAAAAATGGTTTAAAAAGATGGCTTATGTGGCTGCGTGGACTGGATTTGACAGCATATATATGTATTGTCATCGCGGTAATTGGAGGTTTTGTGTGCGGATGGAATAATATTATTCTGTGGTATATGTTGGTGTTTCACTGTTATACGGATATAAAGTCAATGGAATTGTATGTGCTGCCGATAAGAATAGTTATTATTGCAGAGACAGTCATTTTCTTTGTGAAGCATGGCTTTTCATATATGGATTGCAGAGAATTGTTTCTATGTCTGGTTGTTGTCGTTGCGCTCAGAATTATGAGAGCGTATGCACAGGGAGATATGGAATTATTCGTAATGCTTATAATTGCAGCAGCATGTGGGAAGGGCAGCATAATCAGATATTCATGTAAATTGGTTTATGGCTCCATTGTAATCTTCTGTGTAGCCCTTGGAGTGTATATGGTTGTATATAATCTAAAGGAAAAGCTGATGGGAAGGCAGCTGAAAAAAATAAAGAAGGCACCGATGGTGCCTTCAATTGCACTGTCATTTTTTATCTGTTGCATAACCTGAAAAAGATGTTGATTCTATAATATGCTGCTGGGCTCAGAACATTTCAATTTAATGTACGAGTATATAATGTATTATTTATGCATATCAGCTCCAATTGTGATGTCCGGTGTGGCGGGTTAATTCTTTTAACAAGTATGTCATAAAAAATTCATATTTTTATTATATAATAAAAAATAACAGCTGTTCAGAGTATACTAATTATTTATGGAAATCCGCATGGTACCTGACAGCTACAAATAATGTAAAAAGTATTGCAAGACATATAAAAGATAATCCGGAGGCTTAGAATCGCAATGGATAATAATCACAATATGCCGGGACAGGAAAATGATAAGAAAGAAGAACAGGAATACAGTCTGTACACAGAGAAAATAGTAAAGAAGCCCGGAAGTAGAATTAAAAGAGCAGTGAAGCATATAGCAAAGGTTATTGGTTCGGCTGTGATCTTTGGAGTTGTTTCAGGTCTGGTGCTGTCGGTAGTCTATCCTACTGCTAAAAAGTTCGTAGGAGATGTAGAACCCACAACGAGGCAGGGAACAGTAATACCAACGGACAGTCAGACAGAGGAGCCTACAGATGATTCATGGGCATATTCTAACACTGAAACAGGGGAACCTGAGAGCAGCGCTGCTGCACAGAATGAGAGCAATTACAACCCAGGGGAGAATGGCAGCGAAGGTATATCTGGGGAAACTGGTGGTAATGCCACGGAGAATACAGCGGAAAATGCAGATAATCAGGTGATTGGTAGGGAAGAGATTGAGTCGTTGGTCGATGATATGATAGACCATGCGTTTACCATGTATAAACCGGGAATGTCCGAATTGGATTCGTTATACAGCGGACTGAGGACAGTGATAAATGATGTAAATAAGTCAATAGTGTCGGTAGAGGTTTCGTATGACGGGGTTAACTGGGATTATATCTCAGACACTGGGATAAGGGGATTCATTGTAGCGGATGACGATGAATACTTTTATATTTTGACAACCAAGGAATTCGTGGAAGAAAAATATCTTTCAGTTATATTTAACGATGGAACGGTTGCGGAAGGAACATATATTACAGGCGATATGACAACCAATCAGGCTATAGTTGCTGTAGACAAGAGTGTATTTGGCGGTAAGGTGCCTGAGAATGTTAAGACGGCAGTACTTGGCAATTCTTATGTGGTGCAACAGGGCGACAAGGTTATGGCAATTGGTAACATATACGGGCAGAGCGATATGGTGGTGTACACAACGGCTACATCTGTCAAAAAGAGTGTGGTTGACACTGATTGCAGCTATCGCGTGATAAGTACGGATATTTTAGCAGGAGATGATGACAGTGGAATTATAGTCAACACAAAGGGAGAGATTGTGGGCATAATTCCCTACCATAATGAAGCAATTTCCGGGAAAATTATCAATTCTTACGGTATTTCTGAGTTAAAACGCTTGATTGAAAGGCTGATTAATGGTAAAGTAACGCCGTATATGGGTGTCATACCACAGACCGTGACTTCAGTCATGAAGGATGTATATGGTATGCCGGATGGAGTATATGTTACCCTTGTTGAGAGAGATTCGCCTGCTTTTTATGCAGGTATTCAGAGCGGCGACATCATAACTTATATCGGAAAAGAGAGTGTTATGACTTCGAGGGCGCTTCAGAATATTCTGTTTATGGCAGATGCAGGCACGGAGGTAACTGTATATATAAGCAGACCAGGTAAGGATGGCTACCGTAATATTGAAATAACGCTGGTATTGGGTTCGGAGTAAACTATACCGTAAGAAATTTATAATTGACGCGATTGTGTCCATGAGAATGTAGGCGTAAAAGAGGTATCTTAATTAAAGAGGATAAATTTACAGTTTGGATTTATCATGGATTTTGTGACAGGTCGCTCAGAAATGAGGATTATATGAGATATATTGACAGCCTTCACGAAGGCGAGAGAATCACAAGTATATATATGTGCAAGCAGAAGAATGCCGCCACAACCAAGAACGGAAAGCCTTATGAGAATGTTCTTTTGCAGGATAGAACAGGAACCCTTGATGCTAAGATATGGGAGCCTAATTCCATGGGAATAGAGGAATTTGAGGCACTGGATTTTATCGAGGTTCAGGGCGAGATTACTGTTTTCAACGGTGCAATGCAGATGAGCATTAAGCGTGTGCGCAAATGTTCTGAGGGTGAGTTTGACATGAAGGATTTTCTCCCTGTCAGCTCGAGGGATATAGAGGAAATGTATGCAGAGCTTATGACACTCAAGAACAAGGTGGGAAATACATATCTTCGCAGACTGTTAGACAGCTTTTTTGTGGATGACACAGAGCTTATAAAGAATTTCAAGTTCCATTCGGCGGCAAAGTCGGTTCACCATGGATTCGTTGGAGGTCTGCTAGAGCATACACTTGGCGTTACCAATTTATGTGACTGTTTTGCAGACAGATATCCTATGCTTAACCGCGATTTGCTCATAACAGGAGCTATGCTTCACGATATAGGTAAGCTTAAGGAGCTTTCAGATTTCCCTACCAATGATTATACCGATGATGGTCAGCTCTTAGGCCATATTATAATAGGTGTTGAGATGATAGGAAAGAATGCTGCTAAGATAGAAGGCTTTCCTGCGAAGCTTGAGGCAGAGCTTAAGCACCTGATTGTGTCACATCACGGCGAATATGAATATGGCTCACCAAAGAAGCCTGCTATTATGGAAGCGTTTGCACTGAATTTTGCGGATAATATGGATGCAAAGATGGAGACACTTAAGGAATTGCTTTCAACACCGCAGGCACAGACCGGCGAGTGGTTAGGCTTCCAGAAGATGCTTGATACAAATGTGAGAAAGACGCTGGTATGATTAGCAGGAGTATAGCAGGCAGCCGCTAAGAATTTGCCGGAGAAGCTGGAAAAGAAAGCGGTATGTTTTGATGTCGGTGCTGATTCTGTGATTGAAATATATTTATAATAGAAACAAGCCGGGATAAATTTTGAAGTAAGAATTAAACAAATTATGGGAAAATATGTTTTTACTCTTAATTGTTTTATGCATTGTCCGGCAGTGAAATGGAGATTAAAATGGAAAAAAATCAGGAATGTATCATAAAAATAGAAGATATGTCCCTTGAAGGAGAAGGCGTAGGCAGATTAGATGGCTACGCCCTTTTTGTTAAGGATACAGTTATCGGGGACGAGGTGCGTGTTAAGATAATTAAGGCAAATAAGACCTACGGCTACGCAAGGCTCATGGAGGTGATAACACCTTCGCCGTACCGCGTCACTGCCAGATGTCCGATTGCAAGACAGTGCGGAGGCTGTAATCTTCAGGAGCTCTCCTATGAGGAGCAACTCAATTTTAAGCGCACAGTTATAGAGAAAAATATAAGAAGAATAGGAGGACTTACAGATGTAAATGTGCAGTCTGTTATCGGGATGGACGAGCCGTTCTTTTACAGAAATAAGGCACAGTTCCCTGTTGGAGAGGATAAAGACGGAAATATTAAAATCGGTTTCTACGCCGGACGAACCCATTCCATAATAGAGACACCGACCTGTTTTATCGGTGCACCTGTCAATGAACCTATTGTAGGTGCGGTACGTGAATTTATGGCAGAAAATAACATAAGACCGTACAATGAGGCGGCACATTCGGGTGTGATAAGACATATTCTGATTCGCTGCGGTTACACTACAGGTGAGATTATGGTGTGTCTTGTCATCAACAAGAACAAGCTTGCGTGTGCCGACAAGCTGGTTGATAAGCTGCTTGCGCTTGATTTTTCACAAATTGAAGGCAGTGAGCTTATGAAAGGGAGCTGGCACATAAGCAGCATTATGCTAAACATTAACACAAAGAACACCAATGTGATTCTTGGAAATGAATGTAAAACACTGTGGGGAAATCCTTATATTGAGGATTACATCGGTGATGTCAAGTATCATATATCACCGCTCTCATTCTATCAGGTGAACCCGGTTCAGACGAAAAAGCTCTATCAGACTGCGCTGGACTATGCAGGACTTACCGGAAATGAGGTCGTGTGGGATTTGTACTGTGGAATAGGAACAATCTCTCTTTTCCTTGCCAGACAGGCAAAAAAGGTCTACGGTGTGGAGATTGTTCCGCAGGCAATTGAGGATGCGAAACAGAACGCTATTCTAAACAACATAGACAACGCAGAATTCTTCGTAGGAAAGGCTGAGGAGGTTCTGCCTGATTTCTATGCGAAGGAGAGCGCGAGAATCGGCAGGAAGCTAACCGCGGATGTTATAGTTGTTGACCCGCCGCGCAAGGGCTGCGATGAGACTCTTCTCGCCACAATGATACAGATGGAGCCGGAGAAAATTGTGTATGTGTCCTGTGACAGCGCGACACTTGCAAGGGATTTAAAGTATCTGTGCGGGAATGGGTATGAGGTTAGAAGGTGTGTCGGATGCGATATGTTTCCGATGACGGGGCATGTGGAGACGGTGTGCTTGCTGTCAAAACTTCATAATGTATAATATCAGTGAATGTTAATACTTGTTGCAGAGTGAAAATATGAACTAAAGAGTGATAAATGAATCATTTAAAAAGTAAGATAATTTTGAAGTGAGTAGCATTCATTATCCATAATAGATATTTTAAATATTATCTCATGTAATTACACAACTGTTTAATTGCGAATCCACATTTTGCAATTACTAATTACCGTTTTTAAAGGAAATTTTCATAGATAAAATAATAGGAGGACATAATTCTAATGAGTGAATCATGGGATGTATATACAAAGGACCGGAGGCATACCGGGAAAATCTGTATTCGCGGAGAACAGGTGGAGCTTTCAGAAGATGAGTTCCATTTATGGGTTATGGCCTGGATTAAGAACCAAAAGACCGGAAAATATTTAGTTTCCCAGCGTTCGGCGGATAAAGATACGTATCCTTTAAAATGGGAAACGGTTGGAGGACATGCAATATTAGGGGAGACTAGTTTAGAGGCGGCTTTGAGGGAAGTATTTGAAGAGGTGGGGATTACATTGCAACCTGAGAAAGCAAGACTTCTTGCTACAAAAGTTGCTCTTACATACGATGGAAGCCGCCATAATTGGATAAGAGATTCCTATTATTTTGAGACGACAGAAGAGCCGGATTTGCAGAAGGCGACAACGCGGGAAGTGGCACAGACAAGATGGCTGACGCTGCCGGAAATCAGAAAAATGTATGATAATGGTGATTGCTGTTTGAACATAAGAGATGTTTTCGGATTTGAAGGAAATCCTGTTCCATCGGACAGGTATTGTGATGTTATAGGGCGCGTGGTAAGAGGAAAGATAGACCGGCCTATGGGAAGCTGTCACCCACGACATAAGGATATGGTTTATCCGATAAATTATGGATATGTCACCGGAGTGCAAGGTGGAGACGGGGCAGCGCAGGACATATACCTTTTTGGGGAGAACTCAGCGGTTACAGAATATATAGGAAAAGTCATCGCTGTATATCATCGCTATGATGACAATGAGACCAAATGGATAGTGGTTCCTTGTGACGAAAAAGGCATTATCCGTAGTGATGTGTATATTCCCAGTGATGATGAAATATATGCGCAGATTGCATTTCAGGAACAATTTTTTAGTGGGGTTCTTGTGAGATAGAAAATGCTGTAATAGTACCTTTCACTATAGTTGCCGAGAGGGTGTTATACATATATAGGAATTATAATCAGCAATAATAGGACGCCAATACCTTTGATAGACTAATCATATATGAAAGGTATAAGTATTTTATAAGAATTGTTAATAAAACTTATTTTTAATATTTTATATACTTATAATGTATGATAAAATATATATCACAACAATGAAATGTAAATACATGAATATATAGGGCATAGAGAAAAATAGGAGCTTAGATATTATGGCATACGGAAGAGCAATAGAGTTATTCCTTGTTAACGGAACCGCGGATAGCCTTATCACGGCTGAGCTGTCCAACTGGAATGGAAAGGCAATCAAGATTCCACGCATTGAAGTAGCCTCCTGCAATCGTGATGATATCACGCAGGCGGGGGTGTATTTCCTTTTTTGTAGGGAAGATGATGGTTCGGAATCGGTTTATATTGGGGAAGCCGAAAATATAAAGGAGAGACTGGTACAGCATTTACGTGACTACCAGTCTGAGAAAGAAAAGTATTACTGGAATACGGCGGTTATTTTTGTTGGGCGAGACTTAAATAAGGCGCTTATCCGGTATCTTGAACACAATTTAGTTGAAATTGCAAGGAGCAGTAAGAGGTATGTGGTTTTGACAAAGAATACATATCGCAACACGGTTATGAAAGAATCACAGATTGCCGTGATGAATGAATTTATTGATAATATTAAGGTATTGCTCAATGCATTGGGATATAAGGTTCTGGAACCTTATGCGCAGGTTGAATCAGCTTCATCAAAAACGGATGACGAGATTTTATCACTGGTTACCGGTACAGCCAGTGGCTATGGAAAGGTTACGACAGAAGGCTTTGTTGTATTTGAAGGAGCTGTTATAAATGAGAAAGCTTCTATAAAATCATTAAGTGCGGGAATGCAGAAGCTTAGACAAAAGATTTTGGACAGTGATAAGGTGCAGAATTGGAAGACCACGGAGGATATACTTTTTTCTAGTTCTTCGGCTGCCGCTGATTTTATCCTTGGGTATGGTGTGAGTGGACCTCAAACCTGGAAGACAAAGGACGGCAGGACATTAAAGGAAATTGAAAACAGTCAGATGGATTGATTGCGCTCTCATGGAATAAATCAAAAATATTACAGAGGATGGGCAGAGAGCTATAGATATGCATGACATTACAGAGCTTCCGGCATGGGAACGGCTATTTAAGAAAATAGTCTGGACGCAGCTGGGAAATATAGAAGGAAAGAGAATACTTGATTTTGGAAGCGGTGAGGGAATTACAGCTAATCATTTTGCAAGAAAGAACGAAGTGATTGCGGTAGAGCCATCGGAGGAGATGCTGGAAGATGCCTGGAGAGACTACCAATACACACAGATAGTTGGCGATGTTAATGCCTTGACAGCATTTGACGGTGGAAGCTTTGACATCATAATATGTCACAATGTGCTTGAATATATTGATGATAAAGAACGGGTAATAAAGGAGCTGAACAGGTTACTTAAGAATAATGGAATTTTGTCTGTTGTAAAGCACAACCGAACGGGACGTGTGATGCAGATGGCTGTCCTGCTTGATGATTTTGAAGCGGCAAATGCACTTCTTGATGGGGAGGACAGTACGGCTTCTAAGTTCGGGACTATCAGATATTATGCGGATAATGATATCTTAGAATGGGAGCCACAATTAAGAATGACGGACACTTTTGGAATAAGAACCTTTTGGGATTTACAGCAGAATCAGCAAAAGCATGGTGATGAGGAATGGCAGGAGAAGATGATACAGCTTGAACTGAGGGTGTCTCAGATTCCGGAATATAGGGAGATTGCGTTTTTTCATCATATTTTACTGAGAAAGCGGGATTTTTCACATTTTTTATAAGTATATAGACAACACATACCGATATAATATATGCATGGAAGCGTTACATTGAAAACTCAGGTTGGAGATGTAGGGCTTTTTTGTTTTTTATAATACAATTTTTATTTGCTTGGACCTTTCAGGAGAGCAAGTATGGTCATGAATGACAGATTGACCATGGAAAGGAGAAAAAATGAGTGTAGGAGCAGTAGGGTATCCTGGGCATAATTACAGTGTCCCGGGCGCAGCGGCACAGGGGCGTGGTTCCGGCGTCCAAGGCGCAGCGGCACAGGGGCGTGGTTCCGGCGTCCAAGGCGCAGCGGCACAGGGAAGTGGAGTGGACGCCGGAACGGACAGCAGGGCTTTATTTGGCGAAGCTGTTCAGAAATTCAATGACGAGAAGGCGTTAACGGCGCAGGAGCTGAGGGAGAAGAAAGACTGGCGCGATATGTCGGATGCTGAATGGGGCAGGCTTCTCAAGAATGTCGATGAGTACATAGCGGATTACCGCGAATATCTGGAACGCATGAAGGAGATGCAGGATGAGGCTGCACAGAAGGCTTGTGCGCAGGCTGATGCCGGAACGAAGGCTATTGCGGCGCAGTCGGCAGCTTTGATTGTTGCCGCTAACGGAGGCTTCGTGGATTCGGAGAGAGAGGCAGAAGCCGGATGTGACAATGACTGGACGCGGAATCTTAAGACAGATGACCAGGAAATTCTGAGGACAGCTAAGAAAGCTCAGGAGGTGGAGGAGACGGCATTGCTTAAGCTTCAGGAGATGCAGTTGACAGGGGACACCTCTGTAGGTGTGGCACATACAGATGGCGTGACTGAGTGCGCCGCTGTGACTGAGGATGAGACTGAGGATAAGATATGGACAATCACTGCTTTTGGAGAGGATGGAATAATCAGCAAGAAATTCAAGGACGGTGAAGTGATAGAGCAGTGGGAAATCAAGTACACCGATTCTGCAAGTGCCAGGAAGGTGTGGGATTTTATTGACAGATTTGATGAGAAAGCCAATCTTACGTTCACCGGCGATAAATCTTTCTGGGAAGACTTTTTGTCCGGAAAAATAGATGAGGACAGCGTTGTGAAGGAATACGCGTCAAAATGTATTTAACAGGAAGAAATTTTCGATGACCTACTAATTGGGTATGCAGATACAATTCTGCTTAATGGAAAACATCCCCAACCTGCTCGAAAGGCGTTTTTATTGACGAAATCAGCCAAAAAGCTATAGAAAAATCCCTCTTATTGTGGTAATATTTAACAATAAACATCTGGTTTTTCAGATTGTGTATTACTTATATATTACCACTTCAAGGAGGGATTTTTTATATGAGAGAGCAGAAAGCGCAGAGGAAGTCCATAACTTCAATCAAAACCAAGATTCTTGCTGCGGTCAGTGCGTTGGTGCTGATTCTTGTGCTTATCCTGATTATAATTTCGTATACGATTTCCAAGAACATAATTACGGATCAGTCAATGCAGTTACTTGAACTTTCTACCAAGAATCAGGCGTCACAGATTGAGGCGTGGATGTCGGAGAATCTGAATGTATTCAATACCTTTAAGCAGGATATTGAGACGATGGACTACACGGATGCACAGCTTCAGAGCCTGCTTGACAGCTATTATGGAAGAAGCTCTGATTATCCGGACGGATTTTACATAGCGGACACATCGGGAAAGGTTATGAAGGCGGCTGGTGTGGGCTATAAAAAGACGGCTGATACATCTTCAACATGGTATAACGAGGCATTGACAAGAGTTAATATGGCATTCGGTGATGTCCATGCCAATGAAGCCGGGACGGATGTGGTGAGTGCCGGTGCTATACTACGCGATTCGAAAACAGCGGGAGGCAATGCAAAGGCAAAGAATACAAGACTTCTTATTGTAGATGTGCCGATTGCCCACATACAGGTTATTGTCAATTCGTTTATCAGTATGGATGATGCGCAGGCAATCCTTGTTGATAAGGAGAACCTGAGCGTGTTATCAAAGAGTGATGACACATTGGCAGGAAAGCCCAGCGATAGTACAGGCTTCCTTGGAACAATAGGAAACAGGATATCACAGCAGAATTACACCGCGATGACACTTGATGGAAACATCGTTGACTTCATGGAGATATCGGGAACTAACTGGGTGCTTGTCTCCTATGTGCCGGAGACTACTATTTTTGCAGAGCTTGCAACGCTCAGAACGACAATGATAGTGGTTGCAGTGGTTGTCCTTGTGGTTCTTCTGGTGCTTATGGAGAGAATGGTTCATTTTATGATTAAGCCAATCCGTTCGCTCACGGATTCTATTGTGACAATGGCTTCCGGCGATTTTACGGTGGATATCAAGACTAAGGGAAATGACGAGATTACGCTCATGGGTCACAGCATGAAGGATTTTACAGTCGCAATGAGAAGTATGATAAACGATATCTCCAATGTCTCTGAGACCTTGAAGGGACAGGCGGAGTCGAGCTCATCCGTCTCAGGTGGACTGTATGAGGCTTCGCTTAAGCAGTCAAAGACCATAGAGGAACTTAACGGTACAGTTGACCAGCTTTCAACCTCCGTTCAGGAAATTGCGGAGAGCGCAACAGCACTTGCACTTGTCGTTTCTGATACAAGGGATAGCAGCAACAATGCCGAGGACAAGATGAATGTCACAGTTGAGGTCGCAGAAGCGGGCAAGAGCGATATGCAGAAGGTCGGCGAGGCTATGGGGCTTATAGAACAGTCCATAAATGGGCTTCAGGAATCAATTGATAAGGTCGGAACTGCTTCGCTTGAAATCAATAAGATAGTTGGAATGATTGGTGAGATTGCCGATGAGACGAATCTTCTGGCGCTTAATGCCTCAATAGAAGCAGCCAGAGCGGGAGACGCAGGCAGAGGATTTGCGGTTGTTGCAACAGAGATAGGAAGTCTTGCAACGAACAGTAACCAATCTGTACAGAAGATACAGACACTTATAAATGAAGTCACGAGATTGGTTGAGGAGACTGTAAATAAGGCGAAAGCCAGTGTTGACGAGATAAATGAAAGCAGCCAGCTTGTACATCAGGCAGTGACAACATTTGATACGATATATGATAACATTGTAGAAGCTAACAGGGTGGTAAACGACATGGCAGCCAATATGTTAAAGGTCGCAGATGTATCTACTAATGTGGCTTCTATAACAGAGGAACAGGCAGCCAGTGCGGAGCTTATTTCACGAAATGCCGGAAATATTGCTTCTGAATCAAAGAATATTACAGATGACAGTGAGAAGGTAGCTGAGACAGCAAGAAAGCTTGCCGACACATCGGAAAAGCTTATGACTCAGATTAATTCTTTCAGAGTATAGGAGGGACCGTGATATGAAATATATAAGAAGATCAATATGCTCTTTGCTGTTATGTGTGTCAATGCTTTCTATATTGTTGACAGGGTGTTCAAGCGGTAAAGGGACAGCAGCAACAGGCAATGCCAAGATTCTTATAGCAACATGTGCTAAGGGAGATGCATTCAGGGATATGCTGGTAGCGGCATTAGAGTCGGCGTGCGATGAACAGGGAATAGGACATGACATTGTCTATGCGGATCAGTCTGCAGAGCAGCAGGTAGCACAGGTTAAGGAGGCTAAGAGTCAGGGCTACACAGCGGTAATATGCCGACTTATGGATGTCGATACGGCGCTTCAGGTTGAGAGGGCAGCAGATGGCCTGCCGGTAATATTTGTAAATAACAGTCCTGATGAGGGGTATCTTAAGGCGGATGAATATATCTATGTTGCGTCCGATGAGAATGTAGCGGGAAGCTATCAGGCACAGTATGTCCTTGACAAGCTGTCCGGCAAGAGTGAGATAAATGT
>JBNMLM010000059.1:0-14497 GCA_050874845.1 Eubacteriales bacterium | reverse complement strand
CGCATAATCAATCTCAGCCTGCTGTGCCTGCTGTATGTAACCGTTCGTTCCCGAAATCAGGTTAACTGCTGCCTGATACAGCTCATCAAAGCTGCCGGACCCTTCCGACTTCCCGGTCTTTAAACTATTAGTAATCGAATTAGTACCGTAATCTGATGATACACCTGATAGTATATTAACTGTTGACATAAGTATTCCCCACTTCTATTGTGTAATAAAATTTAGTTACCTATCTGAAGTCCCTTGCTTGCCATGCTCTTAGACGCCTCAAACGCTGTTGCGTTCGCCTCGAATGAACGTGAAGCATCAATAAGATCTGTCATCTCTGTTATGATATTGACATTAGGATATGTGACATATCCGTTCTCGTCCGCATCAGGATGTGACGGATCATATACAAGCTCCATAGGTGTATCTGTATCATTCACTATGGCTGTTGCCTTAACTCCATTGCCTGCTCCGCTTCTGGTAGCGTCAAAAATCTCGCTGAACGTGCGGATTCCATAATTATTTCCCTTCTCATTGAGGACAACATTCTTGCGAATGTAAGCTCCGCCTTCATTTGTCCTTGTAGTCTTTACGTTAGCTATGTTCTCGGAAATAACATCCATTCTGAGTCTCTGCGCAGTCATTCCCGATGATGCTATATTAAATGAACTAAACAGTGCCATAATTAACCTCCTGCAAAATTATTTCTATTTAGAAAGAACAGACTTCATTCTCTCGAATTCCTTATTAAGCCCTTCTATTATGCCGTCGTACATCAACTGGTTAGAAGCAAGCTCCGCCTCCTCTACATCGATATCCACATTATTGCCGTCAAGTCTCGTTGACAACTGTGAGTTATCCGTATATACATAAGGCTTAAGTCTTGTATAATCAACATTAGCCACCTTCTGGTCTAGTGTGGAATTCGTCTTTCCCTGCCTTGCAATCTCATTCTGCAGAAGGCTCTCAAACTTCATGTCCTGTCTTTTAAAGCCCGGTGTATCGACATTGGCTATATTGTTATTGAGTATCTCATTCCTCGTCCATGCCGCATCTGCCGCCGATGAAAGCACATTGACATATCCAAATGCTCCAGATTCAAACATTCTTCATTCTCCTTTATGATAATAAATTCATCAATTTTACAAAAAACCACAAAGTAATACATTCTTCTTATCAATTATAAGGCATCCCCGGGAAAAAACAAGCTTTTTTTACAATATCTTACATATTAATTCAAATAATGCGCTGTTCCAAGCAGAGCAGCGCACTCTTTTTAAATATAATCAGTCTGTTATTCAGTAAGATCTATCTTCTTAAGTTCATCAAAAACCACATCATTAAGAACCTTGATATATGTTCCCTTCATTCCCGAAGATCTTGATTCAATAACACCTGCACTCTCAAACTTTCTGAGTGCATTTACTATAACCGAACGTGTAATTCCCACTCTGTCGGCAATCTTACTTGCTACCAGAATTCCCTCGTTGCCGTCAAGCTCCTCGAAAATATGCTTGATAGCCTCAAGCTCTGAAAATGATAATGTACTTATTGCGGACTTTACAATGTGAATCTTTCTTGTCTCCTCTGCATTCTCCTCGTTGACCGAACGCATCATCTCAAGTCCAACAACCGTTGTACCATACTCACATAAAATTATATCATCAATATCGTACTGGCTGTCACACTTATACATAAACAATGTACCAAGACGCTCACCTGCAATATCTATAGGTGCGATAATTGCCTGATACTTTTTAGCATCTCCTCTTCCGAAGCCAAGGGTTTCAAGATTGACGTTCTCTTTTGTTGAAAGAACACTGAGTAAACGCTCATTAAGCATGTGATCAATGAATTCTCCGACCTCATCATCAATCAGTTCCTTAATCTCCTCTACCCCATCACAGGTGCTGCTTCCTAACACCTTGCCCTTCTTGCTTATAACAAGAGTATTGGACATCAATATCTCACTGAGAACCTGGCATATATCGTTAAATACCACCTTGTGAGAATTATTGTTGTGCAAAAGTTTATTGATTTTCCTTGTCTTATCAAGTAACTGAACGCTCATCCGTGCAACCACCCTTTCCATATAAATAATAACTTACCTTTATCAACAAAAAACTTAGCAAATAGAATATTATTGCTTCTACTTGCTAAGTTTAGCATAAATTATTTGAATATACAATAGTTTTTGTATATTTTTTTGTGAATAGTCTGAATAATTGTTATAATTCTTAATATTCTATTTCATGCTCAAGAATTTTAGTTTTTATCCATGACATATCCGCAGTGTTCATCCGCACAGACAAGTTTATTTCCCTTTTCAATCATATATCCGCCACATTCAGGACATTTCTTGTCCGACGGCTTCTGCCATGACATGAAATCACACTCAGGGAATCCTTCACATCCGAAATACTTTCTTCCCTTCTTCGTCTTTTTAATTACAATATCCTTACCGCACTTAGGACAGGCAACACCTATTCTCTCAAGATACGGCTTAGTATTCCGACATTCAGGGAATCCCGGGCAGGCTAAGAACTTACCATGCGGTCCGTACTTAATGACCATCATTCGTCCACATACATCACATGGAATATCTGTAACCTCATCTTCAATCTTAACCTCCTCAAGCTCCTTCTCAGCATTCTTAACCGCCTCGTCAAGATCCGGATAGAAGTTTCTTACAACAGTCTTCCACTGTATGCTTCCATCAGCCACACCGTCAAGAAGTGATTCCATGTTAGCCGTAAAGTTGACATCCACGATAACAGGGAACGCCTTCATCATTATTGAATTTACAGCCTCTCCAAGTTCCGTAACATATAGATTTTTATTTTCCTTGGCAACATATCTTCTATTAATGATGGTTGTTATTGTAGGTGCATAGGTACTTGGACGTCCTATTCCAAGTTCCTCAAGCGTTCTTACAAGTGATGCCTCGGTGTAATGCGCAGGCGGCTGTGTGAAATGCTGTCTACTATCCGTATCCTCAAGAGTAATAACGCTATCCGTACTCAGGCTTCCCACCATTGAATTGTTCTCTTCCTTCTCTTCATCAGCCTCGGCATATACCGACATGAATCCGTCAAACACAAGCCTTGATGATGATGATGAAAAATGATGTTCGCCAACTGTAATCTTAGCTGTGGTTGTCTCATATCTCGCCGGCTGCATTCTGCTTGCGGCAAAGCGCTTCCATATCAGCTGATACAGACGGAACTGATCACGAGCAAGCGAATCCTTAATCTTAGCCGGCGTAAGCTCAATATCGGTAGGTCTGATTGCTTCATGCGCATCCTGAATTTTTTTATCATTCTCCTTCTTGTTATCTATCGGACAATAATAGTCAACGCCGTAGTTATTCTTTATATATTCGCGAGCCGAAACATCCGCTTCTGCTGCAACTCTTGTGGAATCGGTTCTCAGATAGGTTATGATACCGATTGTACCATGTCCGTCTATATCTACGCCTTCATACAACTGCTGTGCGATACGCATGGTCTTCTGGGTTGAAAAATTAAGCGCCTTGGCAGCTTCCTGCTGAAGTGTACTCGTCGTAAACGGAAGAGGAGCTTTTCTTATTCTCTCACTCTTTTTTACCTCATCTATCTTAGCAGCACCATTCTTAAGCCCGGCAAGAACCGCATCCTTCTCGCTCTCATTATGAATAGCTGCATTGCCATTTCCATCGCCAATGTACTTTGCCGTCAACGACTTTTTCTCACCCTTGACTTTAAAAATACCGTCTATTGTCCAATATTCCTCAGGAATAAAAGCATTTATCTCCGCTTCCCTGTCGCAGATGATTCTAAGTGCAACCGACTGAACTCGTCCGGCGCTTAAGCCCCTCTTCACCTTCTCCCAGAGTACAGGACTGATACGGTAACCAACCATACGGTCAAGTATTCTTCTAGACTGCTGTGCGTCGACAAGATTCATATCCAGCTTTCTAGGCTCCTTTATTGAAGCCTTAACAGCATTCTTGGTAATCTCATTAAAGCTTATTCTGTTGATATCCTTATCATCTATCTTAAGTGCCTGTGCAAGGTGCCACGAAATAGCCTCTCCTTCACGGTCGGGGTCGGTTGCAAGATAAACCTTATCCGCCTTTTTCACTTCTCTTCGAAGGTGAGCAAGTATATCTCCCTTACCTCTTATTGTTATATATTTTGGTTCAAAGTCATGTTCCGTATCTATTCCCAGTGTACTCTTAGGCAAATCACGAACATGGCCCTGTGATGCAACCACTTCGTAATTAGAACCAAGAAATTTCTTGATGGTCTTCACCTTTGCCGGGGACTCAACGATTACAAGATATTTTGCCATGACAACTCCTCCAGTTATTATTTTCCTCGCACGTACATTCCTCCAATTCGTTTAGCAAGTCCGGCAAGCTCCAATCTTACAAGACATTCCGCTGTCTCCTTAGAACTCACTCCGCTCTTACGAATTAAATCATCAATGCTCTGCGGGTTAAAATCTAAATGACTATACAACATTTTCTCAGGCTTTGCAAGTTTTATTTGTGAATTTTTTATATTGACAGAATAATTTTGTACTTCTGATAGCCCCAATTCGAATAAAATATCGTCCATACATGTTATGACAGCAGCACCTTGACATATCAGTCTGTTGCATCCCATACTCAGCACATCCGTCACTCTTCCCGGAAGCGCCATGACCGTCCTGCCCTGCTCTAACGCGTGGTCGGCAGTTATAAGAGAACCGCTTTTAACTCCGGCTTCAACAACAATCACAATATCCGCCAGCCCGCTTATAATCCTATTTCTCATAGGAAAGAATCCCGATAACGGCTTCGTGTCGGGATGATATTCAGAAATTATTCCGCCACCCTTCTGTATTATCTCATCGTATGTAAAGCGATTCTCCGGCGGATAGCAATGATTGATTCCACTCCCAAATACTGCAAATGTCCTTCCGCCATCAACACCGAGACAACCGTTATGCGATGCGGTATCTATCCCTCTCGCAAACCCGCTGACAATCTGTACTCCATACCGTGCAAGCTGCGCGGCAATATCCTTTGCCATGTTTCTGCCATATTCGCTACACGCCCTCGCCCCGACAATCGCCGCCGTCTTTTGATTCTGTTCCGGAAGGCTTCCGCGATAATAGAGTATGTACGGTGCATCAAAAATATCCCTAAGTTTTTCAGGATACTCACTCGAATCAATGCAGACCATGTTCATATCCGACACTGTGAGCCTTTCAAATTCCTTTTCAATCCTGCTCTTAAGGCTTCTGTCAAAAAAAGCTTCCATCTCCTTGTCATTATATTTTATATCCGATAAAACAAATGTCTGTCTTAAGAACTCCTCCGCCTTCTCCCGTCCTACATTCTCCTCAAGCTCATACAGTTCGCACACATCATCCACCGCCGACCTGAGTGCCGCCAGCTTCTTATATCCGTAGCCCGGCAGATTGGTGAGCCAGAACCACGCCCTGATATGCTTATTCTCTTCGTCCATCATTCGTCCCCCTTATCCTTCACCCTGTAGCTCAGTGCCTCAAGCACATGGCACTCCTCTATATTCTCTGCTCCATCTATATCCGCCAGCGTACGTGCCACCTTTAGCAGCTTATAGTAGCCTCTGGCGCTCAGTCCGTATACATCATACGCCTCCCTCATAAGCTTCTCAGATATATCATCGAGTCGGCAGTATTTCTTAATCTCATCGTTCGTCATCCTGCTGTTATACCGTCCCTCGCCAAGCCTTTCCTGTTGGATTCTCCACACACGCTCAACAATTTTTCTCATGTTTTGGCTGTCAAAATATTCAGATTCGTGTGATATATCCTCACATGTATATGTTATTTTATTGACACTTTTATCTGTTTTTAAGATGTCTCTTTTGACAGCTTTTTCCTTCTTTGTATCTGCTTTATAGATATTCTTTTTACCTATTAGCTCGTCAAAGCTTACCCTCTGCAATGATATAGATATATCAATTCTGTCAAGTATCGGTCTGCTTATGCGCCCATAGTGCTTGTTCACATCCCATGCGGTACATCGGCATCTTGTCCTGTCGGGGTAGAAACCGCATGCGCAGGGATTGATTGCCGTCGCAAGCATGAAATCCGCCGGCAGCTCATAGGAGCCTGTAACCCTGTTAATTACAATTCTGCCAGACTCAAGTGGTTCTCTCAGTTGTTCAACAACCCTTGTGTCAAAGCGTGTAAGCTCATCAAGAAAAAGCACTCCCTTGGACGCAAGCGATACCTCCCCCGGCTCTACCAACCGTCCTCCGCCTACAAGCGCCGCCGATGTGATTGAATGATGGGGCGCGCGAAATGGTCTTATACCCATATCCGTTCTATCACCAAGCTTTCCTGCTATGCTGTAAGTGCAGGCAAGCTCAAGCTGTTCATTCTTAGACATGCCGGGCATAATGGTTGGAATACGCGATACAAGCATCGTCTTTCCTGCACCCGGAGGACCCATGAGCAGTATGTTGTGTCTTCCCGCAACGGCTGTGAGAATGGCTTTCTTGGCGTACTCCTGACCATATATGTCCGAATAATCCGAGTTTGCTCTATCCTCATCGCTGCATTTGCCATTGGTTTCGTCATCGTCAATAACAGCATGAGATTTCTTGCCGCCCTGTTCGTCCACCAGCTCCGATAAATGCCGCACAGGAACGATCTCTATCTCCGGCACCATAAGTGCCTCTGAGTAATTTGCCGCAGGAACTATGCACCCTGCATATCCCTGCTTCTTCGCTTCAAGCACCGCCGGAAGCACACCTCTCACGCCGATAACCGCGCCATCAAGCCCAAGTTCTCCAATCACAATTCTGCCCCTCAGTTTATCCTCCGCAATAATACCTATCTCCTCCAGAATGGCACATGCAACCGCAAGATCAAAGCTTGTCCCCTCCTTGCGCATCGCCGCAGGTGCAATATTGATTGTCACCCGTCCCTGTGGGAAAGGATAACCGCACTTCTTGATTGCAACCCTTATCCTCTCCCTGCCATCCTTTACTGAACTTCCAAGGTTGCCCGTCATCTCTATGTCCGGCAGCCCGCCCGACACATCTGCCTCCACCTCAAGCAGCGTGGCACCCATCGCTGTGACCATCGCACAGCCCACCTTGCTCACCATAGCAAATCCTCCATTCTTATATTCTCAAAATGAAAAAGGCTTGTAACCTCATTAAACTCCTATATATAATTCTTTGTAATCCATGCTTTTTCATAACATTGACATTATTAATAATGTAATTTCCGAGTAACTTCTTTAAATATTTCACAAATTAAAATTGAAATGTGGTCTGAAACAGACCGGATACTGCTGAAATAAGATTAAACAATTTTATGAATCTTCCCTGCTCATTGTATTCTGCAATGAAAGCAGGGAAGATGTGTAGCTTATATATTTCTCTTAGCTTTCGACGTTTTCACATCTGCTCTTCTGAAGCCTGTGTATTTTCCCTTATATATTCATCATATCTTTTCTTAAACTCTTCTTCCGTCATATCTGCCATGTCTGCGGCTTCCGAATAGCTTATAATCTTTTTCCGCAACAATTTGTCAAATACTTCCATCTGCCCTTCTGTTCTCCCTTCCTGCTTAAACCTCTCAATAGCACTTCCCATATCTCCACCTCCGTCGACTATCTTGTATCTTCTCTTAATCTCCGACGTTTTCGGAAAACGGTTGCTGTAGGCATTGTCCTCGACAAAGATTCGCATTAATTCTGATACATCCGAATCATTTCTGACCTTCGTATTGACGTATATCTCTTCAAAGCCATTGTCAACCACAGCACCGGTTTCCCTCACAACCCTATCAACATGATATATCGGACTCTTCCCCTTAAATATATCAAATTTTGAGATAAATACAATACATACATCAGGAACATTTTTGAATTTTGTCCCCGGTTCTGAGATATTGGTGGTGAGTATCGCTCCGTTGTATCTCACCCTCCTCTGGTGGTCATCGTCATCCTCTTTCTGAACCTCAATGTTAACCTGCCTGCCGTCCGACTTAAGACACTTCGCATCAAGAATCACCGAACGCCCCTGCAGATTCGTTCCTGTCCATTGCGGTATCGTCTCAAGCACCCGAAGTTCATCATCCTCAAGTATCACCCGCAGTATCTCCTCACAGAAACCCACATCCTCCGCCATCTTCCGGAACATCAAATCATCTATCGGATTCAATGCTCTCGCTTCTTCACTGCTTGTCATCTTCCCCATAAAGCTTCCTCTCCTTACATGCTGCGCATAACATCCTGTACGTTGTCTAACTGCACATTGTCTAATTAGTATCAACTGCACTGTTCTTTGGTTGTGTACCGTCTTTCCTGTGGTTGCTGGAATAAAAGCATGAACTTCTGATAAATAAGACTACCGATAATACACGGTATATTTTAAATAGAAGAATTAAAGAAATATGCTTTGTGACTAATATAGCACTTTATATGGCTAATGGCAATAGAAACCGTGCTAAATAGAATGAATCGAATATATTTTAAACCATTGATTAACATTCCGCCATAATAGGCAAAAAAATCATGCGGTCCTATCTGATTAGAACCGCATGATTTTCAAGACTACATGCATTTCAAAACTGCATAATTCTCAAAGCTACATGTTTTTTATAATTATGTTAATCAAGATAATATAAGCTCTGTAGGTTAAGCTTCATATATGCAAGCCCTGCATCTGCGGAACGGTTATTGTTAACCTCGAACGTAAATGTGTTGCTCACAGATCTGATATCCGATTTCTTATAGTAGAAATAATAGAGTCCATCATTACTAAGGTCGGCAAAAAACCGATCTGTATCATTAGCCGTATGAACAGTACCGGCAGCCTCCGCACCATGAGCTTCACCCGTCCATATCTCCGTGATATAGCCCGTACTGCCATCCTTCTTCGCATACGATATGCGCACATCCATATCATTTGAAAAGCTCATATCTTCAGGTCTGAAATATATGCGCACATAATCCGCATATTCATCAGGTACATTAGCCGAATAATCCTTGTCACTGTTCTTGTCAACACTGAGATCATAAGCAGATGACTGTCCGGCACCGACACCCGATGTCATATCAGCCTTCTCAATCTTAACAGTAGGTGCATCATAGCTTATTCTGTACGCCGCTATCATTGTATTGACAAAAAGCTTTGCCTCCATATCACCGGATACTGCCGAGTGTCCAACGCCTGAATAGAATACATTACCCTTACTATAGATATAGTAGTTATTGGCAGCATCATTAGGAGATACACCATAGGTAAGTGCACTTCCGTCACCATTTCCTGCGGACGATGAGCTTCTTGCGCTTCCCTTTCCAGCATTGTCACTTGCAACAGGATCTGATAAGCAATACCATACAGTAACTTCCTTATCCTCCATATTTAACTGATACCACTGCCCATGTGTAGGTGCAATCGGAAGGACATCCGATATCTTATAAGGATAAGTTGTTATCTGTCCTTCATTTACCTTGGTTGCAGTTGTAGTCAAATCATTGTTGTTTGCAAAACCTGTACTGCTTGATACACTATTCTCACTGACAACCGCATTTCCCTGTGGGTTGGTTATCATGTATCTGTATGGAAGCTTATTATTCTTATTAGAATTATTCCAATCTGTCTGATTCTTAGTCCAGCCCTGCTTCTTCATCGCATAATATGTAAAGCCCTGCTTCTGATCACTGGAAATCTCATCATAGCTTATGGTTGACTGATATCCGGTGAGTGCATCCCTAAGCCTTCCTGTCAGCTCACTGCTCACCGCCCTATATCGGTTCATACCCATAATATCACGCAGCATAGCATTTGATGTATAGCCGAAGGTCTTATTTCCATTGTATTTAAGATTATACAGTGAAGTGATATCATGCGTGTAAAGAATACTCTTTCCAAGCTTCGTGTAATACTGTAGATATTCAACAGCACCATTGTCATTGCTCAAATCAACAGCACCATAAGTATCCCCGAATCCAACTATAATCATATTGTAGGAGCTGAGTTTTCCTATACTCCGACCATCAAGCTCCGACTTAATCTCGTGTCCCGACTTGTCAAGTTCATCCGATACACCGGCAAGAACGCCTGCATCCGGATTCGTGCTGCTTATGTCCTTCGATAAGTCGAACTCGAATCCTTCTCCTGCAAAGAATTTTTCAAAATCCGACCATGTAATCGTGCGGACTGTCACATCAAAATCATTGAGATTGGAGTATCTCTTCTTGAACAAATCATTCGTCTCCAGATTAAGGAGGCTTGAATCATTTTTCGGCATAATCTGAAGTACCTTGAGTTTCTTTTTCTCCGTATCGGAACGAAGCCTTGCTGCGGAAGACCCCGTCTGTGTATATCTCACATTCGTGTTATCGCTCCTATATACTTCTATCTTCCATTGTACAATGCCCACAATGCTTGAAGCAACCTCATAGGTACATGTATTCACGCCTTTGTTCTCATCATTGTATGTTGCTGTTCCCTCCTGTACAATCTCGCCCGAAGAAAACTTGCTGTCCCTGTCCTGATCCACATAGATACGATAATTATAGCCTTCTCCCGGAACGGTAAATTCAAACGTCATATACGCATCTCCGTCTCCATTAACCGGAAGATAATTAGGATTGGATATCGTAGGGTTGATGTCGCTAACCGTTGTTCCATTGTAAAGTGCAGGAACCGCTGTAAATATAACGTCCTCAGCCTGATTTCTCAGGGTATCCTGAAGTCTCTTTGTGTCCGAATACAGATAAATTCCTTTTATCTCAGTGTCCGTATTCCTATAACTGTTCACAAGACTGTATAGAATAGAGCTTGTATCTATAAAGAACTTTTCAAGGTCATAAAGATACTTTTCTGCTACAATAGGCTTGCCGGAAGCGATGAAACTGATAAGCTCATCCTTCTTGATATTTGTAATATCATTTCCGGCGAAGCGGAGCTCCTCACTTGAGACAATGCCTGTGCCGGCATTGTTATATATGAACTTTACAGAACGATTACGGTTACCGCCTGTATAGCAGGTTGACACCATCTTATCTCCGAGGTGGAAATATATCTTTCCGTCAAGAGAATCGTCATTGAAATCCGTGATCGTGTTTCCCCATGTACTCGAACCATCATTGAAAAGTACCTGCGCATTGGTCTTTACATTATATCCACCGGTATCAAGTCCGATATATACAAGGTCATAATCACTGTTGATGTCATCAACCTTTCCGATGTACTCCGCGGTTGTCATGTGTGTGACCTCAATCTTTCCCTGAAAATCAGGGATAAGACGTCTTATATAATTCTCTGTTCTCGTCCACTCAGGCTTACTTGACGAATCAAGCCCCACACTCGGCTCAATGTCAAGAATCTTAAGAGTCATATCTTCCCCATAATAAGGTTTTTTGTTTCCTATACCGAGAATATATCTCACGGCATCCGACGAGTCGGCCTTATCAGCATTATATCTGAATGTATCCGCATTTTCATCAAGATAATCCCTGAAATCGCTGAACAGATACTTTCCATCCTGCATCTGTTTATCCGAGCCGAGACCACCATACTCATTTACAAACTGCATGGTCACACATGAATTACCGTTGAAGGTAAATATGTGATTGTCAACATAAGTCTTATACTTCTGTTCACTCAGATTAGAACAGCTTCCATACAAAAACCAGTTCTCGGATGATGTAAAATAATTATACAAATTACCTGAATAATCCTTCTCCATAAGCTGGAAGGTATATCCGGACCAGTTTGTATTAGCAGGCGATTTCTGGAGTGTATCCACAAGTTCACCGTTTACAATCTTTACAATCTCATTTCCCGGCTGCAAATATAGCTGTTTAAAGAAATTAGGATTCATCGACATAAGCATGACGCTGAGCTTATATACATTGTTGCTGCTGGCTGTAGCCTGATAATCCTTGCCCGTATCCTTGAAGCTCCAGTCGAATATATCCATACTTACATTGTTCATTGTCGTAAGTGATGTAAGTGTGCTCTGACTGAAATCATAAAGTCGGTTGTCAATTATTATTGAAGCGTAGTTCTCAGCCGCCGAAACCCTGTTAAAAATCTTCATGGTTGCATCGGCAGATATATCATTGATTTCAAAAGTGTTGATTGGGTAATTCGTTGTTGTGGATATATGTCCAAGTCGATTTGCCGGTGCACCGTTTATCGTCTGCTTCCACGCACTCACGATCTCCGTGTTGTGGTTTCCCGGGAAGATATATATGAGGTCTGCGTAATCAACCCACTCAGGAGTGCTGTTGAGTTCCTGCGCCGTGATAGTCTTTATCACACATGAGTATCCGGCGGCAGCCTCATCATCCAACAGAAGGGTATCCTTAAGGAAATTTTCCTTGTTCGTATACACCTTATACATACCGCTGACCTCAACGACCTGATCAACAGTCATCATTGAATCCGAACCGTCAAGCTTGGAATTATAGCTTGTTCTGGTTGTATATATTCTTTCACCGACCTTGGCAGCCGCATCGGCAATGTCGTCATCAAACTCTACGCCTTCATACTGTGAAGCCTCAAATGAATTGACAGTGTGCCAGATATACTCTCCACTGTTCTCACCTTTTTTTACCATCTTTCCTGCTTCAATGGAGAAATAGCCCTTACCTGTGCCTACATACTCATAATAGCCCTTATGTACGAATGACTGTCCGCCATACTGATTAATTCTCCATGCCCAGTTCTGAAGATTACCTCTGTATGAGCCATAATTGGAGGCATTTCCCTCCGGCTCATCCATGAAAAAGAAAGTCCCGGAAGGTACATCCGTCAAATATCCCGTTGTCAATGTCTCCGATATTCTTGTATACTCTCCAAAGCCGAACATATCCTCCATTCTGATAGGTTCACATCCGCTCACAAGATATCCCAGCTCACCGCACTCCTCAGCCGGCGCAATCTCAAGTATGACAAAAGGTCTTTCTGCTGTACCCCTTGTAATGGATGTAAAATCAGGATTGCCGTACTGTGGGAGCTCCTCTATGTCGTCAAGCACAGCTCTTATAACATCTTCTCTCCCGGAATTGTTCTTAAGCCCCGCATCAAGTGCTCTCTGCACGCTTGCACTGACGGACAAACTCACATTCGACGTATTGATATCAGCCACACCCGAAGCCAAATGTGAGGTCTCCTTTCCCTGTACAGCCTGCATCGGCATAAGTGTCACCGCAGTCACAACAGATAACATAGCAGCAACTATCTTCTTTGCGTTTCTCTTCAGATTCTTAATATTTCTCATAAACATCAACCCACTTTCTTTCATACTTGTGTAGCTGGTTCTATGTGCCGGACTCTATCTTTTTAAAATCCGCCACAGTATTTCTTGGCTTAATCTCTATGCTCTGCGTAAGCTCGGACTTAGAGTTGGCCAGAGTGAAGCTCACGCTAATTTTCTCAATCTTATTCGTCTCCTTGACGCTGCTGTTATATGTATATACGGCGTTGCCCGAAGCATCTGTTGTTACTTCTGTAACACCAACTGTAATTTCAAAATATCTGACAAGCTCCGATATGCAATTGCCCTTATTGTAATCAACCACTGCTCCCGCATCATATATATAAAGATACCCTGCATCACCATACGGACTATCCTCTACCCATATATACTGTTTTGCGACCGCTTTATTCTCCCCCTCTGCAGCAGGCGTCCCGGTAGTAAAATATACAACCTTCCTGCCATCCATCATCTTATCCTCTTCAAGCGTAAAATTCGTTCCTTCAAGTATCGCCGCGGACATTGATGAGGTAATAAGCTGTGAATCATTCTGTAAATCTATTGTGGCACTCTGTTTCCTGAAAAAATTAGTCCCACCTACCATTATGGCCGAAATCATCGATGAAACAATACCCATTATGGCAATTCCTATAAGAACCTCTATGAGAGTTATGCCCCTGTTATCCGAAAATCTGTACCGTTTATGTGCTCTGCCAAGTCTCATACTACTTAACCTCATACTTTCCTGTTGCAAAGAATATGGTAAGTTCGCTCTCCTTTTTTCCGTGTGCCGCTCTTATCCTTCCGGTGCCTGAAGCCTGCATGGCTGTTCCGCCGTCTGCTAAGGTATAATTAAAGGATTTTATCGCACCTGTCGAAGCGTCGAATGTCATCGCGAAGCCGGTAATCTTCACCTCTTCGTCACTATCTTTAGTGTAATATAGGTCACATTTTTTCAGTTCCGTCACTGTGTCCACAGGTGCCTGCGTAGCGGCTGCCTGTTTAGTGACCGTCATGCTCACACCGCCATCGGCGTCCGTGTTCACCGAAAACTGCCATCCGTACAACAGATTCTGCGTCATTGTCTTCTGACGAGTCTCCTGAATACCTGTCGCAATGCTCTTGGTCACACTGGTCATGTTTCCAGCCTGAATAAGCCCTATTGAAGCGAAGGAAACACCGATAAATATACCCATAATAGCAATGACAACCAGCAATTCAATCAATGAAAAACCTTTATCCGTTTCATTATTCATGGTATTAT
>JBNMLM010000058.1:0-14685 GCA_050874845.1 Eubacteriales bacterium | reverse complement strand
ACAGGAAACTGTGCAAAGCATCAGAGAGCTCTTACTGTTGCAGTTAAGAGAGCACGTCATATCGCTTTAATGCCATACACATTAGATTAATTTAAGACGTATAACGTAAAGGCACTTCCTGCTTGGCGGGAAGTGCCTTTTTTACGTGGTTATTATGAAGCCGGACATTTATTTAAGGCGGTTTTTATTGATATAGCCTAATACATATTTCAAATATATATGGAGTACACATGGTGAAGCATGTATTAAGCATATATGTCAATAAAATGGCTGTTAATTGAACGGATTGTATGTGCCGTCTAAGAGGCATACGGCCTCATTTCCAAGAACAGCCTTGATGAAGTCACGGCTGTTTTCTAATTTACGGTCAAATACCATTCCACCATAGACCATCTCAGTAGAGTGCTGGTCGGAGCCTGCCGTGAGTGCGAGGTTGTGTTCCTTCGCATAGGCGAGTGCGCGGTCATTGAATTCAGGATGTCCCATACAGCGCTTGCTTGCGAGGGTTCCGCTGTGTGTGGCGTTCACACCTTCAACCCCGTCCACATAGTCCGGGAACAGCCTTATCTCAGGGATGTAGGAGGCTTCGCGGAAAGGGTGCGCCTGTATAACCATGCCTCCTGCCTCATGGACAAGGGCATACTGGGTTGGAACATCGGCATCCTTTATTTCAGGGTGTGCTAAAAGCCATTCCTTATCCAGACCATGTATAAGAAATTCTGTGCCATTGTAACCGGATTCCCAGCCGAAAAAGACCTGAAGCCCCACACGCCTGCCCTCTTCAAGCGCGTTCTCATAGCCCTTGCAGAAGCCATTCACCCAGTCCGTCCACGGAAGGGAGCGGTCGACGGCTGTGTTGCCGTAGAAGAAATGGTCGGTAATAATTATGCCGGTATAGCCAGCGTCTTTGTAGGCGTGCACGATATCGACAGCCTTGGCGCGTCCACATGCGCTTCCCTCACTGGTGTGAAGATGGGTCTCATATATATATCTATTATTCATTTTGATAATCTCCGTTTCTTTGCTTTTGGTATTCATTAAGCATATCCTATAATAGCAAAAAAAATCCGTTTTTTCTATAGCTATTTTCCTGTGTATTGGCAGCATAATTTAAAAATTCAACTTCATAAGAATGCTTATGAGCATAATAATCAGTCTTATGACAAAAGGTTCGAAGGTACAATTATTATGAAGTAAGTGTTTTTAAAACAGGGCTTTTCTGTTTATATTTAGGTACTATTTGTATAAAAAGTTAAAAAATAATGTTTTTATGATAAAATAGCATGATTTGGGAAGAAAGCGGCTAAAGAAAGGTTGCTTTTTATTTTTGAATAGATTAAGATAGAAGCAGTGCAGTAAGCGGGAAAGATATATTGGAGGAATAATGATTATGGACACTACGTTGGTTATTATGGCTGCCGGAATGGGAAGCCGATACGGCGGAATAAAGCAGATTGAGCCTGTTGGACCTAGCGGAGAGATAATTCTTGACTATTCTATCTACGATGCGGTTGAGGCAGGATTTGATAAGGTTGTATTTATCATAAGAAAGGATATCGAGGAAGCATTCCACGAGGCTATAGGAGACAGAATAGAGAAGCGCGTGAAGGTTGAGTATGTGTTCCAGAATATGGAGGATTTACCTGGAGGCTACAGTGTTCCGGACGGAAGAACGAAGCCGTGGGGAACAGGACAGGCCATTCTTGCCTGCAAGGATGTTGTAAATGAGCCTTTCGCCGTCATCAATGCCGATGACTATTACGGCAAGGAGGGACTTAAGAAGATACATGAGTACCTCTGCAATCCGGCTAAGTCGGACAAGAGGTTCAACTTCTGTATGGCTGGCTTCGAGGTTGGAAATACACTCAGCGATAACGGAACAGTTACGAGAGGAATCTGTCAGGTAAAGGACGGAATACTCACTAAGATAGTTGAGACAAAGGAGATTGGCAAGGGAGATAACTGTGCTACAACTCCGGATGGAAATGTGCCGCTTAACCAGCCTGTTTCCATGAATATGTGGGGACTTACACCTGATATATTCCCTGAGCTTGAGAAGAGATTTGTCACATTCCTCGGTTCAATTGAGGGCAATGAGATGAAGGCTGAGTACCTTATACCGACAATCATCGGAGATATGGTTGAGGAAGGTATTGCGGATGTCCATGTGCTTCCTACAAGTGACAAGTGGTTTGGTGTTACTTATAAGGAGGATAAGGCTCTTGTTGTGAGCTCTTTTGCGGAGCTCGTTGAGCAGGGAGTATACAAAAAGAAGCTCTGGGAGTAATATGTGAGGCGGATTTTTTGTATAATATGTTTAAGGGTTCTTTAGGAGGAACGGATAAGAATGATTAGACCGGGACGAAATGATTTGTGCTGGTGTGGCAGCGGTCTTAAATATAAGAGATGCCACAGTAATTTTGACGATAAGCTTGAGAGCATGAGACTTATGCATGCCGTTGTGCCGTCACATAAGCTTATAAAGACACCGGAGCAGGTGGCTAAGATAAAGGAAAGTGCTAAGATAAATATAGCTGTTCTTGACTATGTGGCAGAGCATATCAAGGCCGGAATTACCACTGAGGAGATTGACAAGTGGGTATACGATGTCACAACCAAGATGGGTGGAATACCTGCACCTCTCAACTATGAAGGATTTCCTAAGAGTGTATGTACTTCGATAAATAATCAGGTATGCCATGGAATACCGTCCGACGATGTCATGCTCAGGGAGGGCGATATCATCAATGTGGACTGTTCCACAATACTTGACGGATATTTTTCAGACTCATCAAGAATGTTCTGCATAGGTGAGGTGTCACCTGAGAAGAAGCGTCTTGTGGATGTGGCAAAGGAGAGCCTCAATGTAGGTCTTTCAAAGGTTAAGCCATGGGGATTCTTAGGCGATGTCGGTCAGGCAATCAATGATTTTGCCAAGGAGAACGGATATTCCGTTGTCCGTGAGATAGGCGGCCACGGCGTCGGGCTTGAGTTCCATGAGGACCCATTCGTAAGCTATGTTTCCAAGGCAGGAACGGAGATGGTTATGGCTCCGGGACTTATGTTTACCATTGAACCTATGATTAATATGGGCAAGCAGGAAATATATATTGATGAGGATAATGACTGGACTGCATATACTCAGGACAGACTTCCTTCAGCACAGTGGGAGATTCAGGTGCTTGTAACTGATGATGGGTATGAGATAATATCATACTAGATTAGAAAAGAGGATTATGTTAGAAAAGGCAACAGATTATGTCGCATTGGATTTGGAGACTACAGGTCTTAATCCGAGGGATGACATGATAATTGAAATCGGAGCGGTAAAGTTCATTGGGGGCAGCAGGATGGAGAGCTTTTCCTCCTTTGTCAATCCGGGGATACATATTCCGCCAAGAATTACAGAAATTACGGGGATAGATGACAATATGGTGTCATCTGCCCCGGCAATAGATAAGGTATTGAAAGAATTGTTGGATTTTATAGGAGAGCTGCCGGTATTAGGTCATAATGTGGCATTTGATTACGGCTTTGTCTGCCAGAAGGCTCTCAACCTGAAGATGAAATATCAGGCAATGTGTATTGATACTCATAAGATATCCAGAAAATTACTTTCAGGTTTGGAAAGCAGAAGCCTTGAGAATTTGTGTAATTTTTATGGGATTGTGGAGGAACCAAGACACAGGGCGTTTTCCGATGCGGCGGCAGCGGCAAGATTGTATGACTGCATGTATGAAGAAGCGCTGAGCCGGGATAACGAAGACTATGGAGCACTTTTCCTTCCGGAAAACATAGCGTACACGGCTAAAAAGGAATCGCCCGCTACTTCAAAGCAGATTAGCTTTTTAAAAAGCCTTATAAGACAGCATGGAGTGGTGCTCGATAAAGAGTTTGAAAGCCTGACCAAGAGTCAGGCTTCAAGAGAAATTGATAAGATACTTTCAACCTATGGAAGAGACTTCTGATATTTATCCTGCAGATTATTTAGGATGGAAGTTTTCATAGGAGATGTTAGTGTCCTGGCACGTTCTATAAGTCTTGCAATATCATCATATCTTCCGGCATTGGCATATTCGTCGGCAAGAATATAAAAATTGCGGCTTATATCGGAACCTGCTTCTAAGCCGAATTCCAAAAAAGCGATGGCTTCACTGTGGTAGCCCTCCTTGGCAAGGTTAGAGCCAAGATTGGCAATCGTGCGGTACATGGCGGTACATGCCTCATCGTATTGTGACAGTTCAGGAAGGTTGGCTACACCATACATAAGCTTAAGATCCGTGTTGGACAGGCCGGACAGATTAAGAAGCTTGGAATCCTTGAAGGCTAAGAGCTCCTTCTGATATTCGGCGATTTCACCATGCGCATTCTGAATAAATGGCAGTGAGTCATAAGGAATCTTTATATATGGTAGCTGGGAAATATCTTTGCGGCGGGCAAAGTTAGCTTCGTTTTCCCGCTGCCAGAAGTTATTTTCACGTCGCTTAGCTTCACGCGCATGTTTTTTGCGTTCGTACATAAGTAAAAAGCCCATAACAATGGTGCAGAATATCAGTGAAACCGGTAGTGTATGTAAAAGGTTGTGTATCATGTTGTATGCCTCCGGTGATTATATTTTTAGAGAGGTAAAAAAATGTTTAATTTCTATAGCAAAAAAAATAGAAGAATTATAACAATTGTTATAGTGGTTATATTGGTTCTTGCCATGCTGCTTCCGATGATAGCAGTATATCTGTAACAGTTATTCGCTTCCTGTGGAAGTAGTATTCTTAGAGTAGAATACCAGTATTTAAGTGGTATGTAAAGGTCAAAGTATGAAGAATAAGAAAATATCGGAGTCGGTACTTAACCGCTCTGTGTTTAAGCTGATAACTCAAAAAAACAGACAGGTTGTCATCGGTGGTGCGGTTGGACAGGACTGCAGTGTTATAGATGTGGGTGATAAGTATATACTTACGTCAACAGAGTGTGCACTCACAGGAGAGCGGCTTGCACCATATTTTGCCGTGATACGGGCTGTTAACAATATTGCAGCATGCGGCGGAACACCTGTAGCGGCTTCGGCGGCATTCGTTTTGCCGGAAGAGTATGATGAGAGGGCGCTCAAGGAGCTCACTCGCATGGTGGATAGGGCGTGCGGTGACTGCGGCATACAGCTATCGGGCGGTCACACGGAAGCCTGTGAAAATACTTCATCGCAGATGGTGACAATCACAGTGACAGGTATGTGCATGAAGCATGAACTTATGAGCCTTAAAAATGCCTCAGCGGGAATGGCTGTCATCGCTGCCGGGTGGATAGCCATAGAGGAGAGCGCATATCTTGTCGATGAACATAGGGATGAGCTGTTAAAAAGGCTTCCGCTGTCGTATGTTTCAAATATGGATGACATTGCCGGACGCGCATGTACTATATCGGCTGCCGGGGTTGCGATAGAGAATGGGGCAGCAGCGATGCATGATGCGGCACAGAAGGGAATATTTGCGGCTCTGTGGGAGCTTTCTGTGGGAAGCAGGTGTGGGCTTAATATTGACCTGAGAGCGATACCTGTGAGGCAGGAGACAATTGAATTCTGTGAGATAATGGGAATCAATCCTTACGAGGCGGCGTCGGCAGGATGTATGCTTGTGGTTACACCACACCCTGAAAAATTGCTTGAGAAATTCAGCGCGGCAGATATTCCCGCAGCTGTAATAGGCTATCTTACAGCGGATAATGATAAGAAAATTATAAATGGGGATGAAGTACGTTATCTTGATAAACCTTAAAGGAGGATGGATATGGCAGATATAAATGTTGAATATATAAATGTGTTCCTTATGGCGGCAACGCAGGTCATGAAGGATGTGTGCCAGATGAATCTGAGCATAGGACGACCTTATGTAAAGCAGACAGAATTTGAAAATGAAGCGGTAGTTGTTAATATAGGAATAACAGGTCAGATGCGTGGACTTGTATTACTTGCAATGCCTAAGGAGGTAGCGTGTGACATTGCCTCCAGAATGTGTTTTATGACGATAGAAAAGCTTGATGAAATATCGCTCAGCGCCTTAAGTGAGCTCGGAAACATGATATTCGGAAATGCGGCAACTGTTTTGTCTACAAAGGGAATCATTGTCGACATAACACCGCCAAGTATCATTCAGGGAGATTTCAAGCTCTCAAGCGCCTATGCCAAAAATATATGCGTTCCGTTGAGCTATGACTCTGATAAGACGATAGAGCTTGATATTTCAATTAAGAAAGAGGACTAGTAATATGATGAATATTGTTCTTCATGAGCCGGAGATGCCTGCAAATACCGGAAATATTGGAAGAACCTGTGTCGCTACGGGAAGCAGGCTGCACCTTATCGGTCCATTGGGATTTCAGATAAATGATAAAATGTTAAAGAGGGCAGGACTCGATTATTGGCCTAACCTTGATGTCACGGTGTATGATGACTTCGATGATTTTATGGAGAAAAATCCGGGTGCGAGACTGTACATGGCGACAACCAAGGCGAAGAATGTATATACTCATGTGCATTATGATGAGAATGCATATATTATGTTCGGAAAAGAGAGTGCCGGAATTCCGGAGTCAATCCTTCAGAAGTATCCTGAGACTTCAATCAGAATTCCTATGATAGGGGATACACGTTCACTCAATCTGTCTAATTCTGTTGCAATCGTTCTTTATGAGGCGTTGAGACAGAACAATTTCGAGGGGATGAGACTTGAAGGAAAGCCGAGAACGTTTGACTGGAATTAGCAGCGTGCAGATAGAAATTATGTTTTTGAGAATTGAATAAAATATTTAAAGCCGGGGATTGATGGACAACATGCCGCCTGTCTGCTTGACAGGAGCACGTCATCTTAATCCTCGACTTTTGTTTTTGGGAGAGAAAAGATAAATTCAGTTCCTGTTCCCTCTGTACTTATTACATCTATTGTAGTTTTATGGGCGTTAACTATTTCTTTAACTATAGATAAACCAAGCCCGGTTCCTTTTTTATCTTTACCTCTGGACAAATCAGATTTGTAAAAGCGGTCCCAGATTTTTTCTATATTATCTTTAGGAATACCGATACCGAAATCCTTTACGGATATAAAAATCTTCTCACCTTTTTCGTAGGTTGAAATATTTATAAAGGAATTATTGTTGCTGAATTTAATGGCATTGTCGATAAGGTTATATATTACCTGTTGTATTTTGCCGTAGTCGGCGTCTACATAGGTGTTCTTGTCGGAGAAGGTGAGGTTAAACTTTATCTTTTTCTGTGCACATACACCTTCGAAGGTAAGAATAGTTTTGCGGATTATCTCGTTTATATCAAAACTGCTTATGTCAAGCATCATTCCCTGATTCATATTGTTCAGCGTAAGAAGGCTTCCGGTGAGTTTATTAAGACGCTCTGTCTCAAAGAGAACGATGTTGAGATATTTTTCATACATCTCCGGGGGGATGGTTCCGTCAAGCATCGCCTCAAGATAGCCTTTTATAGAGGTGAGAGGGGAGCGGAAGTCGTGGGAGACATTGGCGATGAACTTGTTCTGGTAATCATTAAGCTTTTCAATTTCACCTGCCATGAAGTCAAGTGAATTTGCAAGCTGTCCAAGTTCATCCACGCGGTTAAATTTAGCGCGCGCCGACATATCGCCCTCGGCATAGCCGTGAGTAAGTTTTGTGAGCTTCTTGATCGGAAGATATATCCTGAACAGGTACAGCAGTATAAAGACGGCTGAGTATGCCAGTACTATAATCATAGTAATATAATTATAGTTGAATACAGTGTTGCCATCGGAAGCAATCTGTTCAATATCCTTGTGGATAAGTACATATCCACGGAGGGTGTACTGTGAATTGATTGGAGCGATGACTGTCAATGTGTCATGGTCGAAGGTTCCGAAGAAATCACCTATGAAATAATATTTGTTTCCGCTTATGGAAGGGTCGAAGCTGTCTACTGTTCCTGTTCTGCCGTAGGTGTCAGCAACGATATCGCCATTCTTTTCGACAATCATTATCTCACATTGCAGATAGCGGTCAATGCCGGCAAGCTGTGTGGTGGCAGACTGCACGGCAGACGCATTGCCATTGATGATGTTGCTGCCGTATGAGGAGGCGATGTAGGTCGCCTGCCGATACATGGCTGCGGATTCACTTTTTACTGTGTGGTTATAAGCCATTTTAGGAATATGTATTGATATGGTAAGAAAGCTTACCACAGCAAAAATGAGATATTCGATTAACAGCCTTACAAACATTTTTCTTCTCATGATCTCTTGACTCCGAACTTGTAGCCTATGCTCCAGACTGTGCTGATACTCCAGTATTCGTTATCGTGTATTTTTTCTCGTATGCGCTTTATGTGTACGTCCACGGTACGCGTATCGCCGACATACTCATAGCCCCATATATTGTCTAAAAGCTGTTCTCTTGTAAATACCTGATTAGGCGATGAGGCGAGAAAGTATAGAAGCTCAAGCTCTTTAGGCGGCATATCCACGTTCTGTCCCTTGTATATTACGGAATAGTTGGTGAGGTTGATGAGCAAATCAGGGTACTCAACATATTCACCAAGATTTTCGGATGGCAGCGCAGCCGCAAGTGATGCCGCTTGAGACTGTGTACGTCTTAGCACCGCCTTAACTCTTGCGACAAGCTCCTTTGAGTCAAACGGCTTTATTATATAATCGTCGGCACCAAGCTCAAGCCCCAGCACTTTATCAAAAACCTCACCTTTAGCGGAAAGCATGATTATAGGCACATTGGAGGTACGCCTTATCTCGCGGCATACCTGATAGCCGTCTATGCCCGGAAGCATAAGGTCAAGAAGAATAAGGTTGGGCTGGAATTGTCCGAACTGTTCAAGAGCCTTTTCACCGTCCTCAACTATCAGGGTGTCAAAACATTCCTTCATAAGGTACAGTGATATGAGCTCTGCTATATTGTTATCATCGTCAACGATAAGTATTTTTTGTTTTGCCATGTAGGCACCTCCTATTATGAGCTGAAGAACAATTATTTGAACTCTGCTATGGTGACACCTGCGTCACCTTCGCCGAAGGTTCCAAGTCGATATGATTTGATATATTTCTGGCGTTTTAAATGGTTCTGGACAGCGTTTCTAAGGGCACCTGAGCCCTTGCCGTGAACGATTCGCACGGAAGGGATATGTGACAGGTATGCGTCATCAAGGTATTTATCAAGATGCGCGATTGCCTCGTCAACAGTCATTCCTATAAGGTTGATTTCGCTTGAGAGTGAGAAGGTCTTGGAGGCCTTGAGTGCTCCTGAACCGCCCATCCCCTTTTTGGCAGAAATCTTGTTATTGTCCTCAAGAATAAGAAGATCCTTTATATTGACCTGTGAGTTTAATATTCCCATCGTTACACTCAAGTTGCCCTTGGCATCAGGCAGAGTGTGGACGGTTCCTTCAAGGTTCATGCTTAAAACCTTCACACGGTCACCTATGTGGAAATCCTTGGCAGAATAATTCTTTCCCGATGGCTTTGGAGCATTTTTGAGGGCGAGCTTTCCGGACACGGAATCTAATTTTTCTCTTGCAGCCTTTCTGTCCTTCTCCATCTCTGCCGCGGATACTCCCTGCCGCTCATACTTGTTGAACTTGCGGATAACCTCATCGGCGTATTCCTTGGCGTCGCGCAGGATGTCGGCGGCTTCCTCGTTGGCGCGGCGTATTATCTTATCGGAGCGCTCATCAAGACGCTCCTGCTTAGCCTCAAGAGCCTGCTTAAGGTTGGCAACCTCAGCTTTGTAGGAGGATATTTCCTCGCGCTCACGTTCGATAGTGACACGGCTCTCCTCAAGATTTGCTAAAAGGTCCTCAAATGCCTTGTCATTGGCTCCTATCTGTGATTTTGCATTTTCGATGATATAGGAAGGAAGTCCAAGCTTTCCTGAAATGGCGAAGGCGTTACTCTTTCCCGGAATACCGACTAACAATCTGTAGGTAGGGGAGAGCGTGTTGACGTCAAATTCACAGCAGGCATTTACCACACCCGGTGTTGAGAGGGCGTACACCTTAATCTCACTGTAGTGGGTTGTGGCTGCACAGGTGACCTTGCGCTTGTGTAAGTCCTGTAAAATTGATATGGCAAGTGCTGCACCCTCTGTCGGGTCTGTTCCGGCGCATAGCTCATCGAAAAGGACAAGACTTCTGTAGTCTGCCTTGCCTAAAATGTCAACGATATGTGTCATGTGTGATGAGAAGGTGGAGAGGCTCTGCTCAATGCTCTGCTCATCGCCTATGTCGGCAAATACTTCATTAAATACAGATAATTCTGAACCGTCGAATGCCGGAATATGAAGCCCTGCCTGTCCCATGAGCGTAAAAAGCCCGATGGTTTTCAGTGTGACGGTCTTACCACCGGTATTAGGACCGGTGATGACAAGAAGGTTGAAATCCTTTCCAAGATATACGTCTATAGGAACAACCTTTTTGGCATCAATAAGAGGATGACGTCCCTTTTTTATGTTGATGTAGCCGTTCTCATTCATAATAGGCTCGCTGCCGTTGTAGCGCTTTGAGAGATTGGCGCGCGCAAAAATAAAATCAAGCTGCGTTAAGACCTTCAGGTCGGCATGCAGACTGTCGATATACTGGGCTGCCTGTTCGCTTAAGCTGGCAAGTATAACATTGATTTCCTCTATCTCCTTAAGCTCAAGCTCACGAAGCTCATTGTTGAGCTTTACAACCGCCATAGGCTCTATAAAGAGTGTTGAGCCAGATGATGACTGGTCATGAATCATGCCCGGAACCTGAGAGCGGTATTCAGCCTTCACAGGAATACAGTAGCGTCCGGCTCTTGTGGTCACAACAGCGTCCTGCAAATAGGTGCGCTGACCACCTACCATGGAGTTAAGCTCGGAGTGAATCTTGTCATTGGCAATGCGGATATGCCTTCTGATATCCTTAAGCTTTGCACTGGCATCGTCTGCCATCTCTTCGTCTGAAATTATACAGCGGTTAATTTCGCGATTGAGTGATGTGAGCGGCTCGATTGCCTCGAACATTGTATCAAGGCAGTCGCGTGAGGTATCATCGGTCTCGCGTCTGCCGTAGGTCTTTACACGATTGGCTACACTTAGCATTGATGAGAGCGCAAGCAGCTCACTCATGCCAAGGCTTGCGCCGATTTCAAGCCGCTTAAGGGACATTCCTACATCCTTAAGCCCAGAAAAGGACACGCCGCCTTTTTTTACTATCCTGTAAAGAGCGTCGGAAGTCTCCTTCTGCGCTCTCCTTATATCCTCTATGTCCGTCATAGGTGTGAGCTTACGACACAGCTCTTTTCCTAACTCGGAGGCTGCCTGTTCCGACAGCATATCTATAATCTTGGTATATTCAAGAATCCTTAATGCTTTTTCATTCATAACTAATATTAACTCCCTCAATACATGTGTTATTTACAGGTAATTGTGAAGCACAAACTTGACAATAAACAGTTGTGTAATTTTACTAGTACACTTCCGGACCCTTTGAAACCAGTCGGTCCTTAGCGGCTGTATTTTAGCCGCTTATGTACCGCTACTGGTTTCAAGGAGTGAGAACGTGTCCGGAAGTGTACTAGTAAAATTACACAACGTCCGGTTGTCGCACACTGCGCTTCGCAATTACCTGCGTGATACTTACATTCTAGCTTAAAATATGTAAAACTGCAAACTATTTTCGCAAAAGATACTTGACTTTGCGTTTCGCTATAAATATAATGAGTATCGAAGCTGATATCAAGCTTTTCTTATATATATTTCATGAAATTTTTCTTTTTACCGGTAATCAGGTAGTTACCCATTTGTATGTTTGTGAGAGGAGGTATACATGATTTTTTCGGCACCTAAAAGTGTGCTGTCAGGTAACAAGGTTGAAGATTCTACGGCGGGTCTTACAGAGAGTGAGATTGTGAAGAGGGTTGTGGATCACGTTACCTCAGGTTTTAACGTTGCAAGATTTAATATGTGTGAAAGGGGTGAGATAAGCAGGGAGACCTTTGCGGAGGAGGTTAAGCAGTACATCAGAAGTACCTACAGAGTTACGGAAATGCAGCTAAATCATATATATGAGCAGTTTTCAAGATTTGTGTGGAGCTACTATATCATAGACGGACTTATCGCGGATCCGGACATATCGGACATCAGGATAATCGACGCAGGACATGTATATGTGAAGCGGCGCGGGGTGAGGGCACTTTCGGGGGTGAAGTTCGACAGCAGTGAGGACTATGAGCGCTTCATAGAGAGGGTTGCCCTGAAAAATAAGGTGAATATGGGAAATAACAATGCGATAAGCATATTTACCGACAAGAGCCAGAAAGACTGGATACTGAGGTTCAATCTGTCAACCAGATTCGTGCTGTCGGGTATGGCGCCTATGCTTCATATAAGAAAGCATGCCAAAAGGAAGAAGCTTTTCCCGCGGCTGGTTGAGGAGGGAATGTTGCCGGCAGAGGTTGCCGTAATGCTCACCGAAAGGATTGCGGCGGGGGAATCATTCCTGCTGTGCGGTGCAGGTTCGGCAGGCAAGACAACACTCATGAATGCCATGCTTGAGGCTATACCGGAGCGGTATTCAATCTTCTGTGTGCAGGAGGCGGAGGAGCTGTTTTCAATGAGGGCGCGGGAGTTCTTTTCCTACCACATTGTGGAGAACAGAGGAGACGGAAAGATTAAGTACTCCCTTGAGGATATCGCAAGGAATGGTCTTCTTGTGGATTCTGATGTCTATATGATAGGCGAGATAAAGGGTGGGGAGGCGAAGGATTTTCTCTATGCCGTCCATACCGGCGCGATATGCTATGCTTCCATCCATGCCAATTCACCAAAGGACGCATATTTCAGGCTAGTGGACTATGTCAAACGAAGCAGCACCCACTCATCGGAGGAGATTCTATTCATGCTGCGTTCCCTCAAAAACTGCATTTTCCTGAAAAAGTATAAAATTGATACAATTACAGGGATGGAATGGTCCGATGAGAAAAAAGAGATGGAATTTACTACCTTATATGCGAGGGAGGGATAGACTACGGATGATTCAAAGGTGATTGGGTATTGCTTTTCGGGTGCTCATATTCTGCTTTTTGCAGTACTTTTGCTGCTTTCGTATCGGGCTATGCTGTATGTGCATAAAACTAATTCCCTAAAGCTAACGGTAAATGAGCTGTATGACAGGATAAGCAGTATGTCCGGGTGCCGCGAGGAGGTTGGAAGGAGACTTGCGGCACTCTATGGGAATATGGGTAAGAAAGGAATGATTGCCCATATTACGGATAATATTGAGTACAGTGGTGTGAGCAGTATTTTGCCGGGGCTTACACCTGAGCTGTATATACTTATTATGCTTATGCTATCCGCAGCTGCGTTTGTGCTGACAGGTGCTATATCAGGAAACATATATTATGGCATTCCGGCAGCGACAGCTCCATGGGTGGTTAGTGAGATGTTATTTTCGATGCTTCGCAATTACCGCTATCGCAGGGAGGAAGAGCAGCTTTTGACTCTGGTAAATTCTATTGAGAGCAGTGCGGCGGAGTCGGATGATATTATATACATACTTGAAAGGGCTGCGGCAATGACAGCAGGGCCAATCCACGATGAGCTGTGGCATACTGTAACAATGGTAAAGAGCGGGCTGCAGGGAACGGTGGCACTTGGACAGCTGGAGAGTAGGATTGAGCATGCATTTTTTAAGACGCTGATACGCAATTTGGAGATTTCATCGAGAAATAATGCAAATTATCGCGAAATAACTATGCAGTGCAGAAACCTTTTAACAGAACAACTGGATAATACAAAAAAATTGGAGGAAATATACCGCGAGGCGAGAATAAGACTTATCGTGATTTATTTATGCGCCTTAGTGTGTCTTGAGATAATGGCGCGGACGATGTTAGGGATGAGCCTTAAAGACATGCTGCTTATGTTTTTAAGGAGCACAATCGGGTGCTGCCTCATTGTTATGATAGTGGGAGCACTGCTAATGACGGTATATTTTATATTGACAAAAATGGGAGGGAAAGGAAGCAGATGACTTTTCTTATAGGGAATATACCATATATTCGGTCTGCACTTATGGCAGTGGCTTTGGTGCTGTTTTTTCTGTTAATGTATAGGTTCGCGGCTCACGCAATTGTGGACAGATACGTCATGGCAAGGCATAGATTGCAGGATATGTTGTCGTCTGCGATGATAAATGCTGATAAGGATAGCCCTTTTTCATACGAATATATACAGCGGCGACTTGACGCGTGGGGAGTTACATATTATTCGCGCGGAAAAATCACGCCTCCTGTGTACCTTAGCGGGAAGATATTCTGTGTGCTTGCCGGATTTGCGGCAGGGTTGATGTTTAATATTGTATTCGCGTTCGCCTTCGCGGTACCGGCTTTTTTTTATCCTGACTTTCATGCCAAAATCAGGAATCGCAGGGATAATGAGAAAATGCTGCCGAGCATAATGGATGTATACGATGTCGTGTATCTACAGACGGATGCGGGGGAATATATAACCAGAACCTTGGTTGATGCTTACAGGGTGGCGTCTCATCCAAGACTTAAGGCGGCTCTCATAACGCTTACGGGAGATATTATGTCATCTAGTGACTTGATTGTATCCATAGAAGTGTTTGGCGGAAAATTCGATAACGAAAATATAGATAATCTGGTTGCAACGATCAAACAGCTT
>JBNMLM010000057.1:0-14966 GCA_050874845.1 Eubacteriales bacterium | reverse complement strand
TAGTGAAATTTTAGCTCCGGACTATGTTCCGGAGCCTTTTCATAATAGAGAGTATTTGTGGAATGCGGTGGAAGAAATCGAAAAGCATCCCAAAGCTCAGTTGGCATATAGCTTTGATTTTGCATTGCAGAATGAATTTTCTCTTGAAGAAAATATTACAATTGCAAGACAGTTTGTACTGGAGAATTTTGTGGCAAAAGGAATGATTGTTGATATGGCAATTCATGATCCTGATAAGGGTGAAGGTATACCTAATCCACATGTGCATGTAATGTGCCCAATCCGTCCGATGAATGAGGATGGCACTTGGGGAGAAAAACAAAAGAGAGAATACTTATTTGATTTGGATGGAAATCCTATCTTCGATGACTACGGAAAACAAAAGTTCAATGCAGTACCCACAACAGATTGGAACAGACCGGAGGTGTTAGAGCAATGGCGAAAAGCATGGGCAGACTTGGTAAATTCAGAATTTGAAAAACGTGGGATGGAGAGCCGGATTGATCACAGAAGTTATGCGGAACAGGGTGTTGACTTGATTCCACAGATCCATGAAGGTCCGCATGTGAGAAATATGGAAGCAAAGGGATTTGTTACAGAAAAGGGTGAATTGAACCGTTGGATTAAGGAAATCAACCAGGGGATTATCGCTCTTTCAAAACATCTTAAAGACATTGTTTCTAATATTACAGAGCTTATTCGATTGATTGCTGAAAAAGAATCAGAACCACAACAGCTGGATCTTGCAGGGTACATTAATTCCTATTTTGTGAAAAGAAATGAAGTGGCGAGTACATTTTCTTATGGCAGGCAGAAAGCAAAAACTACGAATCTGAAAGTACAGGCAAATGTAGTAAATTATCTTTTGGTAAATCAAATAACTACATTGGAAGATTTTCAACTATACGTTGCAAAGAAGCAAAGGGATATTCGTACACTGAATAAATCAATGAAAACAAAGTCTGTCAGAATGAAAGAGCTTAAAGATTTAATTCGATACGGAGAATGGTATAGAGATGCACAACCAGTATTAAGGGAGATCTGTTCTACCAAGAATGTCAAGAGAAAAACTGCAATTAAGTCTGAAAATGATCAGATGCTTCGCAGATATCATATAGCAAAGCGCATCTTATTCGAGGAGAAGCAGATTGACAAAGTGGATGTTAGTCGATGGAAGAGAGAATTGACATCTATTCAGGATTCTTATCAGGAAGAATATGCTGCTTATAAAGAATTGTTAGCAGAAACAAAGACTATGCGTGACATCAATCGATATATTGATGATGCAATCCGTAGCACGAATCCAAGAAAAAAGGAGGAGCCGATTCGATGAATATATTTGAAACCGTAAGAAATAATGTGAAAGCGATTGATGTGGCAATTATGGTAGGTTTTCGACCAAACCGAAGCAAAATGATATGTTGTCCGTTGCATAATGACAGACATCCAAGCATGAAGGTAGATTATAGGTATTATTGTTTTGGTTGTGGTGCTAAAGGAGATGCTATAGACTTTGTGGCAAATTATTATGGTGTTAATCTAAAGGAGGCTGCTGAAAGAATTGCTTCTGAATTTGTGCTTTCTTATGATAGCACCCGATATTCGGATTGTTTCACAAAGCAAGGAATCCCAAAGAAAAATGAATATCAGATTTGGATGGAACAGAAGAGAGAATTGTTTGCACAGCTTTCAAAACTCCATGAGAAATTGCGACAAATGAAAATAGAATATGCGCCAAAGCATAGAGAGGATTCTACATGGAGTCCTCTTTTTGCTTTGACGGAAAAAGAATTCAACTATGTGGATTATTTATATGATTACTGCATGTTTGAAGCTACTGAAGGCGAATTAAAAGAAAAATACGAAGAATTGAGAAAGGAGCTTAAGAGAATTGAAAAAAGAGTTTATGACAGTGAATCAGGAGATAGTGGATCAGATGTTGGACAAGTCGGAGAAAGGATGGCCGTATAACACTATTGAAAACGCTAAAGTGATTTTAGAAAATGATGAGCTCTTCAAGGGGAATATTCGAGACAATTTGTTTCGTGATCGGATCGAGCTATCCGGTCAGATGCCTTGGAGCAGAACTTACCTTGATGTGACGGACAAAGATGATATCCATATCCGGCATTATATAGAAAAATACTATCACTTCCGTAATGACAAGGCACTTCGGGATGCCCTGCAAATTGTGGCTACCAAGAATGAGTATCATCCGGTAAGGGAGTATCTGCTTTCTCTAAAATGGGATGGTGTGGAGCGAGTAAGGTATGCATTAAAACATTTTCTGGGAACAAACGGAAGTGACTATGAATATGAATGTCTAAAATTATTTATGCTAGGAGCCATAAGCAGAATCTTTAAGCCAGGATGTAAGTTTGAATATATGCTTTGCCTTGTTGGCGGTCAGGGAGCTGGAAAATCTACTTTTATTCGGTTTCTGTGCCTGAATGACAGGTGGTTTACAGATGATATCAAGCGGCTGGACGATGAAAAGGTTTATGAGCATCTTGCAGGACATTGGATTTGTGAGATGGCAGAGATGCTTGCTGTATTGAACACGAAATATAATGAAGCAACTAAGGCATTCCTTAGTAAGCAATATGATAATTATCGTAAGCCCTATGGAACCAGAGCAGAGGATATTCCAAGACAATGTGTTTTTGCGGGGACTTCCAATGTGGTGAATTTCTTGCCTTTGGATCGAAGTGGTAATAGAAGATTTCTGCCTATCATGTGTGATGCTTCCAAAGCGGAAATTCACATTTTGGAAAATGAAGAGGCATCCAGAGAATACATTGCACAGATGTGGGCTGAGATGATGACCATTTATGGAAATGGAAAAGTCAGATTGAAGCTTCCGAAAGAAATAGAGAAGAATCTGATTGAGTATCAGAGACCATTCATGCAGGAGGACACATGGACGGGGCTTATTCAGGAATGGCTGGATCATACCACCAGCGATGTGGTCTGTGTGCAGCAAATCTACAATGAGGCTTTGAAAGAATTTGGAAAGCCAAGAAACAGTGAAGCCAGAGAAATCGGTCAGATCATGAATGGCACCATTCTAGGATGGAAGGCTTATCCCAATCCACGCAATATTCCGGGCTATGGGAAGCAGCGAGGCTGGATGCGAGTGGAAACAAACTCCGGAAACAAAGAGCAAACATTTATTCCGGTGGAGGGAACGCAGATGGAGATTCCTTTTGAAAGCTGATAATAAAGGGATTTTCGGGAATTTAGCATAGATGAATTTTATGCGAAAAAGATTTTGAAACTCTGTTGCCAGACTTTGTTGCCGGCAGTGGGGAGAATGGAGGAAATAATGAATCAGATAATTATGAATATGGAGACCAATATGTCACCGGCAAAAGTACCAGTGATTGTGCCATTGGCATATCAGGCAATGGTATGTTTGCAAGAGAAAATCAATCAAGCTAATTCTATGGTGGTTAGATCTACAAAAGGCAATTCTAAAAGAGAAGAGGACAGGATTCCCTTGTGGAATCGATATTCGCTTAGTATTCCGGAGGCAGCAAAGTACTTTGGAATTGGAGAGACCAGGATTTATCAAATAGTAGCTGAACATCCAGGGGCGGATTTTATTCTGGAAATTGGCAGCCATGTTAAGATCAAGAGAGTTTTGTTTGAACGATTTCTGGATGCTGCCAGCTGTGTGTAAAGTGAGAAATATAGCTGAAAGATAATGCATTGTCAAATACAATTCTGCCATGAAAAAACGGCAAAAATATCAAAAGTTGTGTGCTTTTGGACTGTTCTATGATAGAATCATATTTATCGAGGGCAGTCCTTTTTGTTTTGTGAAAGGAGTGTCTATTATGTCAAATAAGAGAAAGGATAATAAAGGCCGTGTACTACATAACGGCGAGTATCAGCAGTCAAATGGTCGCTATCGTTTTAAGTATTATGATGGCACCGGCAAGGAAAGATATTTATACAGTTGGAGATTGGATAAGAATGACCGGATGCCGGAAGGAAAGAGGCAGGGTCCATCCCTTAGGGAACAGGAGAAGGAACTTCAGGCTGCCCTATTGGGGCATATAGCCATAGATGGTGGAAACCTTACGGTTCTGGAGTTGGTTCGACGCTACACAGCAACGAAGATAGGTGTGAGGGAATCAACCAAGGCAGGCTATCAAACCACCATTAACTTTTTGGAGAAGGATCCCTTTGGTCAGAGACGTATCGATACCATCAAAATCTCCGATGCAAAGCTATGGCTGATTACCCTGCAACAGAGACAGGGTAAGGGCTACAGTACGATTCATACAATCAGAGGAATCTTACGACCTGCTTTTCGCATGGCCTATGACGATGATCTGATTCGGAGGAATCCCTTTGATTTTGAACTGGCATCTGTCATTGTCAATGATAGCGTGACAAGGGAAGCCATTACCAGGGATCAGGAACGGAAATATCTGGAATTTGTCAAACAGGATAAGCATTTCAGCAGATACTATGAAGGCATCTTTATTCTGTTTAACACCGGACTGCGAATCTCGGAATTTGTAGGACTTACAATAAAAAATATTGATTTTAAGCATCACAAAATCATCGTTGATCATCAGCTGATTCGAAGCTCTAAGATGCAGTATATGATCGAGGAGCCAAAGACAGAAAGCGGAGTACGCGAGATCCCTATGTCTGAAGAAGTGGAAGAAGCATTCAGGACCATCATTGCAAAGAGAGTAAAGCCAAAGGTAGAGCCTATGATTGATGGATATTCCGGTTTTCTGTATCTTGACAAAAACAATATGCCGATGGTGGCGCTTCACTGGGAAAAATATTTTCAGCACATTCTTCAGAAGTACAACAGCATTTACAAGATTCAGATGCCCAAAGTAACACCTCATGTATGCAGACATACCTTTTGCTCCAAGATGGCAAAAAGCGGCATGAATCCCAAGAGCCTGCAGTATATCATGGGCCATGCAGATATCAGTGTTACCATGAACACATACACACATGTGAAATTTGAGGATGCCGAGGCAGAAATGAAGAGGGTTGCTGCAATCTAAATGGCGTAAATACGCCAAAAAGTACAGGGGTACGTTTGGGTATTTGTACCCCTATTTGTACACCTGTTGTACCCCTATTTTCTCAAAAATATGAGTTTTTATGAGAGATTATGAGATGATGCATGATTTTGGAAAAGTCTCGCAAACCCAGTAAAATCAAGGCTTGCGGGGATATGAGAGATTATGATAAAAATATTATTCATCTGCCACGGCAACATCTGCCGTTCCCCCATGTCCGAGTTCATCTTAAAGGACATGGTAGAAAAACAGGGTCTTACAGACCAGTTTGAGATAGCCTCAGCCGCCACCTCCACAGAGGAATGTTACGGTGGGAGAGGGAATCCGATTTATCCGCCGGCGCAGGCTGAGCTTAGGAAGCACGGTATAGGTAACACGGCGTATACCGATTTCGGAAGTAAGCGCGCGCGTCAGGTGACAAGGGCGGATTATGAATACTATGATTATCTGTTATGCGCGGACAGTGCCAATATTCGCAATACGATAAGGATAACAGGTGAGGATAGGGAGAATAAGATAAGACTTTTGCTGGATTTTGCAGGGAGAACGGGATGTTCCATATCGGACCCATGGTATACTGGTGACTTTACGTCAGCCTATGAGGATGTCAAAGCTGGCTGTGAAGGATTTTTAAAATATGTTCTGGCGAAAAAATAGTTGGTGAGAGCATGTAAAGGAGCCTCTGGAAGCTTATTGTGCCGTGAGAATGTGTCTGGAAATGCATTGGCATAATTATTCAACATCAGGCTGTCGCACACTGAGTTTCGCAATTATCCATATTAAATTGGTTATAAATTATTTTTACGAGAGGTCAATATGAATATTTTGAAATACATTCTGGCATTATATCTGATATTGATAAATATAACGGCGTTTGCAATGATGGGCGTTGACAAGAAACGAGCGAAGAAGCATGAGTGGAGAATACCTGAGGCAAGGCTGTTCGGGGCGGCACTTCTTGGTGGAGGTCTTGGAGCAGTGCTTGGCATGTATTTTTTCAGGCACAAGACAAAACACTGGTATTTTGTTGTGGGAATGCCATTGATAATGATTCTTAATTTTGCTATTGTATATGTTATGGTGATATATTGGTTTGAATAAACTTAGAAAATGGATTAAACACTATATGCCATAAGCTTTTTACAGCAGTAAAACCGGAAATTGGATTATAAGCTAAGAACACAAGTTCAGAACACAAGACCCTGAACATAAGTGTAGGACATAAGCTTTGAACATGATTTCCAATATAATATATCAGAAAGGAACAAAACTATGAAAATTGTATTTTATGACACAAAACCTTATGACAGGGAATCATTCGAAAGATGTAACAGGAATTATCCGGATATTGAGGTGGAGTATGAGGACGCGGACCTCACAGAGAAGACAGCCGTACTTGCGCGTGGTGCGGATGCGGTATGTGCTTTCGTCAATTCTAATCTCAGCGCGGGAGTGATAGACAGGCTCGCAGATGAGAAGGTCAAGTGTATTTTGCTTCGATGTGCAGGTTTTAATAATGTAGATATAGACACAGCTAAGAAGCATGGGATAACTGTGTTAAGAGTTCCGGGATATTCGCCGGAGGCGGTTGCGGAGCTTGCGATGACACTTGCACTTGGTGTTAATAGACATCTTCATAAGAGCTATATCAGAGTGAGGGAGAATAATTTTAGCCTCAATGGTCTTACAGGAATCAATTTCTATAAAAAGACTGCGGGAATTATCGGAACGGGTAAGATCGGTGCAGCGATGTGCAGGATATGTCATGGGTTTGGAATGAATGTAATTGCTTATGATATGTATCCGAATAAGAATCTGGATTTTGTGACCTATAAGAGCCTTGATGAGGTGCTTTCGGAGAGTGATCTTATTTCACTTCACTGTCCGCTTACAGAAGATACCTATCATCTTATATGTATGGATACGATTAGAAAAATGAAGGATAATGTTATTCTTGTAAATACATCAAGAGGTGCTCTTGTCGCTACGAATGACCTGATAGAGGGAATAAGGGAGAAGAAGTTCTTTGGAGTTGGACTTGATGTTTATGAGGAGGAGGGCAGCAATGTCTTTGAGAACAGGGAAGATGAAGTATTGCAGCATTCGACAACAGCAAGACTTCTATCGTTCCCTAATGTTATTGTCACCTCACATCAGGGTTTCCTGACGGAGGAGGCGCTAGAGGCAATAAGCCTTACAACCTTTGAGAATGCTGTTGCATTCGAGAAAGGAAATGTTGATAAGAATAACGTAGTGTGTTAGAAGCCCTCCGCTCTGCGGAGCTTTCGCATATCGCGTCTTTTCTTGGCGGACTCATATTCCATCCGGTCCTCTTCGGTCTCAATTATGATATCAGGGACCGGAATTGGCTTGCCATTGTCATCGATGGCAACCATTACAATATAAGCTCTGTTTATTACACGGCGCATTCCGTCTAAATCCTCTGTGTATGTGTCAACGCGCACTTCCATGGAAGTGGAGCCGACATAGGTGACATGTCCGACCAGCACAAGCATCTGTCCGGCATACACAGGGGCTTTAAATTGGAGATTATCTATAGCTGCAGTTGTTATATTGGCGTTCGCATGCCTTCTTGCAACGATACCTGCAAGCTCATCTATCCAGCGGAGCAGTTCTCCACCGAACAGTCTTCCATAGTGATTCATGTGGGCAGGGCGTATAAGATACTGCTGTTCAGTTCTTGACTCGGAAATATGTTTTGCGGGTCTTTTATTTATATTATTTTCTGTTGAATTGTTCATGATTTACTTCCTTTTCAAGACTTATTTCTCCTTAATATCAGCGTACCACGCATAGGAGTTCTTTCCGTTCTTCTTGACAGTATACATCGCCTTATCGGCACATTCAATTAGTTTTTCAACGTCAATGCAGTCATCAGGCGATACAGCTATTCCAAGACTTATTTTAACGGAAAGACTTAAGCTTTTAAGCTTGAAATCAGGTTCGAACAATTCCATGCAGTGCTTGGCACATTCGTCTATTTTTTCGTGGTTGCGCGTTCTGTATATACATATAAATTCATCGCCGGCCAGTCGGTATGGTGTGAAGGCAGGATTCTTAACGCTGCTTATACGTTTACCTAGTTCGGTAAGAACTTCATCGCCTGTCTGGTGCCCGTAGGTATCGTTAATCTGCTTGAACCCATCTATATCGAAAATGAAAAGGGCACATGAGGCGTGGCTTGTACTTAGCATCTTCAGGTCGGAGTACAGCTTGCTGCGGTTAGAAAGCCCGGTGAGAAAATCGTATGTTGAGTCTTCTGCTATTTTTTTCTTCTCGCGGTCTAACTCACGGGTGAGAAGATATTGTTTTATTGAACGCAATAACAGAAGCACGATAATTACCAGCAGGAGCAGCATAATTATGGCGATTGGTATAAGAATAAGATGATATTTTTCAATGAATGTCGGCGTATGATTTATAATCCGGGCATCCTTGGGAATAAGTTTAAGGTCAAGCCCGTACTTGCGCATAACGGATTCATCTATACAGTAGATGTTCGGACTATCAATTATGGAAGTATACTCGGCAGGATCTTTTCCGTGTGCGATTTCGTTTGCCATTTCAGCTGCAAGCTGACCTGATAGCTCCATGGAAACAATGTTGCCGCCAAGAAGCCCGTCACCTATTCCGCCTGAGACCATACGGATAGCCGGAACCCTGCTGTAGGCACTTATCATGTTGACTGATTGAAGGCTGGTGTACTGCTTACCGCTTGCATCCTCAGTCATAACTATGTATATCAGAATGGTATTTTCGGGAATATTTGAAAGTCTGTCAATAAGCTCGTCGGATGTCAGCTCAGAGCAGTTGATTTCCGAAAAGGTGAGGTACGGATAGAGAGAGGCAACGCTGTAAAAAGAACTGCGTTCTGCCTCGCCTGTAATCGAGTTATCAAGAATTGCGATAACTTCCCTTGCATCAGGGTAGAGCTTAAGCCCGAAATCAATGTTCGAAGTAATAGACAGATCCTCAACCACGCCGGTTACAAGAGGGTCTTCGGAAACTTTTTTGGCATATTCTATATCATTCACGCCTTCGAATATTATAGGCATATCCTTAAATAAATCATCACGATGTTCAATGGCAAAATGCAGAGCGGCATCATCACCGGCAATAAGTGCATCATAAGGTGCGGTATGGGACATACGGTAGGATAGACCTTCATAAAAAACATTAATACTTTCTTCGTCAGGGAAACGCTTGGTATCCATGAATTCATAGTCTAAAACAACGTCATCGGTTATTCCCTTTTTTATTCCTTCAATCTGAATCTGGACGGTATCCCATCCATAAGAATAAGAGCTTAGAAACAGAATCCTATATTCGTCATCCGGCTCAGCGGCGCTAATGTCGATATTAGTATTCGACATCAACGAAAATGTCAGTACAAATGACAGGAAAAAAGTAGTTATTCTCTTCATAGCTATGTGCTCCTCTAAGTATAAGATGTAGGTGTAAAATGTCAGAATATGTAAAAATATATCACAAATAATGCAAAAATAGTACTCTTTACCTATACTTTATTCTACAACTATAGCTATTTAAAAGCAACTATTAATTGAAATATACACGAAAAAAATGTATAATAATTATCTGAAAGTATCCGGAATACGGATTTTGTAAATTTACACATTTAACAATAGGTGCGATAAAAAATATATACATGGAGGCAGAGAATGGATAATAAAACGAATCTCAAGATAAAGAAATATAATATGATAATGTGGAGTTTTCTTGGGGCAGTTTCCTTTATCATACTGATATTGACCATTTTGTCGCTTGCGGGAGTGATGAATGTGCTTTTTAATCCTGTGCTTGGAATACTGATACCGGCAATTATGGTACTCAGCGCATGCAGCCAGATAAGGGCGTATTTTATGGAGACAATGTTTTTCTTCGAGAAAGCGCAGGACGGCGACAAGGATGAGGTTATGCAGCTTTTAAATGCTGCCAAGGAGAATATGAAGGAGAATGGTATTGACCAGTGGGATGAGATATATCCCGCAATAAGTGATGTCTCAAAAGACATAAAGGATGGAACACTCACGCTGGTAAAACAGGGCGGAAAGCTTGTCGCTGTATACACGCTCAATAAACATCAGGATGCGGCATATAAATTCGGTGATTTTAAGGATAATTCGGATAATTATATTGTGCTGCACAGACTGTGTGTGAATCCGAAATATGAAGGAATGGGAATTGCTGCGAGAACGCTAAAACACATTGATGAGGAAGCATTAAAGGAGGGCTTTTCTTCAATACGTCTTGACGCATTTACGAAAAACCCCCGCGCTGTCAAATTATACGAAAATGCAGGCTACAATTATGCAGGTGATGCATATTTCAGAAAAGGTAAATTTCTTCTCATGGAGAAGCTTATTTCACCTCATACTTCTTCTGAAGTGTAAAACCGCGTCCCTTTACCTCATTGACCTGGCTGATGATTATGAAGGCAGCCGGGTCAACCTTCATGACCGCCTCCTGTATTGCAAACAGCTCACGCTTGTTAATCACGGTCAGGACTGCACAGGTGGAATTGCCTGTGAAACCGCCGTTGGCGTTATAAAGCGTTGTTCCGCGGTCAAATTTTGTTGTTATAAGTTCATTTATCTCTTTATATTTGTCACTGATTATCTCCACCTGAGTCTTGCTTTTTCCCATTATGAGAACCTTTTCAAGTGCAAATGTGTATATGCACACCAGAAGTATTCCGTACAATATCTGTTCGCGGTTAGAGAAAAACATCTGTAATATAAGTATCGTAAAATCGAACACATACAGTGAGACAGATACATTTATTCCCAGTTTTTTGTTGAGAACAAGGGGAGGGATGTCCATACCGCCTGTCGAGGCTCCGGCGCGGATTACGATACCGATGCCCATTCCGATTAAGAGCCCGCCGAACACAGTGCACAGTATGAGGTCGTGCGTCAAATCACCAATCAGCAGATTAAGTCTCTGTCCCAATGACAGCATGAATGGATAGCATATTGAACTGAGTACCGTTGAGAGGGCGAAGGTCTTTCCGAGAACGAGAAGTCCGACAATGAACATTACTATATTAAAAATAAGAACAAAAAGACTGATATCAAAACCTGTGAGATAGTTTACAAAAAGTGCGATACCTGTAGTTCCGCCTGTGATAAGTCCGCTTGGAAGTATAAAAAATGCGATGGCAAGTGAGTACAGCAGGTTTCCAAGAAGTATCATTAATATTTTTTCTATTGATTTTAAGTTGATATGTGACATATAATAACCTCACGTTTTGTATATTTGTATTTGCAATCACGAAGTATAAACGAAAGATAAAAAAGTGTCAATTCGATGCTACATTGCGATAGAGCAATGCACTGATGCTTCATAATATTTTAGGTAACTGCGAAACTTTATTTGTATCAGCCGTACGTTGTGCAATTTTACTAGTACCCTTCCGGACACGTTCTCACTCCTTGAAACCAGTAGCGGTACATAAGCGGCTAAAATACAGCCGCTAAGGACCGACTGGTTTCAAAAGGTCCGGCAGTGTACTAGTAAAATTGCACAACTGTTTACAGTAAAGTTTGAGTTTCGCAATTGCCTATCATAATACTTTTTTGTATGGAGGAATAAAAATATGCGTTTTCCGGAATTTTTAAAGTCCGATGGAACTATAGGCTTCGTTGCGCCTTCATTCGGGTGTAACACTGAGCCATATAAAACAGCATTTCACAATGCGCAGAAAAAGCTTGGGGAGTTAGGACATAAGTTCGATATAGGTCCTAACTGCTATGCGGGAGATGGAATAGGTATAAGCTCCACACCGGAGAATTGCGGAAAAGAGCTCACAGATTATTATTGCAGTGAGAATAATGATGTACTCATATCCTGCGGTGGTGGCGAGCTTATGTGTGAGACACTTGACTATGTGGATTTTGAGAAGATTAAGCAGGCAAAGCCTAAGTGGTATATGGGCTTTTCGGATAACACCAATTTTACCTTCCTGCTCACCACAATATGCGATGTGGCTTCGATATATGCGCCATGTGCAGCTTCATTCGGAATGGAGCCGTGGCATGATTCCATACAGGACGCTTACGATGTCCTCACCGGAAAGAAAAATATTGTGAAGGGCTATCCGATGTGGGAGAAGGAAGGCATAAGGGATGAGGAACATCCGCTTCTTCCGTACAATCTCACTGAGAAGAGGGAGCTGTACTATTACATTCCCGGTGTCGGCGGCAGCATGGCGAGGGACTATGAGGTATTCCTATCCGGACGCCTCATAGGAGGCTGCATGGACTGCCTTGTAAATCTTGCGGGCACGAATTTTGACAAGGTTTCCGAGTTCAACGAGCGCTATGAGAACGATGGCATTATATGGTTTTTGGAGAGCTGTGACCTTAATGTGATGGGAATAAGAAGGGCACTCTGGAACATGGAGCATGCCGGCTGGTTTAAGCATGTGAAGGGCTTCATTATTGGAAGACCGCTGTGCTTTGGCAGCGATATGATGGGGATGAACCAGTACAATGCGGTAACAGGCATTCTCTCAAAATATAAGGTTCCTATCATAATGGATGTGGACTTAGGCCATCTGTCACCGATGATGCCGGTCATCTGCGGAAGCCACGCGGAAATCAACGCATTCGGGAACGATATTTCGATAAAGATGACGAACTAGAGTTTCGCGATTACCTTATAAAAAAAGTATGTGAGGAAAAATTATATGCTTCAGGATATTTTACCAAAAAAATACGATAATAATTATTACCCTGACAAGACCCCGGATGAAAAGGCGGTGTGCCTTATATTCAAGGACAGCTATGTGCTCACGGCGCATGAGGAATGTGAGGGCACGCGGTATATACCGGAGGAGTCGGCAAGCTCACTCGAGAAGGATGTGCCGGCGGGTGATGTATACTTTCCTAGGTTCGGTGAGATTGAAAAATATGTGGCGGAATATCGCTACCTGTTCGCCATAGATGGTGAGGAATATTTTCTTATCACGCATTATACAGGCGATTCGGAGCCGGACTGGACTAAGCTTGGGTATTCGTTTGAGCATTACAAGGCACTGCGTCACGCGAAGCCGAAGGACAGGGTGTTTGCGCTTATGACAGGCTATCATCTGCACTGCTGGTACAGGGACAATGCTCACTGCGGAAGATGCGGCGGACAGACCTTCCATGATACAAGGCTTCGTGCGCTTCGCTGTCCGGACTGCGGCAATCTCATTTTTCCAAGGATTTCACCTGCCGTGATTGTGGGTGTCCACGATGGGAGCCACCTTCTTATGACAAAGTACAATGGAAGGGACTACAAGGGCTATGCGCTCATCGCGGGCTTTGTTGAGATAGGAGAGTCGGCGGAGGACACTGTAAGAAGAGAGGTGTTCGAGGAGGTCGGCGTGCAGGTGAAGAATGTCACCTACTATGCGAGCCAGCCGTGGGGCATGGACGGAGGCTTCCTTCTGGGCTTTTATGCCGAGCTTGACGGCGCCGACAGGATAGAGCTTGACAGGGAGGAGCTGTCGATGGCGGGCTGGTACACGGCGGATGAGATTACGGTTGAGGATGATGACATCAGCCTCACAAGCCGAATGATAGACAACTGGAAGAAAGCAATAGCAGTGCGCAGTATATAGCCGCGGGTGGAGTAACATATCAGAAAAATAATTTTTCACACTTTACCGCAATAAACTGTTGACAAATAAAAGGACACCTATTATAATCCATTTTAAGGCGTTGATAGAGAGAAGTACCATGAGTGGTCACTTACAGAGAACCGGGGATGGTGGAAGCCCGGCAGCAGAACACATGGGAATAACACTCAGGAGCTGCAAACAGAACGGATAGAGGTATGAAGCTTATAGCTGTACAGAATTGTATGAGGTATACAGAACGTATCAGCTTATTGGTTATTTATACCGCTTCTAAGTAAGGGCGACGTAGACCGGGCGATAACCGGAAGGGTTTGTTAGAACCGCAAAGTGACTGTTTATCAGTAAATCAGGTGGTACCGCGGACAATATGTTCGTCCTGAACTAGGTTTAGTTCAGGACTTTTTTTTTACTTCTGAACAGATTCCTAATCTGAGGGAGCATTTACAATCCTATAAAGAGAGCGCCGTCGGCGCGGATATGGAGGAGAACATGAACATCAACAACATTTATCGTGACAAGACCATTGACTGTATCACAGAGGAGGACGTAGGAAAGAGCTGTAAGGTTGCAGGCTGGGTTGAAAATATTCGTGATCATGGCGGAGTGTCCTTTGTGGATCTGCGTGATATGTACGGAGTTTTGCAGGTGGTTATGAGAGATACAAGCCTTCTTAACGGACTTTCCAAGGAGGATTGTATAAGCATTGAGGGTGTGATTGAGCACAGGGATGAGGAGACATATAATCCTAAGATTCCTACCGGGACAATAGAGCTTGAGGCACATAAGGTCACAATGCTTGGCAAGGTGAAGGCACAGCTTCCGTTTGAGATTATAACCTCCAAGGAGACGAGGGAGGATGTACGTCTCAAGTACCGTTATCTTGATTTGAGAAACAAGAAGGTTAAGGATAATATAATATTCCGTTCACAGGTTATAAGCTATTTAAGACAGAAGATGACAGAGATGGGCTTCTTGGAGATTCAGACACCTATCCTGTGCGCATCATCACCGGAGGGAGCAAGAGATTATATCGTTCCTTCGAGAAAGTTCAAGGGTAAGTTCTATGCACTGCCACAGGCACCACAGCAGTATAAGCAGCTTCTTATGGTGTCCGGCTTTGACAAGTATTTCCAGATAGCACCTTGCTTCAGGGATGAGGACGCTAGGGCAGACCGTTCACCGGGAGAGTTCTACCAGCTTGACTTTGAGATGAGCTTTGCGACACAGGAGGATGTGTTCAGGGC
>JBNMLM010000056.1:0-15802 GCA_050874845.1 Eubacteriales bacterium | reverse complement strand
ATTTTTAAGAGTGAGTCAATGTGGCTGAGCAAAAGTTCAATAGCGGAGGTGTTCTGTCCGCCGCGAGGAATTATGATATCCGCGTATTTCTTGGACGGCTCTATGTAAGCCTCATGCATTGGCTTTACAGTGTCCTGATACTGTGAAAGTATCGACTCAACTGTACGAGCACGCTCCACGGTATCACGCTTGATACGGCGCATGAGACGTTCGTCGGCATCGGTGTCCACGAATATTTTTAAATCCATCTCATCGCGAAGCTCCTTATTCTCAAGAACAAGTATGCCCTCAACAATGACAACCTTCTTAGGTTCAACGAGAGTTGTAGCCTGGCTTCTGTTGTGGATGGAGTAATCGTAAATAGGAACCTCCACAGGTATGCCTTTTTTAAGCATGCGCACATGTTCTACCATCATTTCGGTCTCAAAGGAGTCCGGGTGGTCATAGTTGAGCTTGGAGCGTTCCTCATAGTTGAGGTCGTTGTGAGCCTTATAATAGCTGTCATGGCTGAGAACAGCAAGGTTGTCACCGAAGTGCTCACGGATTATGTTGACAATTGTGGTTTTACCGGACGCACTGCCGCCGGCAACACCTATAACTTTAATTTTGGATGTATCTGAAACAGACATACTGCACCTCACATGTATTTTATTCTATTTACTATACAATAAAATAGTGTTGGGGTCAAACTAAATTCTATTATTTATCATATAATTGTGGACTGCGAAGCATGATAGAATAATACGCATAATGGAGGAGAATGAATGCTCACATACAACATGGAGGACAGGCAGGAGCTGTCCTTATATGATTATCTGTATAGGTGCATTAAAAATGATATACTTTCAGGGAGAATACCTGTGGGTGAGAAGCTTCCGTCTAAGAGAAGCCTTGCCAAACACCTTGATGTCAGCGTCATCACGGTGGAAAATGCCTACGCACAGCTTCTTTTGGAGGGTTATATCACGAGCTTTGAGAAGAAGGGGTATTTTGTCAACGATATAGGTTCCGCACCGTCGGCGAGCTGCCTTATAAAGCCGAAGCCGGAGGAGGAATTTGAGTATGCCTATTTTGCGGATTTGAAGTCCAACAGAATAAGAAGAAACAGGTTTCCGTTCTCAACATGGGCGAAGCTGCTTCGGGATACCCTGTCCGAAAGACCGGAGCAGCTGCTAAAGACGGTTCCGTATAATGGAGTGTATGAGCTGCGGCTGGCGCTTGCCGGTTTTTTGCATGAATTTCGTGGAATGCAGGTGCTCCCGGCGCAGATTATAATATGCTCCGGGACGGAGAGCATGTACGGTAAGCTTTTTAGCCTCATGCCTGAGGCTGTGTGGGCGGTTGAGAATGTCGGAAGCCAGAAGATAACGGGACTATATGACATGTACCATGCCAGGTGGAAATCCGTCTCAAGGGATGAATATGGTGTCGATATGAAAAGCTTGTATGACAGTGGGTGCAATGTGGTTCATGTAACGCCGGCACAGCATTTCCCAATCGGAACGGTCATGCCGGTAAAAAGAAGAACGGAGCTTCTTGAATGGGCTGATGGTCAGGACTATTATATAATCGAGGATGACTATGACAGTGAGTTCTGGTATCAGGGCAGGCAGGCGCCGACGCTTTACAGCATGGACGGAAATGGAAGGGTCATCTATTTTAATACTTTTTCAAAGACACTTATACCATCGCTTCGCATAAGCTATATGGTACTGCCCTATGAGCTTGCAATGCGCTACGGAAATGGGCTTAGCTTTTATTCGGGAACAGTTCCCAGCATGGAGCAGTATGCTCTTGCAAAATTTATTTCAGAGGGTTACTTTGAGCGGCATATAAATCATCTGAGAAATTATTTTAAGTCCCAGAGAAGCATGCTTATGGACGCTATAAGAAAATCACCGCTTATGGAGATATCAAGGATACATGAAATCAGCTCAGGCACGTATTTTCTTCTTGAACTTGATACGCCACTGTCGGACACGGAGCTTGTTGACAGAATCAGAAAAAAGGACATAAATGTGGCGTGCACATCTGCGTATATGCCTGAGCCGCATGAGGACACGCATACGCTTGTAATCAATTACTGCGGTGTGTATGCCGAGAGGATAGAGGAGACTATAGCGAGAATCTGGGAGGCTGTCAGGGTAAAATGACATGCCAGGAAATGTTGAATATAGTGAAAATAATGCTTGACCTAAAGTCAAGTTTATGAATTATAATAGAAAACTGTGCCGTGAGGCATTAAAACAGAATGTTTTTAGGATAACAGTATATAATGGGTGATTGCGTGACACGGATTGCCGATAAGCAGGGTTACATAATCAGCTATATAAAAACGATAGATAGCCTTTGTATAAATTTGCAGCTATCTACAGATGATTATTACAAATGTGCATTAGGGAGGAATAAAAATGCAGGAATTTACACAACAGACATTTACAGAGGAGAGAGCACTTTTTCACACAATCGACGCTAAGATAAGTGATTCGGTGTTCGATGTAGGTGAGTCACCGCTCAAGGAGTGCAGGAAGCTTGATATAGATACTACACTTTTCAGATATAAGTATCCTTTATGGTACTGTAAGGACGTCAGCCTTAAAAATTGTACACTTTTTGACATGGCGAGAGCCGGAATATGGTACACGGACAATGTGAGCATTGAGGACACGGTCATTGAGGCTCCTAAGAATATAAGAAAGGCAGATGGGGTCACACTTAAGAATGTGTCCTTCCCGAATGCCGCCGAGACATTGTGGAACTGCAACAACGTGACTATGGAGAATGTGTTTGCGAAGGGTGATTATTTTGCCTTCAACACCAACAATATCAAGGCAGATAATTTTACGCTTGTTGGAAATTACTCATTTGACGGAACCAAGAACATGGAGATTCGCAATTCTAAGCTCCTCTCCAAGGACGCTTTCTGGAATACTGAGAATGTGACTGTATATGATTCCTTCATATCAGGTGAGTATCTTGGCTGGAATGCGAAGAACCTCACGCTTATCAACTGTACAATCGAGAGCCTTCAGGGTATGTGCTACATCGACAATCTTGTGATGAAGAACTGCAAGCTTATCAACACAACACTCGCATTCGAGTATTCCAGCGTGGACGCTGAGATAACAAGCGGTATAACAAGCGTTCTGAATCCATCATCGGGAACAATCAAGGCGGATTACATTGATACCCTCATTATACAGAAGGACTATATTGATGAGGGAAAGACCAAGCTTGTCTGCGGCGATATCAGGAATAAGACGGATGAGATTGCGTGGTAAGAAGCTTCGCAATTACTTAATAATGTGATTTAGAAAAGAGGTTGAGCGGGCATGAAAGAAGAATACAGAAAGCTGTTTGATACACCTGTCGACAGACGCGGCACACATTCACTTAAGTGGGATGTCAAGGACAATGAGCTTCCGATGTGGGTTGCGGACATGGATTTTAAGACTGCTCCGGCAATCATTGAGGCTCTCCAAAAGAGAGTTGAGCATGGTGTGTTCGGTTATTCCATAATACCGGATGAGTGGAATGATGCATACTGTGAGTGGTGGGAGAATAGACATCATTTCCATATTGAGAAGGACTGGCTCATATTCTCAACAGGTGTTGTCCCGATTCTCTCAAGCGTTGTGAGAAAGCTCACAACACCGGGAGAGAACGTGCTGATTCAGACACCGGTGTACAATATTTTCTTCAATTCCATAGTGAATAATGGGCGAAATGTATTGCAGTGCCCATTAAGCTATGAGAATGGTGAATATTCGATTGATTTTGATAAGCTTGAGGAGGCTATGGCACAGCCGCAGACCACGATGATGATTTTCTGCAATCCTCACAACCCTGTCGGAAAGATATGGGACAGGGAGACACTTGCGCATGTCGGTGAGCTTGCAAAGAAGCACCATGTCATAGTAGTGTCTGATGAGATACATTGTGATATAACAGACCCGGACAAGGAGTACATTCCGTTTGCCTCCGCCTCCGACACCTGCCGTGAAATAAGCATTACCTGTGTGGCACCGACCAAGGCATTCAACATGGCGGGCTTACAGACGGCAGCGGCTATTGTGCCGGACCCATTTTTGCGCCACAAGGTGAACCGTGGGCTTAACACCGACGAGGTTGCGGAGCCTAATGCGTTTGCGATATGGGCGGCGGTTGCAGCCTTTAGAAACGGCGGAGAATGGCTTGACGCACTCAGGGAATATATCTACGAAAACAAGCAGAGGGTGACGGAGTTCATAGAGAAGGAGCTCCCGCAGATAAAGCTCATCCACTCAGAGGCAACATACCTTCTCTGGCTTGACTGTTCAGCGATATGCGACAACTCAGAGGAGCTTGCCGACAGCATAAGAGAGCGCACAGGGCTCTACCTCTCAGACGGAGTGCAGTATGGACGCACCGGAGAGAAGTTCTTAAGGCTCAATATCGCATGTCCTAGGGAGAGACTTGAGGATGGACTTAGCAGGCTTAAAGAGGGGATTGTTGGGTATAGACGATAAAAAGTAAATATTGCAAAATATGAAACAGGCTCTAAAAATGAGCATAATAACAAGGTGGATGAAAAGGAATTTAATATTTTCATCCACCTTTTGTTTCAGGGATAGAATAGGGCTTTGTGGTTGTTCATGGAACAATAAATGTGCAGAAAGATATATTTATCATTTGATTTGCAGGTTTAATGTAGTAATATAAATATATTGATTTTGTTACTCTTGAGGATAAAGAAAAGGAATAAAAAATAATTTATAATTATCCATATAATGCATTAGAAGAAGCATTGGTAAATGCGGTATTTCATAAGTCTTATCGCGAACCCGAGCCGGTAGAAATTCGTATATATGTAGATAGTATTCAGATTCTGAATTATCCGGGACTTGCAAAGTGGATTAATCTTGAGAACTTTAAAGCTGGCAAGGTAAGAGGTAGGAAATATCGTAATAGAAGAATTGGAGAGCTGTTTAAGGAGATTGATTTATCAGAAAAAAAGGGTACAGGTATACCGAAAATATTGCGTGAACTTAAAATGAACGGTTCTCCGTTACCGGAATTCGATATGGATGATGACAGGACGTATCTGAACACGATTATTCATATCAGAGATGGATTTGAAATGTCCGAATCAATGTCCGAATCAATGTCCGAATCAATGTCCGAATTAGAGAAAATCAGAATGGAAAAGATATTTTTTTATCTGAAATCAAATAAAGAGATAAATAGTGCCGGTGCGGCTGAATTGTTGGAGGTTGAAATAAAAACGGCGAGCAGATTGCTTAGGAAGGCTGAGAAATTAAATATCCTTAAAGGTTCCGGAAAAACGAAGATGAAAGTATACTATATGGAATAATAAAGCTATATAAATAGTGAATATCAAACTTATTTAGATTGTGTGCAATGTGATATGCATTTACGGTTATATGAGTTACACTTCCCAAGCTGTCACTCACAGCCAATATTGACATATATATAAAACAGGAATAAAATAAATACGTTTATTGATAAATACATTTATTTTATGGAGGTAATTATGCCGGCTAAAAAACAGATAACAAGGGAAATTATTTTAAAAGCTGCACTTAAGATACTGAAAGAGCAGGGGTTTGAGGCTGTCAATATAAAGACGCTTGCTTTGGAATTAAAATGTTCAACACAGCCTGTGTATTTATCATTTACAGGGATGGAGGAACTAAGGGCTGCATTGATTCCTATGGCGGTAAAAGAATTTGAAGATATTATGAAAGGCTATAGCAGGAATAATATGATTTGTCTGTATGGCATTGAATATATTAATTTTGCAAAAAATGAACCGAAGCTTTTCAATTTTTTGTTCATGCGTGCGAACGCCTTTTCAGAGATAAAGCGGACGCTGCTTCCGATTATAGAACTATCCGTCAACGAGCTTATGGACACATATCATATCAATCACGAGGAAGCGGATTATCTGCATGATAATTTATGGATGCATGCGCACGGTATTGCCTCAATGATTGCCACGGATTTCTGCGACTGGGACATGGATAAGGTTGGCTGTATGCTTTCAGAATGTAAGGCTGCTTTTACAGGGAAATACGAGGTGTGAAATGTTTACAAATAAAGATTTGAGGAACTTAATCATTCCCCTTTTTGTTGAACAATTTCTGTTAATGTTTGTGGGAATTGCAGATACATTTGTTGTAAGCTTTTCGAGTGAGGCGGATGTATCGGGTGTCTCACTTGTCACATCCTTTAACACAGTGCTTATTTTTTTGTTTACCGCTCTTTCGTCGGGCGGAGCTGTTATTATAAGTCAATATATTGGAAGACAGGACGATGAAAGCGCCTCTAAGTCATCCGGGCAGCTTTTACTTATTTCGGCGGTTATATCATTGACCTTGTCATTGCTTATACTGGTGTTTCGTCATCCTCTCCTTGGGCTGCTGTTTGGAAAGATTGAGCCGGATGTTATGAGTGCTTGTGAAATTTATCTGGTTATAACGACTTTTTCACTTCCTGCGCTTGCGGTATATGATGCAGGGGCTGCACTTTGCAGAAGCATTGAAAAGACAAAAGCGACAATGTATATTTCTGCAGTTACCAATATTTTGAATGTTGTCGGAAATTGTATTGGTGTGTTTGTGCTTCATCTTGGGGCTGCGGGAGTTGCCTACCCATCGCTTATTACAAGAATTTTATCGGCATGTGCAGTCACAATATACTGTTTTAATCCAAAGCTTACGGTGAAATATAGAATACCTTATATTTTCAAGTGGGATGGTGCGCTTCAAAAAAAGATTATGGGAATTGCGCTGCCAAACGGCATTGAGAACGGTGTACATCAGCTTGTAAAGGTTGCTCTTTCAAGTATGGTTGCCTTGTTTGGAACGTATCAGATTGCGGCAAACGGAATGGCTCAGAGTATATGGTCTTTGGCGTCTATAATGGGACTTGCAATGGCGCCTGTCTATACGACTGTGATAGGACAATGCATGGGCGCGCGTGACATAGAGGCAGCTGATTATTATTTTAAAAAGCTCAACCGCATTACGCTTATATTGTCTGTACTGTGGAATGCATTTATTTTTGCGATAACACCACTTATTATAAAATACTCGGCTATTTCAGCCGAGGCAAAGGAGCTTGTAATCTGGCTCGTATTGATTAACAACATTTTCAATGGATTGGCATACCCATTTGCTGGTTCGCTTGGCAATGGTCTGCGTGCTGCCGGTGACGTGAAATTTACCATGATTACATCAATTACTCTTACAATCGGAGCAAGACTTCTTTTTTCGGCACTGTTTGGTATCGTATTCGGCTGGGGGGTGATTGGTGTTGCACTTGGCATGAGTATGGATTTGGTTTTTAGGGGAATTATTTTTGTATATAGATACCGTTCGCAGAAGTGGACACGGTTTCAGATTATATGATAAAATGATGTCAACGCGGAGATAAGAAAAGCAAGTACATATACACTAGGATAAAAAAAAGACCCGAAGTGACAGCTTCGGGTCTTTTTTTTATTTTCCAAGCACAATCGCATTCACAGCCTCAATAAGGTCGACCGTCTGGCTTCTTGGAACCAGTGCGATGGATTTGCCGTCGACGGTGGCAAGACATGTGCTGCCATCATATCTGTAGAGCTTGATGGTTGTCTGAGGAAAAGCGTCATTGTCGAGGTAGAGGGTGATACCTATCTCCTCCTTCTGTGCGGCTTCCTCATCCGTGAAGCTGTCGGCTGAGAGGGAGGTGAGTGCACTCTTTAAGTCATCGATTGAGATTTCTTCGTCATTGTAATAGAAGGTGGTCTTGTTGTCCTTTTTCACTGTTGTGAAGGTGTAGGTAAATTCCTCAAGACCGACATCTATTCTGTTGACATCGGCGAAATCGGCAGTAAAAATATCGGCATGGCGAAGGTCATCATAGCTGCAGGCTGTAAGTGAAGTGTAGTTAGTGTCCGACAGGCTGTATATTATCTGCGAGTCATCTATTCTCAGATAATGCTTGTCGTCTACGGTGCTGATGTCCAGCTTTAATGACTTTTCTGCCTCCACGTTGTCATCATCCGTCGCAGTGTAGGTGACATTTACCGTGAGCTCAGGAGTGTCTAAGTCATATTTGGTTATCTCTTCGTCGCTTGCGTTGTAGGTCACATAGTCGGTGTGCTTCACAGAACCGATGGCGGAGAGATAGCTCTTTACCTTCGATGTGTCAAGAGCGAGGATTTCGTCCTCACCATCATTTTTATTGTTAGTGAAGTAAATATCGTCGGCACAGTAGGTGAAGGTATTCTCATCCTCACGGTATTAGGTAACTGCGTGGGTTAGGGCTGTCTGTGATTGTATTGTAAATTGACAGAAAATGGTGCCGGGGGATATAATATTTTATAAAAAAGAAATAACGCAAAATGCGTTACAACAGGAGAAAAAGATGAACCTACGCGAATACCTTACAAATAACAGACTTGCCGCGGACGGCGCATTCGGAACCTATTATGCGGAAAAGTACGGCAATGATGAGCTACCGGAGGCGGCAAATACCATGCACCCGGAACGTGTTCTGGAAATACATACGGAGTATATAAAGGCGGGGGCGCGCTATATAAGAACTAATACCTATGCCTCCAACAGCAGTCTTTTGTCAAATGACGAGCAGAAGGTCAGGGATAATGTGAATGCGGCAGTCGGTATTGCGCGTCGGGCAATAGAGCAGAGCGGCATAGAGGAAAAAATCTATCTTGCCGGGGATATAGGGCCTATTCCCGAAATGTCCGGTTTTTCAAAGAGTGAAAATGAGAGTGAATATGTACTTCTTGCCTCATATATGCTTGAGGCGGGGGTTGACGCGGTTCACTTTGAGACCTTTGCCGACTACGAGGAGATTCTTCCGGCAATCAGGTATATAAGGGATAATGCAGAGGATATTTCTATAAGTGTATGTTTCAGCGTGAATCAATATGGCTATAGCGCCGCAGGGCTCAGCGCTAAAAGGCTCATAGCGGACGCCGCGAAGCTTCCTGTGGATGCCGTAGGGCTTAATTGCGGTGTGGGTTCGGGACACATGGCACAGCTCATGGATGGTCTGGACAGCTTTGGCGGTAAGTTCTTTATCGCACTTCCGAATGCCGGATATCCGAATTTTACGAGAAATCAGATGCATTTTGGAGGAGCTCCGGCGTATTTTGCCGGGAAAATGCTAGATATCGCGAAAAAGGGAGCGGACATAGTCGGAGGCTGCTGTGGAACAAGACCTGAGACAATACAGAAGGTATGTGAAAAGCTTAACGGACTGCCAAAGTGCGAAAAAAGGACTGCGGCGGATGTTGAACCGGAAGCGGAGCAGGTGAAGAAAAAGGGATTTTTGTACGATGAGAATGGGGAGTTTAAGAAAAATAAGCTTATAGCTGTTGAGCTGGCGCCTCCGTTTGATGCGAACGATGAAAAACTGCTTGAATCGGCACATTCACTTATCGGAGCAGGGGTGGATGTACTCACATTTCCGGATTCACCTTCGGGACGTACCAGAATTGATTCGGTGCTGATGGCGGATAAGGTGCACCGTGAGACAGGCATAGCCGTCATGCCGCATATATGCTGCCGCGACAAGAATGCGGTGGCCATGCGCTCACTTTTCATGGGTTCAAGAATCAACGATATATACAATATGCTGATAATCACAGGTGACCCGCTTCCGTCAATGGTAAGGGAGACGGTCAAGTCTGTGTTCAATTTCGATTCCGTAGGGCTTATGAAGATAGCCAAAGAGATGAACGAGGAGGTATTCTGCGACAGTCCGCTCTGCTATGGAGGTGCCATAAATCAGGGCAGAAAGAATATAGAGGTTGAACTTGGACGCGTTAAAAAGAAGCTGGCAGCAGGCGCAGAGTTCTTTCTTACACAGCCTGTGTTCTGTGAGGAGGACGTTAAACGTCTCAGATATATTAAGGAAGAGACAGGTGCAAGGATACTGTGCGGTATCATGCCTCTCATAAGCAGGAAAAACGCGCTATTTATGAAAAATGAGATTGCAGGTGTGAATGTTCCGGATGAACTTGTAGAGAGATATCCTGAAAAGGGCAGCAAAAAGGAGGGCGAAGCTGTCGGAATTGAACTTGCAAAACAGATGATTGCGCTCACGGAGGATTTTGTTGACGGATATTACTTCTCATTTCCATTTAACAGGACATATCTGTTGAAGGAGATTTTGAACTGATAATACATATATAGAAACGATTGCTAAAATGGGAACAACATGAAGCTGCGTCAAATATAAAAGTTCAATATTTGCTGTTTGATATATGCACATAATATTTGATTGATATTACAATTGAACTTTTATCACTTAAAAGTTCAAAAAACTCTTGAAAAGTTCAAAATAAAATGATATAGTAATTAAAGATTAATCCGTATAATATTTTGCTTTGGGTGTTATAGTTTGGTTATATTGCATGTTGAATAGTTTTTATCTTTACACAGCAGGCATAGCAAAATTGCAGAAGCATACAGGAAATGAGGAAAAATATGGCAGGAATTGCACAGAGACTTAAAGAAGCGATGGAGGCCAAGGGGCTTAAGCAGGTGGATGTGATTCGTCTTGCAGAGCCTATTGGCCGTGAATGTAATGTCAGAATCGGTAAGAGCCACATGAGCCAGTATCTAAGCGGAAAAAGCGAGCCGCGAAAGGATATTTTGGGAGTTCTCGCAAAGACACTTGGGGTTGATGAGAGCTGGCTTGCCGGGGAAGAGATGAAAGAGACTGCTTCCGGGAATAAGAGCGGCTCATCATGTACAGCTTCTTCAGAACAAATGGAGAAAAAGGATGAGCCTGATAGTTCAAGGACAGTATGTGATATAGAAAGTTCAAATATAGTATATTCAGACAAAATGGGAGACAGAGTAATGAGACAATTTTCAAAATCAACAAAGCTTGATAATGTATTATATGATGTGAGAGGACCTGTAGTTGAGGAAGCTAACCGTATGGCTGATGCCGGAATGCATATTTTGAAGCTAAATATCGGAAATCCGGCACCTTTTGGATTCAGGGCACCGGAAGAAGTTGTCTATGATATGAGACAGCAGCTCACAGACTGTGAAGGATATTCGGATTCAAAGGGACTCTTTTCGGCGCGAAAGGCAATCATGCAGTATGCGCAGCTTAAAAATATTCCGAATGTTGAGATTGGCGATATCTATACAGGAAACGGAGTCAGCGAGCTTATAAACTTAAGCATGCAGGCACTCTTAGATGACGGCGACGAGATTCTTATTCCGTCCCCTGATTATCCTCTCTGGACGGCAACCGCAACACTTGCAGGCGGCAAGGTCGTACATTATCTGTGTGATGAGCAGTCGGATTGGAACCCGGATATAGACGATATCAAGAAGAAGGTCAATTCAAAGACAAAGGCAATCGTTATAATTAATCCTAACAACCCTACAGGTGCGCTTTATCCGAAGGAGATTCTTGAGCAGATAGTCCAGATTGCAAGGGAGAATCAGCTCATTATTTTCTCCGATGAGATATATGACAGACTTGTCATGGATGATGGAGAGCATATCTCGATAGCATCACTTGCGCCGGATGTATTCTGTGTAACCTTCAGCGGACTTTCAAAATCCCACATGATAGCCGGCTTCAGAGTTGGCTGGATGATACTCAGCGGTAACAAGGAGGCTGCAAAGGATTACATTGAAGGCATAAATATGCTTTCAAACATGCGTCTTTGTTCAAATGTTCCGGCACAGTCGATTGTCCAGACGGCACTTGGCGGATACCAGAGCGTTAAGAACTACATTGTTCCGGGCGGACGTATCTATGAGCAGAGAGAGTATATGTACAAGGCGATAAATGACATTCCGGGACTTAGTGTTGTCAAGCCTAAGGCTGCATTCTACTCATTTCCGAAGATTGATATTAAAAAGTTCAATATCAAGAATGATGAGCAGTTCGCGTATGATTTCCTCAAGGAGAAGAGGGTGCTCATAGTTCACGGCGGAGGCTTCAACTGGAAGGAGCCGGACCATTTCCGTATTGTATATCTTCCTAGAGTTGAAGTACTTGAGGAGGCGTTCGGAAAACTTGGAGATTTCCTTGAGACTTATCACCAGTGATATATGCAATTTCCTAATAAGATTCGGGTGTAAAAACATGCAAATTTAATGTGCGAGTGTATAACGTATTATATTTATGCATATCAGCTCCGTTGTCCGAAGCAAGATGTTCTTGGAACAATCTAAGCTTCTCCCAAAAGTCCTGATATGCATAAATATAATACGTTATACACAGCTAGGTTATAACAGGTTTTGACACCAGAACCCTAATAAATAATTAAGCATATAAGGAGAGTTACATGGAGAAGGAAAGAAGTTCGGGAAATAAGGGGAGAAAGATTATAAGGCGCATTTCCATCGCCCTGTTTCTCTGTGTGCTCATTCTGCCGCAGGTATCGTGGGTTATTTTGAAGCTGGTATGCGGCGATAATTCTCAGGTAATGGAAAGGCTTGACTATGACCTGGGGGAGAACAGGGAGCTTGCAGCTTTTCAGGGTGGTGCAGACATTGGCAGCATAACATCTGAACTTGAAGCCTACTACAATGACCATGCGCCATACCGCAGTGTGCTTATAACAATCAACAGACGAATCAATTCCAAGCTTGAACGGGCGTACACCATGAATGTACAGCCCGTTCTTGTTGCGCTTGCGGATATGAGACATACCGCCGCAAAGCCGGATGGAAGCGGAGCCGAAAGTTCAAATGAAGGTCAGACCGACAAGGAAAATGGCACGCGGTATGCCGAGGGAGGCAACAACGGAGAGGATAATGTTGGGAATGAAAATGGGAATGGCAGTATTTCCGTCGGTGTGGACAGTGAATATACGTCCGGTGATACTAATGGCGGACAGAAGCCGGAGAGTGGTAATGTATCCGGAAATATTAGCGGAGAAAATGAATCTGGCAGTACGTCTGGAAATGCCGGTGGTAAAAATGAATCCGGCGGTACGTCCGCAAACATGAATGGAGAAAATGTATCGGTCAGCACATCCGGAAATACGAATGGAGAAAATGTATCGGTCAGCGCATCTGAAAATAATGGCAGTGGGAATGTTTCGGATGGTCAGCCGTATTTCCCGGCGCGTGAGATGAACGGAACCGTGTTTGGGCGTGATGACTGGATGTTCTGCAATTATGACAATAGCATAGCCTACTATTGCGGAAGTAATCTGATGAGTGAACAGCAGATGAAGGACAAGCTGAGCCTTATGCAGAAACTACAGCAGATATGTGACAGCCGTGGAGTACAGCTCCAATTTATGATAGCGCCGAACAAGGAACAGGTGTACTCTGAATATATGCCGACATATACGATTGAGAACAGCTATAAGAGAGTGCCAAGATTTATCGATTATGTGAAGCAGAATTCGTCTGTGAAAATAATATACCCGATAGATGAACTGCGTGCCGCAAAGAGTACCATGAGCACCTACTATAAGTATGATACACACTGGAATCATTATGGCAGTTTCATTGCGACACAGGCGCTTTATAAGGACATGGGGCTCGAATATGTCCAGCCTGACAGTGTGGCGTATTCTGAGGCAAATTGTATATGGGGGCTTGTGATTACAGCGGGACTTAGCTGGAAGGATTATGAGAGGGATTATGACCATATACCCGATTATAAACCGGAAATTGAACTTTTTAATACGGACGGAGAGATAGACCACATCCATACAGAGAAGAGTGCTGTGTACAGAACCGACTCAACGGCTTCGAATCAGAGCCGCTTTGTCATGGTAGGCGACTCATTCAGACTCTATATGATGCCATATCTTGAACGCGATTTTGCGCATGTGAGTGTTGCACACCGCGACAACATCTGTGATATACAGGATGACATCAGACAGGCAGACATTCTGGTTATTGAATGTGTTGAGAGACTTGATGACAGCCTTAATGGGACGATATTACAGCTTATTGATATATTTGAAAATCAGGATTAAAAGCATATTGCGATAGGCTTTTTCATAACTGATAGAGCATGGGAGGCAACATGAATATTGTAGTGGCAATCGATTCATTTAAGGGAAGTCTTAGCTCACTTGAGGCGGGCTATGCTGTTTCGGAAGGCATTCGCAGGGTGATGAAGGAGGCTGATGTGGTAGTCCGTCCTTTGGCAGACGGATGAGAGGGGACGGTTGAGGCATTGGCTCTGGGAATGAACGGACGACTTGAAAAGGCTATGGTTACCGGACCACTTGGAAGCAGGGTGGAGGCAGTCTATGGAATTATCAATGAGAGCAGGACAGCTATCATAGAAATGTCATCAGCGGCGGGAATCACTTTGTTGGCTGAGCAGGACAGGAACCCTCTTAACACGACTACATTCGGTGTCGGTGAGCTGATATGCGACGCCATCAAAAAAGGCTGCCGCAACTTCATTGTTGGCATAGGTGGCAGTGCGACAAATGATGGAGGAATCGGAATGCTGCAGGCTCTTGGCTATGAGTTTCTTGATGCCGATGGCAGGCAGGTGCCGTTCGGAGCAAAGGGCTTATCGCTGATTGAAAAAATATCGGACGAACATGTGATTTCTGAGCTGAGAGAATGTCACTTTAAGGTGGCGTGTGATGTGACAAACACACTGTGCGGTGAACAGGGCTGTAGTGCAGTCTTTGGTCCCCAGAAGGGAGCAACACCGGCGATGATTGCGCAGATGGATAAGTGGCTCTCACACTACGCGCACCTTACCCATGATAAATACCCGAATGCGGATATGGAGCAGGCGGGAACAGGCGCCGCCGGCGGGCTTGGTTTTGCATTTCTTTCTTATACCAACGCAATCCTACAGTCCGGTGTCAAGCTTGTTCTTGATGAGACAAGACTTGAGGACTATGTAAAAAATGCGGACATTGTGATAACAGGTGAGGGAAGGCTAGACGGACAGACGGTTATGGGAAAGGCGCCAATCGGAGTGGCTTCGATTGCCAAAAAATACGGAAAGCCTGTCATTGCTTTTTCAGGGTGTGTCACGGATGAGGCTGTGTTATGCAATGAACACGGAATTGACGCATTTTTTCCGATACTGCGCACAGTAACGACACTTGACGAGGCGATGAAACCGGAGAATGCTAGAAAGAATATGATTGCGACGGTGGAGCAGGTGTTTAGGCTTGTGCAATTACATAGGAGTGGTATAACAACCAACTAATTTATCTATGGTGAGGTAATATATTTAACAAAAGTAATACCATCTCATTCTTAACATCACGAGGCAGAATGAAAGAGCCGCAATACCTGTAAAATAAGGCATTGCGGCTCAAACGGTTGTTATTCGGGCTCATCTTTTCTATGAACAATGGCAATAATTTTGCAGGTAAACCTGCCTACTGGTTCATCTATGCCTAATATATAAGCATCCTGTTCTTCTCCATCTGGTGCCATAATTCATTCAATGTAACAATAATTTATCAGGTAATACATATCTTTATATTCTGGATGATAACTTCCTAATAGTCTATCGACTGTGACAATTATTGTTGTCCCGATTATAGAATTATTTTTACCTGTAAATACTTTTCTATCAATTTCGGCTGTATCAACGGATATGTCCAGTTCTCAGGCAAATCATCCATAAGCACAACTTTCTCCATTTCGCTATGTATTTCTTTCGCAAATTCTGTTATCTCTGCAAAACAAAGCAGTCCAAATGTCTCCTCCCCAGTATCATTTACTCTGGTCTTGCCTGTTACTGAATAAACACATATTGGTTTTATCTCAAATTTGATAGCTCCAGTCTCTTCCTGCAACTCTCTTTT
>JBNMLM010000055.1:0-15987 GCA_050874845.1 Eubacteriales bacterium | reverse complement strand
GTTTTTATCACTAAATTATATGCAGATAAAGGAAAAATATGAATATTGTAGGAGACAGGCATAAGTAAAAAGCAGGGGTGTTGTACATACCCCTGCTTTTTGTGGATACCGCTTGATTAGAAGCCGCATCCGCCTCCACAAAATAGGAGAATAAGAATCAGCCATGCACAGCTATTATTGCAGCCGCCACCGCCGCATCCACAGTCATCACCGCCGCATCCGAAAACATTTGAAAGTCCTGTTCCGTTACCATTGCCACACAGACAGGAGAGAAGGATTATCCAAATGATAATGTTGCAGCTGTTACAACCATTGTTGTTTGAACCTCCGCATCCGCCATTGCATCCGCAGTTTGTTGCTGCTAAATCGCTCACTATTGTTTCCTCCAAAATCTTTATACACTTCATAATATGTCGGGAATGGAAATGTGTTACCGACTTTATACAATTTTTTTCATTAAATCATACCTTGTTTTTTTAATAATCATATTGTATGATACAAGAAGTAAAATGCAGGCAGTAGAGCATTTGGATTAATCGTAAAATATAGTGCCGTGGTGAGCATGTGCAGATGGAGGACTTTATGGATAAGATTAAGATGACTACACCTCTTGTGGAGATGGACGGAGACGAGATGACAAGAGTACTTTGGAAGGTGATTAAGGATGAGCTTCTGCTTCCTTTTGTCGAGCTTAACACAGAGTATTATGATTTGGGTCTTGAGTACAGAAATGAGACAAATGATCAGGTCACAGTTGACGCAGCCATGGCAACTAAGAAATATGGTGTGGCTGTTAAGTGTGCAACCATCACACCTAACGCAGCCAGAATGACAGAGTACAATCTCAAGGAAATGTGGAAGAGCCCTAACGGAACAATCCGTTCAATACTTGATGGAACAGTTTTCCGCGCGCCTATTATTGTTAAGGGTATTGAACCGCTTGTCAAGAACTGGAAGAAGCCTATAACGATTGCAAGACATGCCTACGGCGATGTGTATAAGGCTGTTGAGATGAAGGTTCCGGGCGCAGGTAAGGCTGAGCTTGTCTATACAGACACAGAGGGCAATGAGAAGAGAGAGCTTATCCATGAGTTCAAGGGTGCCGGAGTTATTCAGGGCATGCACAATGTGGAGGCTTCCATAGAGAGCTTTGCAAGAAGCTGCTTCAATTATGCGCTTGACACTAAGCAGGATGTATGGTTTGCAACGAAGGATACCATATCTAAGAAGTATGACCACACCTTCAAGGATATTTTTGCTGAGATTTTCAAAAATGAGTACGAGGAGAAGTTCAAGGAAGCAGGAATAGAGTATTTTTATACACTTATCGATGATGCGGTGGCAAGAGTTATACGTTCAGAGGGCGGATATATCTGGGCATGCAAGAACTATGACGGAGATGTCATGAGTGATATGGTTGCGACAGCATTCGGCTCACTCTCAATGATGACGTCGGTGCTTGTGTCTCCACAGGGCTACTATGAGTACGAGGCAGCACATGGCACTGTACAGCGTCATTATTATCGTTACCTCAAGGGTGAGCAGACATCAACCAACCCTATTGCCACAATCTTTGCATGGACAGGCGCTCTCAGAAAGAGAGGAGAGCTTGACGGAAATAAGGAGCTAATGCAGTTCGCAGATAAGCTTGAGAAGGCTACGATTGATACTGTTGAGGGAGGTCAGATGACAGGTGACCTTGCAATTATAACATCTATAAAGGACGCAAAGACTCTCAACAGCACAGATTTCATAAAGGCAATCCGCACTACACTTGAGGCTATGCTCTAGGAAAAGGTAGTGGTGTACAGATTATGGTTAAGCTTATATTAAGCGATGTCGATGGAACGCTTTTAGCCAGAGGCGAAGGCGCTTTTGATGACAGTGTGTTTGAAGTTATTGACAGACTTTATGAGCGTGGAATACATTTTGCCGCAGCCAGCGGAAGAGGATACAGCGACCTTCACAGGCTTTTTGCGCCTGTGAAGGATAAGATGGCTTTTGTGTGCAGTGATGGCGCCATGACCATAAGTGATGGTAAAATTCTTGATATTAATTCAATGAATAGGGATGATGTGATAGCACTAGCTGAGGACATTACACGTTCTGAGGGATGTGAGTTACTCCTGTATGGGCGTGAGAAATTGTACATTAGTCCTAAGACGGAGGAATACAGAAGTTTTATCGTCAATAGATACAGAGACAGCATTTCATTCGTGGATAGTGTGAATGATGTTGGAAAAATAGAGGATGATTTCCTCAAGCTGTCGGTGTATGCTATAAATGGAGTTGACTCCTGCAACAGCTATTTTAAAGATAACTGGATGGGTACATTTGAATTGGTCTATAATTCTAACAATTGGATGGAATTTGTTGCGAAGGGAATAAGCAAGGTGTCCGGTGTTGAAGCGCTTTGCCGTAAGTATTCTATCAATATGGATGAGGTTATGGCATTCGGCGATGGCGGTAACGATATCAAGCTTCTTGGCACTGTAGCCTATGGCTATGCCATGGATTACGCGCCGGAGGCGGTGAAGGCAGCAGCGGGCTATGTAACCGATGATGTTATGGAGACGATACGCAGACAGGTGCTTGCCTGATGTGATAGTGATTGTAATAGCGATATATAGGCAGGCGAGCTTTTTTACGGGAAATCAGATAAAATTATGATGCAGAATGAGACAAAAGACTATACCGGACTGATATGTAAGGCAGCCCTGCTGTTGGTAGTTTTTATTTTTCTTGTCATCTATCTGCCGCATGGTGAATGGTATGACAAGCGCAGTTCGGACGGAAGCTACAGCGCCGGGACATATCTTGACGGCGGCAAGGGAAAATTGGAATATAATGTAAATCAGCGTATTTATTATGAATATCAGATTAAGTCGAGCGGGATATGCCTTGATCTGCTTGATGAGGATGGGAATGTAGTGTACAGGATAGGTGCGGTGCAGTCATGCAGCGGCTATATCACGATAGGTGAGGATGTGGCTCCGGGGACATACTATTTCCATGAGTATGCCATGAATGCCGATACGGTAGCAGATTCGCATATTGTATGGCAGAAAAAGCAGACGAATCTGGAGAGAATTTTATTCCATTTTTCAATCATACATAGGTCATCATGGTGATGTAAAAATTGAAATATAAATTCAGGGTTGACATTACAACATTTTTGAAATATACTTCCATAGGTAAAGCGTTGACGAGAAGAGTACCGGGATAAGATTTTTTCAGAGAGAGACACATTCGGTGCGAGTGCCTTAGAATACTGTTTCGGGAAGACCACCTCCGAGCGGCCTTAATACGGCACGGTGATTCCGTTATCATCACAAAGAGATATTCCTGTTGATGTATGATGATATATTGTGCAGACTATTGAAGGATTATTATACACAGAAAGATAGTCATTCGATTGTTGTTTGCCGGATATATCGTATTCATATAGATTTCAATAAGAATAATAAGGGTGGAACCGCGGATATGTCTATTCGCCCCTTATACAGATGGAAAGCCACTGTATAAGGGGCTTTTTGTATGTGTATATTGCTGCGCAAAAGCGGTAAAAAAATAGAAGGAGATTTTTAAGATGGTAGATTTTAAGACAGACGAGAGATTGAATACTCTCAACCATTCATGTGCACATGTTATGGCACAGGCTGTTAAGCACCTTTACCCTAATGCAAAGTTCTGGGTAGGACCTGTTGTCAAGGAAGGATTTTACTACGATATCGACCTTGGAGATGTGGCTGTAAATGATGAGATTATCGCAGCTATCGAGAAGGAGATGAAGAAGGTCTGCAAGGAAGGTAAGAAGATTTTCAGAAGAGAAGTATCCAAGGCAGAAGCCCTTGAGATGTTCAAGGACGATATGTATAAGCTTGACCTTATAAACGGACTTGAGGACGGCAACATCACAGTATATGACCAGGGTGATTTCACAGACCTCTGCCGTGGACCTCATGTGGATAACACAAAGCTTTGCAAGAACTTCAAGCTTGTAAAGTACTCAGGCGTTTACTGGAAGGGTGACGCTAACAATCATGTTATGCAGAGAATTTACGGAGTATGTTTCCCAACAGCTGAGGAGCTTGAGGAGCACCTTAAGTTACTTGAGGAGGCTAAGGAGCGTGACCACAGAAAGATTGGCAAGGAAATGGAAATCTTTATGACTGATGACCTCATCGGACGTGGACTTCCTATGTTCTTACCAAAGGGCTACACAGTATGGCAGGAGCTTGAGAACTACATCAAGGCTAAGGAGAGAAAGCTTGGCTATCTTCACGTTATGACACCTTGTGTAGGTACAGTTAACCTTTACAAGACATCAGGTCACTGGGATCACTATAAGGAGAATATGTTCCCTGCTATGGAGGTTGAGGGAGAGTCATTCGTACTCAGACCTATGAACTGCCCTCATCACATGATGATTTATGCTAACAAGATGCATTCATACAAGGATTTACCTATAAGAATAGGTGAGATAGCACATGACTTCAGATTCGAGGCGAGCGGTACTCTTAAGGGAATCGAGAGAGGAAGACATTTCTGCCAGAACGACGCACATCTTTTTGTTACACCTGAGCAGATTGAGTCTGAGTTTTCTAAGGTTGTTGACCTTATATTTGACACATACAAGGATTTCGGAATCACAGATTACAGGTGTGTTCTTTCACTCAGAGATCCTGAGGATAAGGTTAAGTACCACGATGACGATGAGATGTGGAATAATGCAGAGAATGCACTCAGAAAGGTATTAAATGACCTTGGAATCGAGTACACAGAGGAAATCGGCGAGGCAGCATTCTACGGTCCTAAGCTTGATGTAAATGTTAAGCCTGCTGTGGGTAACGAGTACACACTCTCAACCTGCCAGCTTGATTTCTGTCTCCCGGCTAAGTTCAACTTAACTTATGTTGATAAGGATGGCCAGAAAAAGACCCCTGTTGTTCTCCACAGAGCAATCCTTGGCTCACTTGACAGATTCATGGCTTACATCCTTGAGGAGACTAAGGGTAACCTTCCATTGTGGCTTGCCCCTGTACAGGCAGTTATTCTTCCTGTTAAGAACGAGGATGAGGAGCTTAACGCTTACTCACATGAGCTTTACGATTATCTTGCTTCTAACGGAATCAGAGTTGAGATTGACGAGAGAAATGAGAAGCTTGGCTATAGAGTGCGTGAGGCACAGGTTAAGAAGACACCTTATCTTATCGTGCTTGGTAAGAACGAGGCTAATGACAAGACTGTAAGCTATAGACTTCACGGCGAGCAGAATTCAACAACAGTATCTAGGGAAGACTTCCTTGCAATGCTTAAGGATGAGATTGCTACTAAGAAGCTTAATCCGGCAGCCGCTAAATAATATTTAAGATTTATTATAAGACTTCATGCACAGTGATTATGGGCTGCGCATGAAGTCTTTTTTGTAAACGGAAACCGATGTAATAATTGAAAATATAAAAACCGGATGATATACTTAAGCTTAGAATAAAAGGTTATTATGGATAAGAAACGGAGAAAAAATGATAGTTAATTATAAAATGACTTTGCAGTATGACGGCACGCGATACAATGGCTGGCAGAAGCAGGGGAATACTAAAAACACAATACAGGGAAAGATAGAAGAGATTCTTTTTAAGTATTTTGGACAGGAGATAGAGCTTCACGGTTCGGGGAGAACCGACGCGGGGGTTCACGCTGTCGGACAGGTGGCTAATTTTAAAGTAGAGTATCAGAAAGCTTCGATAGATAAAATATATGAAGCGGAAAATAATATCAGTTCTGATAAAGAAGATGGAAGGCTGAAATACAATGCTGTTGAAAAAATAAAGAATGAGCTCAATTCATTTCTTCCGGAGGATATCAAGATACTCACTCTTGAGCAGGCAGACAACCGCTTTCATGCAAGACTTAACGCAGTGGAAAAGGAATATCGCTACTATATAAGTCTTGACAGAAAGCGCGATGTGTTCGGAAGAAAGTACATGGCACAGCCTGAACATCCGGAGAAGCTTGACATAGAGAGAATGAGGTCTGCGTCTGAGAGGTTTATCGGTGAGCATGATTTTCAGGGATTTTCGGACAACAAATCTAAAAAGAGCACGATAAGGCGGATTGACAGTATTGAGTTTAGATTATGCAGTAAAAATATAGATAATGCTGATAATTATACAGAAGAAGCCCACAATGGCAGTATATCCGCTGTGCAGGACGGTTGCCTTGAGATTATTTTCCGTGGCAACGGCTTCCTGTACCATACAGTGAGACTCATTGTCGGAACGCTGTTAGCCGTTGGCATGGGAGAGGCTTCAGCGGATGTGGCAGACGAGATTTTTGAGAGCCGCGATAGAAAGAGGGTTCCATATATGGCACCTGCTGAGGGATTGTTTTTATACAGAGTGGAATATTAAGGAGGCATAAATATGGACGGCACAGGCTATGCAAAATTAGAAAATAATCTTGTAGACATTATAAAGGAACAGCAGATGAAGCTGGGCTATTGTGACGAGGAGGTGAGACTATATTATCCGCTGTCATCGCTCAACCATTTCTTCGGAACTGGCGACAGCGCTGAGGCAATGCTTGACAGGTTACAGCCGGAAAAACAGCCTTATGAGTTTAAGGGAAAGCTTGGAGCTGTGGAGGTAACACAGCATAATGGGCGCTTTTGCTTCCTTATTTCAAAGGAGGGTGGAAGATATGTGCATGAGAATACCACACCGGACAGCTTCCTTGGCGAGCTGATAGCCTATGTCGGAGGGCATGACTGCACAATGCAGGGAATATTTGATTTGTTCCATGAATATTCAAAAAATGTGGTCATTGAGAAGGCTAAGGATGATGAGTTTGACTACGTTGTGTATTTTGAACATTCAGAGGACGATGAGACTTCCGATGCAGCCGGTGATGAGTATTATTACTGCTTCAAGGACGAAGGCTGCCACATAATATACCATAGATTTTTGCCGGAGGATTACAGGGACCTGTTCTAGGAAAAATATTTTGAATAAAGATAGGAGCGTGACCAAATTTGAGAAAATCATTATACATTGTACCAATAATATTTTGCATAATTCAGTGCACGGGCTGCAATAAGGCGGATGTGAATAACATTGAGAGCTTCAATAATGTGTTCAACAGTGGGTATGCACGTTCGGTGGGTGCAGAGCCTTCCGGGGACGTATATATGAGCTATGCCGTAGATAATTATGGGCTGGACGCGGACTGGACACCGGCTGCCGATGACCCGTATCCACAGTGGAATTACACACATTGCCGTGAGAACTATGTTATGGAGAGCGATATCGATGCGGATGGCAATGTTGAAAATGTCTTGTATGGCTGCGATGGGGGCGGCAGTGAATCCTGGTCTTATCTTGCGTTTTACGATGAGGTGAGAGGAGGATGGATACATCTTATGCCGGGAAATGTGCAGGAAAATAACTATAATATCAGGGTTTCGGATGAACAGAAAGAATGGATTGTGCAGAACCTGAAAGAAAAGAAGCTCAGTGATGAAAAGAGGGCGGAATACGAATCAGGATTGATGTACATGTATCCGCAGCTTCCCGCCGTACTTGAGGATGGCAGCGTGCTGGTCACATTTTACGGAAGAAATAACCATGAGCCGTACGAAGAGGAGTATGTGGTTGTAAAGGCGATTTTGCAGTACAGATGGTCTGAGGATGCGGGCGGATTTGAGCTGGTCAATTATGCACTGGTCATCGACAATGATACCGATGTTGTATGTTCGGACAGTGATTTTTTAGGAAAAATGCCGGTTGCAGTCAAGCAGGATGAAAAATAAGCTTGACAAATTACTCTGCTGTGATAAACTTTAATAGGTTGTTGGATATTCTGCCGGCAGGCATTGAGTATTTAACAATGAGGTTTATCAATAGTATAAAGTAAAAGCTGTGAAGACGAAGATTATATTTTTTATAATGCAGTAGACAGATATTTTCCGACAGAGAGAGTGGGTCATCGGCTGGAAGCCCGCTTTAGGTTTAGATAGCTGTTTAAGTTCCCGTTGGAGCTGCACTCTTGAAGGGTTGCTTGTAGAGAGTGACGTACATGCACGTTACGCATTAGTTGAGTGTCCGGGTTTATTCCGGGAATCAGGGTGGTACCGCGAGATTATGCCTCGTCCCTCTTTTGTTTATAAGAGGGGCGGGGCTTTTTTAGTTCAAAGAAAAAGGAGAAAATGACATGTTTAATGCAGATGATTTGAAGAAGAAATTCTTAAATGACATTGAGACTGCCAGATCTGAGAGCCAGCTCTCAGAGGTATGGAAGACCTACCTTAGCAAGAATGGTTCTGTTCAGGGACTTATGAACGGAATCAAGGAGGTTGCCAAGGAGGAGAAGAAGGCATACGGTCAGTTCGTAAATGATGTTAAGAGCTGGGTTCAGGAAAAGTATGATGAGAAGAAGAAGGAGATTGAGGCTCTTGAGTTACAGCAGAAGTATGAGAGGGAGACTATAGATGTCACAGTTCCGGTTAAGACACGTCCTATGGGAAATCTTCATCCACTCACAGCGGTTAAGTATGAGATGATAAATGTGTTCGCAGGAATGGGCTTCGAGATTTTTGAGGGACCTGAGATTGAGGATGATGACCACAACTTCACAAGGCTCAATGTGTTGAAGGATCACCCTTCAAGAGATATGCAGGATACCTTCTGGCTTACAGATGACCTGCTCCTTCGTACTCATACCTCACCGGGACAGATTCGTACGATGGATGCGAAGAAGCCGCCTATTAAGGTTCTTGTACCGGGTAAGGTATTCCGTTCGGATTCGGACGCTACACATTCGCCTATGTTCAGCCAGATGGAGGGACTTGTTGTGGATAAGCATATTACACTCTGCGACCTTCAGGGTATGCTGGATGAATTTGTGAAGAAGCTTTTCACAGGGGATGTAAAGACAAGACTTCGTCCTTCATATTTCCCATTCACGGAGCCGTCTGTTGAGGTCGATGTAAGCTGCTTCAAGTGCGGCGGCTGCGGCTGCTCACTCTGCAAGGGCACAGGCTGGATAGAGGTTCTTGGCGGCGGTATTGTCAATAAGAAGGTTCTTGAAAACTGTGGAATCGATTCTGAGGAGTATTCAGGACTTGCATTCGGTATCGGTATCGAGCGTATTGCAATGCTTAAGTATGGTATCAATCACATGGGTAAGCTTTTTGAGAATGATATTGATTTCTTAAAGCAGTTCAAGGCATAACAGTCAGAAATGGAGAATAGATATGAAAGTATTACTTAGTTGGTTAAAGGATTATGTAGATATAGATGTCACTCCACAGGAGCTTGAGAAGAAGTTCTTCGGTGCAGGTTTTGAGGTTGAGGGAGTTGAATATCTTGGTGAGAATATCGAGAAGGTTTATGTAGGACAGGTTACTTCTATAGAGAAGTATGAGGGAACACACCTTTACATCTGTCACATTGACTGCGGGGAGCAGGGACATGACCACCTTATTCTTACCGGTGCCGATAATGTATTTCAGGGTGCCAAGGTTCCGGCATGTATAGTTGGTGCCAAGCTTCCTAACGGAATGGAGATTACACCTAGAAAGATGAAGGATATGATGTCCTACGGTATGCTCTGTTCAGGCGGAGAGTTAGGTCTTGATAAGGACTGGTACAAGGGAGCTGATGTCAACGGTATTATGATTCTTGATGAGGATGCACCTGTAGGAGAGGATATAAAGACCTATCTTGGACTTGATGACTATGTATTTGATATCTCCGTCACAGCAAACAGACCTGATTGCCAGTCTGTTCTTGGTCTTGCGCGCGAGGTTGCCGCATTCCTTGGAAAGGAAATCAAGCTTCCTGATATGAGCTACACCTGTGATGAGGTGACTAAGCCGGAAATCAGCGTGACTGTTGAGAGCCAGGATATCTGTCCAAGATATTTAGGACATTACGTATATGATGTTCAGTATAAGGAGTCACCGCTCTGGATGAAGAGAAGACTTATTGCAGTCGGACACAACGCAATCAACGCTATGGTTGATATAACTAACTACGTCCTTGTTGAGATTGGACAGCCAATGCATGCATTTGATCTCAACACACTAGAGGGCTCCTCAATTGTTGTCAGAAGAGCAGAGGATGGAGAGAAGCTTGTCACACTTGATGGCAAGGAGAGAGTGCTTACACATAACAATCTTCTCATCTGCGACAAGGTGAAGGCAGTCGGACTTGCAGGTGTTATGGGTGGTCTTAACAGTGAGATTACCGAGAACACGAAGGAGGTTCTCTTTGAGTCTGCTAAATTTATGAAGGATAACGTGAGAAAGACAGCCAGAGGACTTGGCTTACAGTCTGATGCTGCTTCACGTTATGAGAAGGGTATCGATGAGTATTCTGTTGAATGTGGTATGGCGAGAGCGCTCAATCTTGTAACAACACTTGGAGTAGCGAAGGTAAGCTCCACTCATTTTGATGTCACAGCAGGTGCTTCGACAGAGAAGAGAGTTATAAAGGTTCCTACAGCAAAGGTAAACTATGTACTGGGCATTGAGGTACCTGAGGAGGATATGGTAAGAATACTTAAGAACCTTGCGTTCGAGGTTGAGTTATCGGACGGAGTTATGACACTTGCGGTTCCACGTTATCGTGAGGACATTGAGAATTATCAGGATATCGCTGAGGAGATTATAAGAGAGTATGGCTATGACAAGGTTGTTCCTACTTTCTTAGGAGAGGCTTTGGTAACCAACGGAGGTCTTAATGCGGCTCAGAGCAAGGAGCTTTCCGTAAAGAATTTCCTCTGCACACAGGGCTATTATGAGATTCAGACTATTGCCATGACCTCCAAGGATGAGTTCGATGAATTCTTAATTCCTGCCGATGCGAAGGAGAGACAGGTTATAGAGATTTTAAATCCTATAACAGAGAATTTAAGCATAATGAGAACTCTTATGGCACCGGCTATGGTAAGGGCTATCGAGAACAATATCAAGAACGGAAACACAGACCTGCGTTTCTTCGAGCTTGCGAATGTATATATTCCTAAGTCACTTCCGCTTACGGAGGCACCTGACGAGGTTAAGACGTTATGCCTTGGTACTTCGGGCTCAGAGGAAGATTTCTTCACAATGAAGGAGACGCTTGAAAATTTTGCTTCTTATAATAATATAAAGTTTACCTATAAGAGAGGAAATGTCCCTTATCTCCATCCGGGAAGAACGGCGCAGGTTTACTGTGATGGCACATTGATAGGTACATTCGGACAGCTAAGATATGATGTCGTTGATTCGATGGCAATTGCCAAGGATAAGAAGAATGACACCAAGATTTTTATTGCTGAGCTCAATTACGATGTCTTAAAGACAAAGTTCAAGGAAGAGATTACCTATACACCTGAGTCGACATTCGCAAAGACCAGCAGGGATATCGCTATGATAGTTGATAAGAAGGTTGAGTGCGGAGATATCATTGCCACCATCGAAAAGGCAGATTCGCTTGTATCAGAGGTTGACCTTTTTGATATTTTCGAGAGCGAGAAGCTTGGATTTGGCAAGAAGAGTATGGCTTTCAGAATCGTATTCGCATCACATGAGGCAGACGTAACTGATGAGATGACGGACAAGGCTGTTGACAGTATTGTGAATACTCTCAAGGATGTATATGGCGCACTTATGAGAAGCTGATTGTTCTGAATTGTATGTATAAAAGACCCGGACATGTCATATTTTGGATGTGTTCGGGTTTTTATAACCTTTGCGGAGGCGTGGCTCAATAGGAATTGCTCATGCGACCGGTAAATGGATATATAAAAGTAGTTCTAATTACCTATGCGTCATACTGCAAATACTATAGATTTTAAAAGACTTTAAAGTTATAATAACAAATATAATTGTATACACAGGAGTGGAAAAGATTTGAATTTACATGATTTTAGCTATGATTTACCTCAGGAGCTTATAGCACAGGATCCGCTTGAGGACAGGTCATCGTCGAGACTTATGCTTCTTGACAAGAATACGGGAGCGATAGAGCATAAGGTTTTTAAGGATATAATAGATTATCTGAACCCGGGAGATTGTCTTGTGCTTAACAACACGAAGGTTATTCCGGCAAGACTTATGGGAGTCAGAGAGGGAACGGGTGCTTCAATAGAGGTGCTTCTTCTCAAGCGCAGAGAGAATGATATCTGGGAGGTTCTTGTTAAGCCGGGAAAGAAGGCAAGACCGGGCGACAGAATTATATTCGGCGAGGGAAAGCTTACCGCTGAGGTGCTTGATGTTGTTGAGGACGGAAACAGACTTATAAAGTTCTACTATGATGGTGTGTTTGAGGCTGTTTTGGATGAACTGGGGCAGATGCCTTTGCCACCATATATTACACATAAGCTTCAGGATAAGAACCGCTATCAGACCGTTTATGCAAAATATGAGGGTTCTGCGGCAGCACCGACAGCCGGACTTCATTTTACTAAGGAACTTCTTGATAAGCTTGCACAGAAGGGAATTATTATTGCAAATGTAACGCTTCATGTAGGGCTTGGAACATTCAGACCGGTTAAGGTTGAGAATATTCAGGAGCACCACATGCACTCTGAGATGTTCGTTGTGACGGAGGAGGAAGCAGCCAAGATAAATGCGGCACGTGCAGCAGGCGGAAGAATAATCTGCGTGGGCACAACAAGCCTTAGAACGCTTGAGTCAACCACGGATGAGAACGGAGTTGTCCATGCGGATAGCAGAGAGACAGACATATTTATCTATCCGGGATATAAGTTCAAGGCGGCAGACTGCCTTATAACGAATTTCCATCTTCCGGAGTCGACACTTTTGATGCTGGTATCGGCACTTGCAGGGCGTGACAATATCTTGAATGCATACAAAACAGCTGTGAACGAAAAATACAGATTTTTCAGTTTTGGTGATGCGATGTTTATACATGATTGATAGCTTGTTCATGGAAAAGAAAATACAAGGAGGAGAATATAATGTCGGAAGTTCAGGAAAAGAGAAAGTCTAAAAGAATTGGAATAAATGTTAAGATTAAGCTGCAGAAGGTCAGCAACAATCTTATTGCATTTGGGCTTAAGGAAGAAGAATTTGAAGTAAATGTAGTCAATATTTCTAAAGATGGTATGGCTTTCAGAACAAAGGAGAGACTTGCTCTTAATTCTTTTTATGATACTCAGGTTGTATTGTGGACAAAGGAATCCTTCGATACCGTTATCGAGATTGTGAGAATGGAGAACTTTGGCGAGGAAGAGACATTATATGGCTGCCGCTTTGTCGGAATAAGCGCTGCTGATCAGTTTAAAATAGATGTTTATCAGATAGTATCTGAGAACTGATACGGCGTGGGGAGAGAATAATTATGGTGGAATGTGTTAATCTCAGGAAAAAATATATGACTGTGACGGCTGTGGAGGATATTTCGCTTAATATTCAGGCGGGAAAGATGTACGCGCTGTTAGGTCCTAACGGAAGCGGTAAGACCACACTCATGAAGATGATTGCGGGGCTCACGAGACAGACATCGGGCACGCTTCTGTATGAGGGACAGCCGATTGGCGTGGAGTCTAAGAAACATATCGCTTATATGCCTACGGAGAGCTATTTCTATTCCTACATGAATTGTCTTGATATCGGCAAATATTACAGTGACTTTTTTGAGGATTTTTCAATGGAGAAGTACAGACAGCTTCTTGATGAGATGGAGCTTGATATCAGACAGAAGGCGAATAAAATGTCATCTGGAATGATGGCAAAGCTTAAGATTGCGGCAACACTTGCAAGGGACAGCAGACTGATAATGCTTGATGAACCGCTTAACGGAATTGACATAATTGCCCGCGAGAAGATTATTAACACAATAATGGCAAGTGCTGACGGACACAGAGCATTCATACTGTCAAGCCATCTTGTTGATGAACTTGAGAAGATAATTGACTATGCTGTCTTCATAAAGAAGGGTACAGTCATCATGCAGGGAGATGCTGAGGCTCTATGTCAGGAGTCGGGCAAGTCGATTGTTGAACTCTATAAGAGTATCTATGCATAGAGCGGGGGAGAATGATATGCTAAAGCTTATAAAATACGAGTTTCGTAAAAATTTGTATGGAATTGCGGTAATGCTGGGCATTATTGCACTTGCTCAGATATATTTTATGTATGCCTGCTTTATTGACCAGAACAGGAATAAGGCACTTGCCGGTGCATGGATATTGTTCTTTTGCGCTGTTGTGTGCTTCTTTATGGTATTTGCGTTCGGAATTGTCACATACAGCAGGGAATTGTCGAACAAGACCAGCTATCTTGTGTTCATGACTCCTAACAGGTCGATAAAGATTATCGGTTCCAAGCTTTTGTTCACCTTTCTGAACGGGGTGATGGTTGCACTACTGCTTGCCGGGCTGTGGCTTATAGACTGGAAGCTTCTGATGGATATGTGGGAGCAGGAGGTAAGCGTAATCGAGATGGTATTTGACCTTGTGAAGAATTTCGGAATTAATGTTACCGATATTGCCTACGGAATTTCTTTATTTGTCATTAATTTCCTTATCAATTTCTTCATGGCTGTCACACTGGCTTATCTGTGCATTACATTAACCGCGACGGTACTACAGAACCGAAAGATTAAGGGATTAATAAGTGTTATTCTGTACATATTCTTGTTCTATGCAGTCAATAAAATCGGAGGTCTGCTTCCTGTATTGTATGAGTCACCTGAGAACATGCAGCAGGTGGTAATAACAGCCCTGCCGTGTATGGTTTTCTTTCTTATTATAATAGCAGGAGCTGTTGTGGGAACAGCGCAGCTTCTCGACAAGAAAGTAAGCTTATAAAATAATATGTAAGATATCAGGGTCAAAAGGTCAGAAATCTGAAGCAATCCGGTATCATTGGGGGCAAAATACCTTTTGACCCCAACATCATATGTAATATTTAGCTGTATGCAAAGCATAATAAGCCTTGCATGCAGCTTTTTTATGATACCATCAGGGTGGAGAGAAAACGACGCTGTATGAGAAGGATGAACTGCAGATGGGGATTGATGATATTATTAATATATGTTATAATTATTTTTGTAGAGACATGATGTGAGAACAAACGTGATTTATAAGAGGAGGTGTATTGCGAAAGAAGGTAGAGTGCAGCCAATAAATGACACGCTTTAACAAGCGGCTGTTGGCAACCATTGGAACTATTGTTGTTTTATGAAGCTAAGAAGCCATTGAATTTTCCATCACATATTTAGCGGGGAAGTTAAAACAATTCTTACTGTACTGTTTTATAGAGCCACTTATTTGTGCTTGAAAGATGGAACTTATACGGATTATTATGCTGTCTAAAACGAAGAAAGTCTTGACGACTTACTTCCACATGCTTTGTAGTGTAGCTTCTTAAAAATAGTATATAAACTTTGGTCATCGGTATATAATGACTGTATTATTACTGTTAATATTTTTAAATAAATTCTAACTAATAAAAACTGTATAGGGGGTAGACATAAAATGAAAAAAAGAGTATTTGCGTTTTTTATTGTGTTAAGCATGGCTGTTTTGCTGTGTGCCTGCCAAGGTAAAGACCAAAAGGATTCTGATATACAGATTACGGATACCGCACAGCAGGAGAGCGTGACGGGAAGAAAGCAGAATGAGGTGGCGAAGATATATCTTTATTATAATGATATATTATATGTTCATGATTCATCAAGTACTAAAAACAGTGCAACAGCCTCCGTGTTTGACCTTTGGTTTCCTGATTATGAATGTGTTGGCGAAATTACTGTTTCAAGTAACGAAATACCGAATCGTAATATGGAAGCAAGCTGCGTTAATGCCGGAACTAAGCTGTACTGCAAAGATGATAATATAGTATTGTATGACGGTACTAACATATATGAGATGAAAACGGATAATTAGCGGTAAAAATATCCCTTAACCCCAAAAACAGCTGTGAGAGCTAGCTCACAGCTGTTTTTGGGTTAAAAAATGAACAAAATATAAAAT
>JBNMLM010000054.1:0-16185 GCA_050874845.1 Eubacteriales bacterium | reverse complement strand
GGCGTGAACTGTTCAGTGCCAAAGACGCTTGTAAGACATCTTGTAAAGTATTATGCGGATACCTGTGGGGATTCATCACTCAGTGAGATATTGGAGGATGTGCTTGACACACCTGTAAGCCCAGAGCTTCTGCCACCGACTGAGGGACAGATATCGCAGAAAACGGAGGATTTGGTAGGTCCGTATGAGCTTCATGATTTTTTCATGTATTATATCCTGAGATTCGGATATATGCCGCATAAGGTGTACAGAATTGCATGCCACGCCTTTGAGGGTGAATATGACACACAGACTATATACAGATGGCTTGATACATTTTACAGGAGATTTTTTGCACAGCAGTTCAAGCGCTCCTGCCTTCCGGATGGCCCGAAGGTCGGCTCCGTGGCTGTATCGCCGAGAGGGGACCTTCGTATGCCGAGTGATGCTGTGAGAAGCCTATGGCTTGAGGATTTAGCTTCAATAAATGAACTTAATAAATGACTTTAACAAATGATTTTAATAAATGATAGGTAATTGAATATGGCAGGCAGATAATTGACAGCGGTGTGAATTATTTCTTTGCTTTGTCCAGTGCCGTGTCTATGGCATTTATAAGGACAATGGATGTGTATTTGGCATCGGCGGAATAGGTGATTCCGTCGGTGCTTCCTTTTTCTCTCACCTGTTTTTCAAGCGCCTCAAGCGATGACGAGATGAGAGGATACATGGTCTCAACAGTCTCAGAGGTATTGACGAGACGGATGGATTTCACGGTGTCGCTGTCGACTGTGACTGCAAGCTCCATGGTATTGCCGGAGAGTATTACCGACGTCGTGTACACACCGGGGGTGAAGGTGCCAAGTGTCGCTTCATCAGGCATTTTCCGGGTGCCTGAGGTTATATGTATTATAAAAAGCACCAACAGGATAACTGCCAACACAGCGAGCACACAGGCAATAACCAGTTCCTTTAGTTTTAATACTACAATTTTGGTGGAAGAACTCATTATAGGCTCCTTGCACTACTATTTTGTATATATTATGAGGGTGCGGCATAAATATGCCAAATATGTTTATGTTGCGTTTTACATTTCGATACGATAGTATGATGGTGGGGTCAAAACATGCCAACTTAATGTACGAGTGTATAACGTATTATATTTATGCATATCAGCTCCATTGTCCGAAGCAAGATGTTCTAAGAACATCTAAGCTTCTCCCAAAAGTCGTGATATGCATAAATATAATACGTTATACACGCCAAGTTTATAGAGCATGTTTTGCCCCCAACATCATGCTATTAATTTTAGGAATAATCATAGATAGGTAATTTCAAAACTCAGATTTACAGTTGAATAGTTGTGTAATTTTACTAGTACCCTTCCAGACCTTTTGAAAATCGTAATAGTTTGCAGTAGCAAACTAATGTACTTAGCGGCTGTATTTTAGCCGCTTATGTACCGCTACGGATTTCAAGAAGTGAGAACGTGTCTGGAAGGGTACTAGTAAAATTACACAACGACCGATATTAATTTGGTTGAGTTTCGAAATTACCTAAATAATTTTAACTGGAGGGTATAAAATGCACGTAGAGTTCCTCACGGGAAGCAGCGGAAGCGGAAAATCGAAAAGGCTTTATGATACATTGCTGGATATGTCGCAGGAAAATCCGGACAAGAGAATATTTCTGGTTGTGCCTGAACAGTTCACAATGCAGGCGCAGAGAAATATTGTTGAGAACAGTCCGGGGCATGGCACATTTAATATAGATATTGTCAGCTTTAACAGGCTGGCTTACAGGATTTTTGAGGAGCTTGGAATAGAGCTGCCGACAGCGATAGATGATACGGGAAAGAATCTGATACTCAGGAAAATCATAGATGAGAATAAGAAGGATTTCAAAATAATAAGGGCGAAGGACAGCCAGGGCTTCGTGAGTGAGATTAAGTCCGTCATATCGGAGCTTCTCCAGTACTCAGTCACAACCGATATGTTAAGCGCCGCCTGTGATAAGCTGAGCACTGGCGGTATCAATAACAATGAGAGGCTGAGAAGGAAGCTTGAGGATATTTCACTTATATACAGCGCCTTTAAGGAGTATATCTCAGACAAATATATCACAACCGAGGAAGTCACGGCTATTCTATGCAGGTATGTTGACAAGTCGGAGCTTTTAAAAAATGCGGTGTTTGCATTCGATGGGTTTACCGGCTTCACACCTGTGCAGTATCAGCTTATAGAGCTGTTGTTTGACAAGGCGGACACAATGTATTTTACACTTACCCTGCCACAGGACGGCGACAGATGGCTTTTTGACATGAGCTACGATGAGCTGAGAAGAATCGGTGAATGTGCCGACAGACACCATGTAAGAGTAAGGCGCGTGAATGTTGGGGAAGCGGTGCCGTACAGATTCAAGGATTCGCCGCAGCTTGCACACCTTGAGAGAAACCTGTACAGGGACATGGCACAGTACGATGGAGCGGCGGACAATATAACCATATATTCGGCACTTGGAAAGAAGGCGGAGGTTTCGTATGTTGCTTCACGGATAAAGAGCCTTGTTGAAAGCGGTTTAAGGTACAGACAGATCGGTGTTATTGTCAGCAGCATGGAGGACTACAAGGAGCTGTTAGCTTCCATATTTGAGGAAAATAAAATTCCTGTTTTCATGGACAATAAAAGGTCAATCCTTGCCAACCCGGCAGTCGAATATATAAGGGCTGCGCTTGCCATAGTGGAGAAGGACTATTCGTACGAGTCCGTATTCAGGCTGCTCAAGGGATACATGTGTAAGAACAGTGAAAGATTCATTGACAGTGCCGGGAGCCTTGATATATTTGAGAACTACGTCCTTGCGCTGGGTATCCGCGGACATAAAAAATACACGGAGCCTTTCAGGCGCAAGTATCCATCGAAGAGAGGCATGGATTTAGATGTAATAAATGATATAAGGTTGAAGCTGCTTGAGCTTATGGAGCCGGTTTATCAGGTATTCCATGACAAGGAAAGCACGGTTGCGGATTATATTGACACGATACTTAAATTCCTTGACGAGAGCATGGTGTATGAGCAGCTTGAACAGCTAAGAGAGCTGATGGAGAAGGAGAATCAGGCTGCGGCGGCGAAGGAATACGGTCAGAGCTATGAGAAGATTATTGCCCTTTTTGAGCAGACCAAGAAGCTGTTGGGCGAAGAAAAAATGGGAATCAGGGAGTTTTCGGATATACTTGACGCGGGCTTTAATGAGATAAAAATAGGTATCATTCCTCCGACGCTTGACATGGTCATGGTGGGAGACGTAAAGCGAACAAGACTTGACCATATCAGCGCGCTGTTTTTTATAGGTGTCAATGAAGGGCTTGTCCCGGAGGTCAGCTCCAACCACGGACTTTTTTCGGAGGCGGAGAGGGAGCTGTTAGAGGGTGTACAGCTTGAGCTTGCGCCGACATCAAGGCATAAGGCATTCATGCAGAATTTTTACCTGTATCTGCTCTTAACCAAGCCGTCACAGACCTTGACCTTCACGGTAAACCGTGAGGGTAAGCCGTCCAAGCTTATCGCCGACATGCTGAGAATGTTTCCGGGCGCCATGTGCATATCGGACGATTCGCTTGAACCGACAGAGCTTATATATAACAGTATTGAGGGCTTTAGGTATATATTTTCCAGATTTAACGAGGGAAATGAATTGAATGATACGGAAAAAGCCCTCCTTATGGTACTCAAAAACGATACGGAGTATGCCAGAAAGTACAATGAGCTTGCCTATGCGGCGATGAAGAATGTCACGGAGCAGAGGATAACCGAGAATGCAGCAAAGCTTCTGTACGGCGAGAGGCTGTCGGGAAGCGTGTCGCGAATGGAGACATTTGCCTCATGTGCATTTTCACATTTTGCAAAGTATGGGCTTCAGCTTGAGGAGAGGAAGCTGTATGAGATAGGAGCTGCGGACCTTGGAACTCTTTTCCATGAAGCTCTCAAGCTATATTCCATGAGGCTTGCCAAGGAAAAGCTTGATTTTGCGAGCGTGGGGGACAGGGCAGGACAGTACATCCGTGAGGCTGTCGAGTATGCGATGACAGACTACAACAATTCGATATTCTATGACAGCAAGAGAAATGAATATATGAAGGAAAAGATATATTCCATGCTAGAGCGCACGGCGTGGGCGCTTGGAAAGCAGACAAAGGCGGGAAGCTTCGTGCCGGATAAGTTCGAAAAGAGCTTCGTATTTGAACAGAACGGCATGAAGATAGCAGGCAAGATTGACCGAATAGACATCGCCAAGGATGAGAACACGAGCTATGTCAAGATAATAGATTACAAGTCGGGAAAGAGAACCCTTGACCTTGGGAAAATATATGATGGCTTGTCCTTACAGCTCATGGTGTACCTTAACAGCCTTATGGAGGACAATACTCCGGCTGCGGCAATGTATTACAATATCGACAATCCTATAGTTGACTATAAGGCGGGAGCGGATGTCGATGACAGTATTCTGGCGTCGCTACAGCCGCAGGGAATCGTAAACAGTGACAGCAATATACTAAAGCTCCTAGATAAGGTGACCACATCGGGCAAATCGAGCTATATACCGGTATCATATAACAAGGATGGTTCGCTGTCTAAGACCTCATCCGCCACAAGCACGGACAGGCTGAAATTGCTGGGTGAGTATGCCTCAATGAAGCTTGTCCAGTTCGGAAAGCGTATCAGCGAGGGCGAGATTGGGGCAAATCCATACCCGGATAGCTGCGATTACTGTCCGTATCAGCTTATATGCGGCTTTGATTCGGCGCGTGATAATTACAGGTATCACACTAAGCTCAACAATGATGATGGCTGTTATAAAAAATTCAGTGAGGGGATGAAAAAAGATGGCGAGAACGTGGACTGATGAACAAAAAAGGGTTATAGCGCAGAATAATTCCAATCTTCTTGTCTCTGCGGCAGCAGGTTCGGGAAAGACAGCCGTTATGGTTGAGAGAATTATACAGAGGATTCTTGACGAGAAGCACCCGGTGGATATCGACAGAATAGTTGTCGTGACGTTTACAAAGGCTGCGGCGGCACAGATGAAGGAGAGAATCGCTGCGGCGCTCTCGTCCGTCATGCTGTCGGAAAAGAATGAAAAGCGCGTGATGCTTATAAGAAGGCAGCTTGCCCTGCTTGACAATGCGGTTATCTGTACAATAGACAGCTTTTGCAATTATATCCTGCGAAATTATTTTAATACCATAGACCTTGACCCATCCTACAGAATCGGTGATGAGGGGGAGCTTAAGCTGTTGATGTCCGATGTCGCCGATGAGGTCATCGAGGAGGCATATTCGTGCGGCGACAAGGCATTTCTTGAGTTCGTGGATGGACAACTTCCGGCTAAGAGCGATAAAAGGCTGTCCGAATGGATTATATCGCTGTACACCTTTTCGCAGAGCCATCCATACCCTGAGGAGTGGCTTTTGCAGTGTAAAAAATGGTATGACATAACAACTGAGGATGAATTTGAAAATTCGGAGGTTGTGAAGTTCACAAAGGAGCATGTAAAGAATCTTTTAAAGGCTGCGATAGATGAGTACAAGGACGTTATAGAGCAGCTTGCGGACGTTGGTGGCATAGACAAATATGTGCCGGTATTCAAGAATGATTTATCACTTTTTGAGGATGCTTATGCTGCGGACAGCTACAGCAGTCTGAGAGAAAAGCTGCAGATTAAGTTCGAGAGACTTGCCAATGCGCCAAAGGATGCGGACGAGGTGCTCAAGGAGCGCGCAAAGGAGCTAAGGGACAGGCAGAAGAAGATAGTGGGAAAGCTTTCCGATGAGCTGCTTGAGTGGTCGGTGGAGGATAACCTTGCCATGATAGAGAGCATGGCTCCGTCGGCGAAGGCGTTCATAGATCTTGTGCTGGCATTTGAGAAGAGATATTCGGAGAGAAAAAATGAGGATAATATATTAAGCTTCTCCGATGTGGAGCACTTAGCACTCAAGGTGCTGCGCAGGGAGGACGGCTTTACACCTGCGGCATGCGAGTTACAGTCATTATATGAGGAAATATATATTGATGAGTATCAGGACAGCAACATGGTTCAGGAGCTTATACTCACGGCGATATCGCGCGGAAATAATATTTTCATGGTGGGCGATATCAAGCAGAGCATATATAGCTTCCGGCAGGCGGATCCGGGGATTTTTCTGGAAAAATACCGGACCTATGAGGAAAACAATCCGCAGGCTGACAATGTGCTTATATGCCTGCACAATAATTTCCGAAGCAGGGCAAATATCCTCTATGCGGTAAATGATATTTTCCGCGATATTATGCACGCCGGTTTAGGCGGTGTCGAGTATGACACGGACGCAATGCTTGTTCCGGGAAAGGTTTTCCAGTCGTTTGAAAATCAGGGAGCGGAGCCGGTCACACCGGCGGGCGGTTCGGTGGAGCTGCTTTTGTGCTGTATTCCGAAGGATGATGAGGAGAAACAGGAGGAGAAGGAAAAGCGCGAGTATGAGGCTGAGGCGGTAGCCGGAAGGATAAGGGAACTGACCGGGGATAAGCCGCAGATGATATGGGATGATTCCCTGAATAATGGGGACGGCGGCTACAGGGCAGCCTGCTATAGGGATATAGTTATTCTGTTAAGAAGCGCCAATTCGGCGGGACATGTGTATGCTGAGGTCTTAAATAACGCGGGGATTCCGGCTGTGTGCAGTACGGCGTATGGATATTTTGGTGCGCCGGAGATAGTTGAGATACTCAACATGTTGAGGGTGATAGATAATCCAAGGCAGGATATTGCCCTGGCGGGTGCTTTGCGCTCCTATTTTTGCTATCTCACAGCGCAGGAGCTTGCGGTTCTTAAAAATTCGTCCAAGGACGCGGATTTATATACTGCGGTCATAGAATACCGCAGCCATGATGGGGAGGAGGACTTTGACGAAGAGCTCTCCGGGAAAATCGATAAATTCCTTGAGTTTGTGGACGCATACAGAAAAAAAGCTTCATATATGCCAATCCATGAGCTTATAAAAGACCTCATATACGATACGGAATATATAGTCTATGCAGCGTCGAAGAAAAACGGAAAGCGAAGGATGGCGAATCTTGACATGCTTGTGAATAAGGCTTCCGAGTATGAAAATACAAGCCTCCACGGTCTGTTTAACTTTCTGCGATATATTGACAAGCTGCAAAAATATGAGGTTGACATGGGAGAAGCGGATACCATGTCCGAGAATGATGATGTTGTGAGAATAATGAGTATCCATAAGAGCAAGGGACTTGAGTTTCCTATCGTTTTCGTGCCGGATATGGACAAAAAATATAATTTGCAGGACACCACGGAGAGAGTTAATTTCCATGTGAAATTCGGTCTGGGACTGGACATGGTCGACACTTCGCTGAGGCTTAGAAAGAAGAGCTTCCAGAAGAGGGCGATGGCGGAGAGCATAAGACTCAATTCAATCGGTGAGGAGTTAAGAGTCCTGTACGTTGCGCTCACAAGAGCCGTGGAAAAACTGATTCTTGTAGGCGGAATTGCTGATTCTAAGTATGACAGCTCAATGGAAAGATGGCAGAGAAGAGCACAGACGCGTGGCGGAGATTACGGCTATGTGTACACCTATTCCAATTATCTTGACCTTGCGGCACCGGTGTTCTTCAAGAGCGTGACATCGGCGGTGCTGGAACTTAGGACGGTTACGTTTGGAAAAGCGGATGAGGATGTTGGTAGCTTAGATAAATCGACTGAAGCCGGTATGTGGGTGATGGACAGTCATGGTGGTGCGTCAAGCGATACATTGTATGGGATGGATATAGGTAGTGTGGCAACAGATGATGTTGTGAGCGGTAATAATAGCACTAACAGTTGCAATGGTGGTACTGATAGTAACAGTGCTAACAACAGCAATGGCGGCGATAATGGCGATAGAGAGCTTGCCAACATATTCAGAAGCCGTTTTGACTATCAGTATCCGCATGAGCTTTCAACACACCTTCCGGGAAAATTTTCTGTGTCGGAATTAAAGCACAGGGATATAGATGAGTCGCAGGACGAAGCGGTACATATCGTACAGAGTGAGCGAAAAAGGCCTGTGCCTGAAGCCGATGGTGATACCAAGAAAAACATGGGGGCGGAGAGAGGTAATGCCTACCACAAGGTTTTTGAGCTGCTCGATTACAATGTGAATCCGGATGAGGACTCCGTGCGTGAATTCATTCATGGTCTAGTGCTTTCGGGAAGGATGGACGCAGAGTATGAGAGGCTGGTGAGAGCCGGAAAGTATGTTGCCTTTTTAAATTCCAGGCTTGGACAGAGAATGAAAAAAGCGGCACTTTCAGGAAGAATGTACAGGGAACGGCAGTTTATTACCGGATTTCCGGCGAACAGGATAAGACAGGAATACGAAGCCTGCGATGATATAATAATGGTTCAGGGTATTATTGACTGCTGTTTTGAGGAGGAGGACGGATATGTGATTGTCGATTATAAGACAGATCACGTTGAGCCTGATAATGCGGAGGAAATCCTGAAAAAGAGATATACAGAACAGCTTAGACTATATGCGGATGCTCTTGAGCAGATAAGCGATGTAAAGGTAAAGGAATGTATCATATATTCAGTTTCAGTTAACCGTGAAATAAAATTATAACCAGCTTGTATGGTCATTTTGACAAATATCTGATATGCTTTTTCTTTCGGTAAATATGGGGTGAAAAATTACTCACAAAAAGGAGAAGAGTATCATGTATACGGTGGGCTCGATTATAAAAAATGAGCGGGAGAAACATAAGATATCACAGGAGGAGTTATGCTTTGGAATATGCGCGGTAAGTACATTGTCAAGGATAGAGCATAATGAGCAGACTCCTACCATGGAAAAAGCAATGGCATTATTAAACAGATTGGGGCTTGAAGGGAGCAGGTATCTGTCATTCGTTTCAGAGGATGAACATGAGTTTTACCGGATAAACTGCGATGTGGAACAGATGCTTGCTCTAAGAAAGTATAAGGAAGCTTATGAATATGTCATGGAGAATAAACAATACATGGATAAAAACAAGTTCAGAAAGCAGTTCTTATGCGGCATTAAGGCTATCAAGCTGTGCTATGAGGACAAGCAGTATGAAACAGCAATCACGATGACAGAGGAAGCAATCAGGTATACCTGTCCGCATTTTGAAAAATCCAAGAAAATAAGATATTTTTTGACCGACATGGAAGTGAATATCATTAATGTGATGGCTGTCTCATATTGGTGGAGCGGAAAAAATATCATAGCCATTAACCTGCTTATGAATCTCACTGATGCACTACGTGAACAGTATTCGACAATCGGTATTGATAGCTTCAGATATCCCATGGTTCTGTGTAATTTAGCACAATGGCTTAATGAACAGAAAAGATATGAAGAAGCGGATGAATATATCGAAATCGGCCGGGAAGCCTGTATAAAGAGTGGAAAAATGCGCATGCTCCCGTTCTTCTGTTGTTGTAAAGCAGCAGTTCTTCTGAGTATGAACTGCCCTGAAGAGCATATTCTTAGAGAATATATAAGTGCCTATGTGATGTTTAAAAGCATGGGATTATATGACGATGCAATGAAGCTTCGCTCCTATCTGCTTGAACTGTATAACAGGGATCTTGAACATATATGTGCACCTAAGATCAGCAGTTCCACATGATTTCAAGAAAGTTAAAAAAGACTATAGAATATAGAACCATGAAACCTCCTTTTATAGTATTTTAGTTGATACCGTGGCAGGCGGTACCATAAATTTGTTCGAAGATACTGTACAGAGTGTTTACCCTTGTCCAGTAATATCATAGTAAAGGATTTGTGACCATAAAAACATAGCATATCACGGTAATTTTTATTTCCGTGATATGCTATGTTATTTATAGAAGGAAAGTAGTATAATCTATTTCTTCTCTTTTAAGCGTTTTAACGCTGCTTCGTTGACTCTGGAATATGAATATAAACTAAAAATATAGTCATTATAATTTTCCAGATTATAATTTGTCTTAATATAATCAGAGGCAAGCGCCACATTGTCACTGTTGCATGATGCCACTATGAATGCACTTTGATCCCTCATGTAGATAAAGCTTACGTCGAACTGTTTCTGAATGGGGTATTTTAATTGTTTAAGATTGACCTTTCCATCAGGGTTTATAAACACGATGAAATATTTATAACCAGATTCCTTTGCACCCCAGCTGTATGCCGCATGAAATGCATCAATTTTTTCTTTATCAGGGAAGGAGCACCAGACGCTTACGTCATATATATTGCTTAAGAAGCTTATTTCCTTCTTTCTTTTATCAATCTCCACAATATGCAGACCTTTTGTCAATTGGTGACGGTCAATATCAAGCTTATATCCGTCCGCCGTGTGGTCGTCATCGGATATTTCAAGACCTGCATAACCTATCATGACAGAGCTGCCTATTGCATGGAGATATTCAATAATGTGAGGATTTTCCCTGACCAGCAGGGCAGCACGCTTGTAAACATCGGGTTCGTAACGTGTAAAGCCTAATTTGTCTATATTTGTTCTCGGATACGTATATTTGAATAATGCAATACATCTTACCTTGCCCGTCTGTGTGAGGCTTGGAACGGATATTTTTTTGATTAATTGGGAAAAGGCATCATTGGTTAATTTCTTTATGTCGGCGTTATCCGTAAATTGCTTTTCCATAACGGTGTCAATGCAGTTTTCAATCTCGACAGAAATCTCTACACCTTTTTCTCTTTCATTGTAATAATATTCGCTTTTACTTCTTTCAACAATGCTCTCTTTCAGGTATTCAGATATTATATCGTATGAAAAAATCTTATCGTAATCAATATCTAAATAGCCGGTAAGCTCACACAGATATTTATTCAATATTTTCCTGCCTGCCGCTAATTTTTCATTAAGAAGTGACAGATACATGTCAAAAAGCTTCTCAGTATCCGTATCCCTGTTTGTGCTTTTAAACAGGTTTACAGTCTGCTTCGCCTGCTCTGTGTACTCACATTTTTCATCACACAAGGCAGCAATATTTATTCCCAGAATAAAAGGAATTGTATTTACAATGGTATCATACAGGATGGATTTTCCTTTTTTCTTTGCAATAACATGCCATTTTTCGATATTGTCATAATAATATTGTTCCTGATATGAGTACAATTCTTTCTCGTGCTGTTTGTACCGCTCCTTCTTCAGCTGTTCAGTATGCTTGAATGCCAGAATAGGATTCCTTTCCTCACAGGCAATATTATAGGGTGGATATTGACATTCGATTGAGAATCTGTCTGAGTCGATAAAACGATATGTATAATTTTTCGAATCATACGATGAAATAAGGACAGCTTCATAGATATCACCGTACACTTTTGCCATATTTTTATATTTATTATCCGGTTCGCTATCGTAAAAAACAGCATACTTTGCGTTGGGATGTTCCTTTAAAAACATCGAAAACTGCTCTTCGGGTGAGGGAACATCAACATAATAATGCTCTACATATTCGTTGTCCGTGTTTAACGCATAGGACACCTTGGTCCTTTTTCCATCGTGGTAATAATATTCGCCGTATTCATTCGTATATAGAATATAGTAGTATTTAATGTATTCTTCCCGATAAGATTCATATAGACATAATATACCCTTCTCATCTGTATCCTGTTTTTCAAAGCCTGGGTAACACGGAAGGAATGTATAATTGAATTGTACATTATTTTTTTTATCCTTTAATATCATCTTGGAAGTCATTTCTTTCATTTCATACTCATAAAGGGTACATTCAGAATAGCTGTAGTTTTCCTTTTGAAATTTCCTTATAATGTCCTGTGTTTCTAAGTCTGTTATGTTTTTAATCATGGGTATTCTCCTCCAGGTGGTGTCATGCGGTGAGAAAATACATCCGCTGTACGCTGATAATGTCTGTATTTCTGTGCCAATTATATCATATATCAGGTGGAATATATAGAAAATGGAGAAAAAGTTTTCGCGAATGTATCAGGGGATTTTTGAATAATCATTATAAAAAATGGTGGGTGTTATGATATGGACAATGGTATTGAAAAGCCTGCGGATGGTATCAGGGGGCAGGAAAACAGCCAGAAGCTTGCGAACGACCTGAACCTTGCGCTTGATATTGGTTATGAGCGTGGAGCGGCTGAGAGCGGGCTATATACAGGCTATGATTCCGGCAGTAATACATGGGAGCTTATTGTAAAATATAATGGCGATATACAGTCCGCGGCAAAAAGACTTGGCGGAAGTGCGGTGGTGCTTCTTGGTGGATATGCCATAGTTACACTGCCGCAGGAGTATATCAATGAATTTGCCGGTTTTTCTGAGGTCGAATACATTGAAAAACCACACAGATTGTTTTTTTCAGACAGACAGGCATTGGAGCGCTCATGTGTATACTATGCGTGGAGCGCTCCATACAATCTGAGCGGAGAAGGAGTGCTTGTTGCAGTTATCGACAGCGGAATTGACTGGAAAAACGCGGATTTCAGAAATCCGGACGGCTCAACGAGGATACTTAAATTATGGGATCAGACAGTGACCTCGGAAAGTTCAGGGTATGCCCCGCCGGAGGGCTATGTTGTGGGTACAGAGTACAATCGTGATGTGATAAATCTTGCGCTGTCGGGGAATGAAGCAGCACTAAGAAGCATGAATTTCTCCCGCGACTATTCGGGACATGGAACCTTCGTGACCGGGATTGCGGCAGGAAACGGGCAGGGGATGGCGAGCCAATTCCGTGGGGTGGCATTTGAAAGTGAGCTTATCATTGTCAAGCTTGGGGACAGTGAGCAGCGGCAGTTTCCGCGGACAACAAGGCTTATGGAGGCGGTCAATTACTGTATAATGGAGGCACAGAAAGCAGGAAAGCCTGTTGCGATCAACTTAAGCTTCGGGAACAACCAGGGCTCCCATGATGGCACAGACCTGTTGTCGACCTACCTTAACGCCGCTTCGGATGTCTGGAAAAATGTGATTGTCTGTGGCAGTGGAAATGAGGCAGGGAACGGAATACATGCGTCCGGTGTGCTTAGCGGCAGACAGGCGGAGAGCGTGGAGCTTGCGGTGGGAGAGTATGAACCGGGTTTTAATCTGCAATTATGGAAAAATTATTCGGATGAGTATGGCGTGGAGCTCATCTCGCCATCCGGGCAGAGAAGCGGAAATTTGAGAACCTACGGAGCCGGCAGGGTGAGGCTTGACAATACGGAGATATATGTATATTATGGACAGCCGTCGCCGTACAGCAGGTATCAGCAGATTTATTTTGAATTCGTGCCTGCAGGTGGATATGTCACACAGGGTGTGTGGAGAATTGAGCTTACTCCGATAAGGCTTGTGGATGGAAGCTATGATTTGTGGCTTCCGGAGAGTGCGACACTCAATGAGGATACAAGATTTTTCAGTCCCTCGGAGGAGATAACACTCACAGTTCCGTCCGCGGCGGGCAAGGTGATAACTGTTGGCGCCTACAACTCTAGAACGGATGCTTACGCCGATTTTTCAGGCAGGGGTTACACAAGAATTAACGATAATATTAAGCCGGATATTGTGGCACCCGGAGTAAATATTGTCTCAACGGCGTTGAATGGCGGCTACACAGTAAGGAGTGGGACATCGATGGCTGTGCCATTCGTGAGCGGAAGTGCGGCGCTTCTTATGCAGTGGGGGATTGTCAAACGAAATGACCCATATCTGTACGGTGAGAAGGTGAAGGCATACCTTATAAGAACGGCAAGACATCTGCCCGGCGAACCGGTGCCGTCCAAAAGAACAGGCTGGGGTGCGCTGTGCCTGAGAAATGTGTTTGGGACAGGGGTCTGACCCCTGTCCCAAACATCTTGTCATATTTAGTTGGATGCGTTTCTCTTAGCGCGGTATCTTGCTGTTCCGTCAAGAATCTTCTTGCGGATACGAAGGTTCTTAGGTGTAATCTCAAGAAGCTCGTCTGTGTCGATGAACTCAAGAGCTTGCTCAAGGCTTAATACTCTAGGCGGTGTGAGACGAAGAGCCTCATCAGCACTTGAAGAACGTGTGTTGGTAAGCTGCTTCTTCTTACATACGTTAACCTCGATATCCTCAGCCTTGCCGTTCTGACCTACTATCATTCCGCCGTATACCTGCTCGCCGGGACCAACGAAGAGAGTACCTCTCTCCTGTGCATTGTAAAGACCGTAGGTTACAGTCTCTCCGGCTTCACTTGCGATGAGGGAGCCCTGCTTACGATACTGGATGTCTCCCTTGTAAGGACCATAGCCATCGAAGGTTGTATTTAAGATACCGTTACCCTTGGTATCTGTCATAAACTCGCCTCTGTAACCGATGAGTCCACGCGCCGGAATTGAGAACTCAAGTCTTGTGTAGCCGCCGTTTGCAGGGGACATACCGTTGAGCTCACCCTTACGGTTGCTTAACTTCTGGATAACTGTACCAGAGAACTCATCCGGAACATCAACGTATGCAATCTCCATTGGCTCAAGCTTCTGACCACGCTCATCGAAGTGGTAGAGAACCTCAGCCTTACTTACTGCAAATTCATAGCCTTCACGGCGCATATTCTCGATAAGAACGGAAAGATGAAGCTCACCACGTCCGGATACCTTGAAGGCTTCCGTTGTCTCTGTATCTTCAACTCTTAAGCTTACATCGGTGTTGAGCTCACGGTAAAGTCTGTCACGCAGATGACGGGAGGTGATGAACTTACCTTCCTTACCTGCAAGTGGGCTGTCATTTACGATGAAGTTCATAGCGATAGTAGGCTCTGAAATCTTCTGGAAAGGAATTGCAACAGGGTTAGCTACCGATGTGAGGGTATCACCGATATGAAGCTCTGCAATACCGGAGATAGCAACGATAGCACCGATTGTAGCCTCGTTGACTTCCTTCTTGTTAAGTCCTTCGAACTCATAGAGCTTACCAATCTTGACCTTCATCTTCTTATCAGGATTGTGATGGTTAACTAACATCAGCTCCTGATTAACCTTGATTGTACCGTTATCAATTTTACCTACACCTATTCTTCCTACATAATCATTGTAGTCGATAGTGCTGATAAGAATCTGTGGATCTGCATCAGGGTCACCCTCCGGTGCAGGGATATGCTTTAATATTGTCTCAAAGAGAGGAGTCATATCATTCGACTCATCCTCAAGATTGTACTTTGCGAAGCCTGCCTTCGCGGAAGCAAAAATAAATGGGCAGTCAAGCTGCTTATCGTTTGCGTTAAGATCCATCAAAAGCTCAAGTACCTCGTCAACTACCTCGTTAGGACGTGCCTCCGGGCGGTCAATCTTATTTACACATACGATTATATCAAGATCCATCTCAAGAGCTTTTCTTAAAACGAACTTTGTCTGTGGCATGGCACCCTCGTAGGCGTCAACTACAAGAACAACGCCGTTAACCATCTTTAAAACTCGCTCAACCTCACCACCGAAATCGGCATGACCCGGAGTATCAATAATATTTATCTTAGTATCCTTATAATATACGGCAGTGTTCTTGGAAAGAATTGTGATTCCTCTTTCACGCTCTATGTCATTGGAATCCATTACTCGCTCTGCCACTTCCTGATTGGCACGGAAAGTTCCGCTCTGCTTTAACAGCTCATCTACTAATGTTGTCTTACCATGATCTACATGGGCGATAATCGCAATATTTCTGACATCATTACGGGTTGTTTTCATAAATTTCCTCATTTCTGCGCCCTCGGCGCTCCTAAAAAACGTAAACCTAATTTTCAACTTTACTAGTTTATCACATTTTTTCATAAATACAAGTAGAGATTTAAGAAATTTAAAAAATAGAAGGTATTTATTATTGAAACAAGACATTCATGTATGCCTGTATAATTATTTCCTTATATAAATATGCAGTATTATGTATGCCGGGACAGCAAGGGGAAGGTGATGGAAAACATCGCTATGGAATGTGATAAAATGGACGTTTTTATGCGAATTTAAAAATTTTTTATTTTTTTTTTATTGTTTCGTGAATATTTGAACACATTTTGCATATATATTTAGAGATAAAGATATTATCAGGCGTACAGTATCACCATGATGCGCAGAGAAAACATTGTCTTTGCAGTGGTGGTGCCGCCAAAAATGAAGGGAGAAACAGAAGAATGCTTGACAAAGTAATTGAAAACAACAGGGTAACTATCATAGGAGAG
>JBNMLM010000053.1:0-16323 GCA_050874845.1 Eubacteriales bacterium | reverse complement strand
TTAAGTGCGCCTAAAACAGCTCAATATCCGTTTTCGTCATTAAAATCATGCTATGCTCAATTTTGTTTCTATTTTGATTCAAGTTTGCGAACGAGCATCGCGAGTTTCGCAATTACCTATATATAATAATATTACAACATTTAACATTATCTATTATATTCGCTTGTTAAAAAAAAGTCAATTAAAATCGTATAAATTACTTAGCAGGTTATTCTTCAGCGGAAAGTGTTTCCCAATCCTCATATAATTTTTCCAGCTTTTTCTCTATCTCCTGCTTTCTCTCATTCAGCTTCATAAGCTGTTTTATATCAGAATACACCTCAGGGAGTGCAAGCTGCTCGTCAAGCTCAGAATTTTCCGCCTCCAACTGCTCAATATTCTTCTCAATCTTCGCGATATCGTTCTGTCTCTTTCTTAGCTTTGCCTGTTCTTCCTTCTGAGCCTTCCAGTCATCCTTCACGGCGGTGTTCTTTTCGCTGCTTACCTGCTTGACCTCCTTAGGCGCAAGGATGTCCCTCTTCTCAAGATAATAGTCATAGTTTCCGATGTAGTTGGTCACTGTGTTGGCGGACAGCTCTATGATTCTGCTCGCAGTCTTGTTAATAAAATATCTATCATGCGATACATAAAGCACCGTTCCGGTATATCTGTTGAGTGCCGACTCAAGAATCTCCTTCGACATAATATCAAGATGGTTCGTCGGCTCATCCAGAATAAGAAAATTGGCATTTGACAGCATGAGCTTGGCAAGAGAGACCCTTCCTCTCTCTCCACCGCTTAAGTCCGATATCTTCTTAAAGACATCATCACCCGTAAATAAGAAGCATGCCAGCATATTCCTTATCTGCGTGTTGGTCATGTCCGGGTACGCATCACCTATCTCATCGAATGCCGTCTTGTCCATGTGAAGCACATTGTGCTCCTGGTCATAATAGCCTATCTCGACATTCGCTCCAAGCTTAACTTTGCCTGCATCTGCATCAATTATATGATTTATTATCTTAAGTATGGTAGTCTTACCTGTTCCGTTGTTTCCAATCAGTGCAACCTTCTCACCCTTTTTTATCTCAAAGCTCACATTGTCAAAAAGTCTGTTCTCACCAAACGCCTTTGAAAGTCCTTCCACACTCAGGACATCATTTCCGCTCTCCTTCGCAGGCTCCAACTTAAAATGCATTGTCTCCTGCTCGGTGATAGGCTTATCTATAACCTCAATCTTATCAAGCAGCTTTTCGCGGCTCTCGGCACGCTTTATGGATTTCTCCCTGTTAAAGGACTTGAGCTTGGCAATAACCTCCTCCTGATGCTTTATATCACGCTGTTGATTATAATATTCCTTCAGCTTTGCATCCATGAGCTGCTTTTTCTTTGCTGCATAGTCGGAATAGTTGCCCGAAAATACACTGACAACACCTCTCTCTACCTCAATAACCTTAGTTACAACCTTGTCAAGAAAATAACGGTCATGCGCAACTATGATAACGCTTCCGTCATAGTTCACAAGATAATTCTCAAGCCATGCAATCGAATTCATGTCAAGATGGTTCGTCGGCTCATCAAGCATGATTATATCCGGCTTCGACAGCAGTAGGCGTCCAAGCGCAACGCGTGTCTTCTGTCCGCCCGAAAGGGTGTTCATCTTTTTTTCAAAATCACTCTCATCAAAGCCAAGACCCTTGAGCACTCCCACGACCTCACTCTTGTAAGCATATCCGTTCTGAAGCTCGAACTGGTGCGTGCTCTTAGAATAAGCCTCCATTACAGCCTCAAGCTCAGAGCCTTCTTTGCTGTGCATCTCAAGCTCAAGTCGGCGTATCTTCTGTTCAAGCTCTATGATATCCTTTTTCACACTCATCAGCTCATCATATATTGTATTATCCCCGGAAAGCTTCTGGTGCTGTGCAAGATAGCCTATCGTTCTGTCCTTGGCTATTATGACTTCACCGCTGTCCGCCTGATACTCTCCCATGATAATGCGCAAAAGAGTTGTCTTTCCCGCGCCATTGATACCTACTATAGCCGCCTTTTCACGCTCTTCTATATGAAAAGAGGCATTTTTTATAATCTCATCTATACCGAAGGACTTCGATATATTGTTACATGCTAAAACCATATTTTACACTCCCTGCATACTGCAAGCATTGCTTGCAGTACTGCCACCAATAAATAGTTTGAAAGCTTCACTTTCAAACTTCATCACTTACTATTCATCTTCAACAATTATATTAACCGACATGGAGATAGGTATGACACCGTCATCCGCCGTAAATGTTATCTTATACTCTCCTTCTTTCTCAGGAGTCCAGATAAAGTTACCGCTTAACGTATCAAAATCCGCTCCATAAGGAAGACCCTCCGCCTGCATAAGGATTGTGCCCGATTCACACTCGACCACATACTCCGCACTGTCATCCACATCAGGCTTAAACTGTTCTGTAGCTATATCTACGCCATCCGTAAACGGATTTCTGACCATGACATCAAAACATACCAGCTTTCCAACCGTGACATGTATATCCTCCACCGGGACAAAATAAGGTCTGTGGACAGTCTGCAAAAGCCCATATTCCTCTGTCGGCACCTCGAATGTATAGCTGTACTCTGTATCATCCTTGACAGCCGCCGTCGGATAAGCATAGAGGCTGTCCCGCGGTGTTCCCGGCGCAGGCGCATCGACAAGTACCTTCTCGACTCGATAGTTCTCCCTGTCATGCCCCGGAATGATCGTAACCGCATTGTCCGTCGCATGATATGGATAATCAGGTACATATTCAAAGCCGGTCGGTCTTTTATAGCTGTTCTCCACCAGAACAATATGTGCCGAATCCTCGCACGTCATAAGCTCACAATCCTTTAAAAGACCATCGTGGACATCATCAAAGACAACCGCCGGTCTCTCATCCTCAACAATGTATCCAAGCTTAATATTTTCAAGCTCAAGCCCATCAACATGGCGAGCATACAGCCCGTATGCGGGAAGTATTCCCCAGTTGCTCGGTTCAGGATATACATTTGCAAGCTCAGGCACGTTGAAGGGTGCATCAACAAAGCATTTCCTGTCCGCATCCCAGCTCATTCTCGGAAGCAGACCCTCATTTTTTAGGAAGAAGTCATTTACAAGCCATGGCAGAACCTGTACCGACGGCTTAGAGCCTAGCTGTGAATACTCCCATGCCGTATTGAGCTGCCTCTGCTCCACTGCATGTTCCATAAGAATACCGCCTCGGTACTCAACATCTATATTCTTGATGCTTACATTCTTTACATGGCTGCTGTCCACACCCATGATAATGATTGGATATCTCGGATCCGCGTCCTTGACAGTGATATTGCTTATCTCGATATTTCTGATGGAGGCAATATTCTTATTTCCAACTGCATTTCCATAAAGACATAAGCCTTTCTTATCTATCTCCCTTGAAAAATCAGGCTCATAGCCTCTGCTCTGATTATTATAAAAATACTCATAGTATTTTCCGTCTTTTTCATAATAATTGGCAGGATTAAGTCTCACAGGATTCTTCTCATCCACAATGTTAAAGTAAGAATGTCCGTCGACAGTGACCTTTTTAGTATAGTTGTATGACGGAGCATATCTCATAGCAGGGTAGGCGGTATATCCTTCCTTATCAGGAAGCACCCATTCTGTGTTATCTAACCTTACATTATTCTTGGCGTTTATAAGCTCCGCAGCACTGTTTCCGGTAACAGGAAATCTTCCTCTATCCCCAATTCTTATGTATATCGGCGAACTGCTCACATTCTCCATTGTACAGTCTGTAAACACAATATCAGTCAGATCCGATGTATCAACCGCTTCAAGTGCAAACCCACGCGAACGCTTGAAGCGCACATTCTTAACCGTCACAAGCTCATAGCCGCAGGTTGATTCCGTTCCTAGCTTCACCCGCGCGGTCGGACCGCATTTATCCGTTGCCACTACCTTATCACAGGTATATTTGCCCTGATATACACTCCCAGCGTCATATCCGGTGACATCGCAGTCCTCTATATACACGTTATACAGTGGCTTAAGCTCTCCCGCCCCATACGAAGCCTTCATAACGATGGCATCATCGGTAAGTGAATTGAATCTCGAATGAACCACGGTTACATCACGGCAGCAGTCTATATTGAAAGCATCCCTTATAGTGTCCACCAGTATCCCATCCACAAGCATATTCTCCACGCCCTCGCAGATAATGGCAAAATGTCCTGCGTCCACTATCGAAAAATCCTTGAGTACAACATTCCTACAATTAACAAGTGCAATCCCCTTATTGCCATACCATGTCCCGTTATGCCCATTCTCATTGCGATACAAGCCGCCTTCAGGGTCCTCGCCTAAAAGAGCGTACCTTGTATATCCATATTCGTCCTCATAGCTTCCGTCGATAAGTCCTTCACCGCATATCATCACATTGGAAAGATTCTCTCCATATATCAGACTGTTGGCAAAATATGTGTGTCCATGATCCTGAAGTCCTGCATACCTGCGAACCTCCGGCTCATCATAATTGCCACCCTCGCCTTCACAATTCTCATGGCTTGTATGTATCTCACTCCTTGCCGCGCGGATTACCGCTCCCTTGCGGATACAGATATTGACATTGCTCTTAAGCCTTATCGTGTATGTCCTGTATTCACCTTCCGGAAAAACAACAGTTCCTCCTGCGGCAGAAGCCTCCTCTATCGCCCTGTTAATCGCTCCGGCATTCGCGGCGGGAGGCTCCTCAGGTCCTGCGCCATAATCCCTTACATCATATTCCTTCTTACCCTTTTCTAACTGCCTCGCCGTTATATCACAGCCTGTGGCACGTTTCACTGTGTCCATGCTATCCTCCTATTCTCATGTGTTTCACGCTTGAACATATACAATAAATGTAATATAATTATTTTGATTAGTCAATAAAAATAAAAGTACTACTATTTACTACTATTCGGAAATGAGGATTTATATGGATACTATAACAATCAAGGTTGACCCATCAGGAAAGGGTGATTTCACAACCATCAATGATGCTCTCGACTCCGTTGAGGCAGTCAATGACAATATACCTGTAAGAATTGAGCTTGCACCGGGCGAATACTATGAAAGACTTGAGATAATCCGTCCACATGTAACGCTTGTCGGTGAGGATCCGGACACCACCTATATAACGCACAGTCTCTATGCACTCATGCTCATGGAGGACGGAACCAAGCGCGGCACCTTCAGAAGCTACAGCGTCTTTGTCGATGCCTATGACTTCACGGCGGAGAACATAACCTTTGAGAACGCTTCGGGCGACGGAAGGGATGTCGGGCAGGCGCTTGCCATCTATTCTGAGGGTGACATGGTAAAGTACATCAACTGCTGTTTTCTCGGCTGTCAGGACACCATATTTACAGGTCCGCTCCCACCTAAGGAGCTTAAGCCGGGCGGCTTCATCGGTCCTAAGCAGTTCGCCCCAAGAGTCAACGGAAGACAGTATTACAAGGACTGCTTTATCCGCGGCGATGTAGATTTTATTTTCGGAAGTGCCACAGCATACTTTGAGAACTGCGAAATCTTCTCCAACAACCGCGGTGAGGAGATCAACGGCTATGTGACCGCCCCATCGACCCCTGAGGGGCAGGAATACGGCTATGTATTTGAGGGCTGCCATTTTACAAGCAACTGCCCTGCCAACTCCGTATACCTCGGACGTCCATGGCGCGACTATGCAAAGGCAGTCTTTTTAAACTGTGAGATGGATGCTCACATAAGACATGAAGGCTTCCATGACTGGAATAAGGAAGTCACACACGAAACAGCCTACTGGGCAGAATACAACAGCACAGGCGAAGGTGCAAAGGGCGAACGCGCACCATGGGTTCACAAGCTCACCGATGAGGAGGCTGCACACTACAGCCGTATGAAGGTACTGGGCTTCTAGTAAATCCATGATTGATGCCTACAGAAACACAACTATCCCGGAAAGGAGAAACATGAACTACGCAGAAATCAAAAATGTGGATATAGCCAACGGTCCCGGCGTAAGAATCTCCCTCTTTGTCAGTGGATGTCCACACCACTGCAAGGGATGCTTCAATGAAGTAACCTGGGACTTCACATACGGTAAGCCTTACACGCAGGAAACCATCAATCACATATTGGAGCTTCTAAAACCGGACTATATAAAAGGAATCACCTTCCTTGGCGGAGAGCCTATGGCACCATCAAATCAGGAGGCGGTTCTTAATACCATGCGTCAGATTAAGGAGCACTATACCAATAAGGATATCTGGCTTTACACAGGCTACCTTATTGACACCGATATTATTGGAAGGATGGTTGACACTCTCCCACACACAAGAGAGATTCTCAGCTATATTGACGTGCTTGTCGATGGTCCATTCATAGAGGAACAGAAGAATCTGAATCTACAGTTTAAAGGTTCGGAAAATCAAAGAATAATCGATATGAAAAAGACATTATCCAGCGGAAACATTGTTCTTTGGAGTGAAGATTAAAAAATGCACCTGCGGTTTTGCAGGTGCATTTTCCATTTTAAGTATAATTTCAATTTATGTAGACAATCATAAACAAAACAGCCTCATCTACTTTCAAAGTAAATGAGACCGTAAACATAAGTGCAGTCGGCGGGACTTGAACCCGCACCCAAGCAATATGGACTAGATCCTTAGTCTAGCGCGTATGCCAATTCCGCCACGACTGCTCAGATATGTAGTTCGTTGTAATCACTCTTGCGTCACAACAGAATGTATAATATCACAAGTATTTTGAAATTGCAAGTACTTTTTAAAATTTTTATATATTTTCTTTTTATTTTTCACTTCCCCTTTTCCGATTGTTCAATTATAATAATACTGCATTACTCAATTGATAATGTAAAATCAGGTTATAAAAACGAAACGAGGTTCCTATGAGCAACATTCAGATTAAAGTTAAAAGACTTAAAGAAGGTGCCGTTATGCCAACACGAGGCACAGAGTACGCTGCCGGTTCGGACTTATATGCATGCATTGATTCACCAATTGTCATCGCCCCACATGAGACAGTTATGATTGGCACCGGGCTTGCAATGGAGATTCCTGCCGGATATGCAGGGCTTATATATCCAAGAAGCGGAATCGCCTCCAAGCGCGGCCTTGCACCTGCCAACAAGGTAGGTGTAGTCGACCCGGACTACCGCGGCGAATTTATGGTGGCGATGCACAATCACTCAGAAGTGCCTGCCTCAATCGAGCCGGGCGAAAGAATAGTGCAGCTTGTCATCACGCCATTTCTCACACCGGACTTTGAGGAGACGGACGAACTCTCCGATACCGTTCGCGGTGAGGGCGGATTCGGTTCCACAGGTGTACATTAAATTAGCGCTGTGTATCTTCTGATATATATACCTATTGAAAACAGTCGAATGAAAATGCCGAAGTGTGATTGAAAAATCATACACTCCGGCATTTCAATTACGGCATTTTGGATTTAATATATTAATTTCATGTATTACCCAAGATGAAACTGTTTGACAATACTTCTGAGTTCTTCAATCGACTGTCTGCACTCCTTGAGTTTCTCGTACCCTTCCGCGGTAATCTCCTGTGTCTCTCCGGATTTTTCGGCTATATCATTAATTCCCGCAGAGGACTGTGCCATCATATTGTTAATTCCTGTGGAAGCACCGGATATCTGCTCAATAAGTTCCTCGAGCTTCTGCATAGCTTCCTTCGTGCTGCCCATAACAGACTTAAACTCTCCGGCATCCTGCCTGTATTCGGCACCAGCCTTCTTAAAGCTCTCATAATCTCCGACAACCGTATTTTCCATAAAGTCCATTATGGTGGATATACATTCTGTAAGATTGTTGACTGCTAAGTTGACCTCACCGACAATGTCATTGATATTGTCGACGCTGTGAAGTGTCTGCGCCGCAAGCGCTCCTATCTCAGACGCAACCACCGCGAAGCCCCTGCCCGCATCACCTGCTCTTGCAGCCTCTATGCTGGCATTGAGCGCTAAAAGATTGGTCTGTGATGAAATATCCTTTATGTCATTGGTCAGTTCATTGATTCGCTTGACCGCCTTCGACTGTTCAACAGCCTCATTAGTCCTATCCTTAATCTTAGAATATACCTCATCAACCTTGCGGCTTGACTCAGTGCTTGCCTCCTCCATCGCAACAGCACGCTCCTGCACAAGCTTTGAGTTCTGCTCACCGTCGACAGCAAGCTTGTATATCATGCCGGAATTTTTCTTTACCTCTTGGATATTCTTAGAGATATTTTCAGTATTATCAAGTGTCTCCTGCATTCCGGCAGCTAACTCCTGAGTTGCTGCGGAATTATCCATGGCATGATCACTGTTAACCTTCATTATATCATCAAGTCTTGTCACGCTCTCGACAATTGTTGCATTGGCGCTGTCAAGCCTTTCCATAATGCTCCTCAATACCTTTCTCATATCATGTACTGAGTTAGCCATGACTCCAATCTCATCCTTCTGCTGTCTAAGTTTCTTACCCATCTGCGTAGGTGTAAAGTCAAGCTTGGACGTCTGCTGTATGATATCCGTGACATATTTTATAGGTCTTGAAATCATGTTTCCTATTAAAATACCTATTCCCGCGGACACTATGAGCGCCAATACAAGTGCCCCTAATATAAGGGATACCATTCTGTTTGCATCCGAAAATATTTCCATATTCGGAGCGGTAAGTACAAGCTTCATTCCATTATCAAGATTGAAATAGAACATCTGCTTTCTAACATTTTCATACCTGTATATGTATCCGACTCCCTGCTTTGAACCATCATTCAAGTAGGCCGCTATACCTGAGAGAGACGAATCGAAGTCTGCTATATTCTGTGACTGAAGATTATTTTTATGGTGCATAAGCACGCCATCGGCATTCGTTAAGAAGGCATAGCCTGTATCGTATATTGATATATCGTCAACTTCATCTGTCAGAGTTGAAAAATCAATATCCATTCCGACAACACCTATGGAAGTTCCGTTAGAGGCATACAGAGGAACAACATAAGATATCATATACACATTGATATTTTCATTGAGATATGGTTCCATCCACATTGCCTGTCCCGCTTTGATTGGTTGATAATACCAGCCGACATGAGCGATATCATCCTCATCGTACATGGAAAAATCTGTCGGTGTAAGAAGTGTAAATTCATCATTCAACGAATTTCGTGACATAAATATTCCTGATGTCGGATTGGAATACTGTGGATTATATCGTACATACGCCGCGACAGCGCCATCTGTGTGCGAAGCAAAATTGACCGCTTCATCTGTAATCAGCTCAGTATACTCATCAGCGTATTTCTTGCTCTTTACAAATGCGTCATAGTCAAAATCATTGCTAACCGCATCACTGAGAGTATTCACCGACTGTTCAATCTGTGAAATAATACTATTGATTCGCTCTGCATACAGTTCACCTTCCGTCCGCGCACGTTCCTTAGAATCTCTCGACGCCATCTGAGACGAATTAATCATCGCGAGCGCTCCTATGACCGCAGCAGTTAAAAGTGAGCACAACAGAATAGCCATAATAATCTTTGTCCGAATTTTCTTCATAAGCATGCCTCCATATTATGTTTTCACAAACTTATTGTTTACATAATTTTACTCCAAGGCGAAATAATCTGTCAATATAAATATCAAATACTTATTTGTTCTATTTTATAGTAATAATACGTCCTGTTTCAGCCATAGTTCTATGTGAGATTGAGAGCACCGTTCTGTCTTTTGACACATTTTTCAATGCCTGTAAAACCGTCTTTTCCGTCTCGGCATCGAGATTAGCTGTTATCTCATCAAGCAGAAGAAGCTCCGGCTTTGCCGCCGCAGCCCTTGCGATTGAAAGAAGCTGCCATTGTCCCTGTGAAAACAGTTCAGGTGTACACACTGTATCATATCCGCTCTCAAGCTTCATTATCGTATCATCAAGTCCCGCCAGCATCGCAGCAGCTTTTACATCCTCGTCCGTAATCGACTTGTCAAACAGCGTTATCTGCTCTTTTACCGTCCCCGGAACCATGTGGAACGACTGCTCAACATAGCCGAACAGTCTTCTTCTCTGGGAATCCTTAATCGTTGTTGCCGGCATTCCGTTGATGAGCACACTTCCTCCCTGAGGTTCATATAAGCCAAGCAGCAGCTTGAATATTGTGCTCTTTCCCGCGCCTGTTCTTCCCGAAAGTGTCGCCTGCTCTCCTTTTTTTATTGAAAAGCTCACATTGTCAAGAACCACATGCTCATCATAGCCGAAGGTGACATTCCTAAGCTCAACCACCGGCTGTCCTTTCGATTCCCCCGGATTTTCAGCGCCGTTACCGGCAATATTTCCTTCTTTAGCTTTACCTTCTTTATCTTCGCTGTCAACACGCTCCGCAGGTCTGCTCTTAGTGCAATCGTACTTGTTCTTCTCAGGAAGCTCAAGGAACTCATTTATCCTCTTTATACCCGCGAGTGCGGACTGTATTGTCTGTATTTCCATGCCAAGGCTCTCCACCGGTGAAAAAATCTCTGATATATAGTTGATTACAGCAACCGCCGTACCTGCAGACATTCCAAAGAAAGTGAGCACGCGCGTATTCCCGGACGCGGACAGAAGCATTACAACAGCCACAACCACCGCGTTGAGTATCAGTATGACAGGTGAGTATATAGCATCGTAGAAATTGGTCTTTTCCATAGCTCGGTAGCTCTGCCCGATATATGTGTCATACTTTTCCTCCATATACCGTTCCTTCTTAAGACAGTGGATTGTCCTTATATTGTGAAGTGTCTCAGGTACATGGCCGGAGGCTCTGCCGACCGCCCTTCTGTTCTCAAGCTGTGAGGCAAGCATATTCTTCTGCACATATCTGGTAAACAGAAACAATACAGGCAGCAGCAGCAAAAGCACAATCGCAAGCCCCATATTTTTGACCCATATAACCACAATAATACTGATTATCTTACATGCATCGGCGAACATGCTTATGATTCCCGATGTGAACAGATTCTCAACGGTATCTACATCGCCGACGAACCTTGAGACAAGATTTCCCGGTTCCTGCCTGTTGAGTTCATCCGCCGACAGCTTTATGAGCTTTTCCATGAGGCTGCTTCTCACAGTATGGGTTATCTTCTGTCCGAATACAGTGAGAAGTCCCTCCCTTGCCGACTCCATAAGACCTGTCAACGCAAGCATGACAAAATACAGCACAACCATCTGAACCGGAAGTGAACCTCCTGTTGTCAACGTATCAACTATATCTCCAAGTACAAGCGGCGGAATAAGTGCCAGCACTACCGCGCCCACAACCGCAATTAAAATGCCTACGGAAAGAAAGCCATAGCCTGTTACTGTATGTAAAATAATGCTTCCAACATGTCCGCCCTTTTTTCTGCTATTTTCACTAGGCTTCATCCGTGCCGCCTCCCTTCTGGTCATTATAAAGCTTCGCATATTCAGGCACCCTGCTCATAAGCTCATCATGCGTGCCTACCTCCGCTCTGCCGTTCTCAAGCCATATAAGCTTGTCCATCTTCGGAAACATATACAGTCTGTGTGAGATAAGAAATACTATTTTATCCCCGGACATGCTCCTCAGATTATCATAAACCTGCTTTTCCGTGTTCTTGTCAAGAGCTGAGAACGGGTCATCTAAAATCATGATCGGTCTTTCGTAGCATATAGTTCTGGCAAGCGCCAGTCTCTGTGCCTGACCACCGGACAGCCTTACACCGCCTGTTCCAACCATTGTGTCCGCCCCGGCTTCCATCGCTGCCACCTCACCGTCGAAACACACCTTCCTAAGAAGCTCCTTCTCATCGCTGTCATCGCCAAGAAGTATGTTGTTCTTTATCGTATCCGCAAACAGCTCCGTGTCATGTCCAAGATAGCCTACCATGCCCGCGCGCTCCACATCGTTAAGCTGCGAAAGCTCCCTGCCGTCAAGCTTAATGCTGCCCTCATAAGGGTACTCACATAAAAATACCTTTCCAAGGGTCGATTTGCCGCACGCCACAGGTCCTGTTATACCTATCATCTGTCCCGGCTGTGCATTGAAGGATATATTTTCAAATATCTTTTCATTGCCGGCTGCGTTCGGATATCCAAAGCCAAGCTTGTCCACAACAAGCTCCTTGACGGCAGCTTTATCCGCCGGAATCACATTTGCGTCACCGGCTCCGCTCTCTGTACCTTCTTCGTTCTTCATAAGCGGCTTGATTCTCTTCCATGATACCTGCGCCTTATGAACGGCGTTAAAAAGCTTAGCCGCCTTTGATGACTTCACAGACAGCTTGGTAAAGCATGACAAAAATGTGGTGAATGCCGCAATATCCCATATTTTCCAGCCTGTGCCAAGAACATTTTTTCCGCCAAAATACAGGATAAAGATAACTCCTACCATCGAAATAACCCTGTACAGCGGAGTCATCATCGTATTCCATATATTTGCCTTCACCGCCGCCTTCTCGTACGCCGACAGCTTACTCTCATAATCGCCTTTTCTCTCCTCCTCACAGCCAAACACACGGTAGGTTATGGCATTCGAAGCCCTGTCAAGCGTCGCATCGCTGAGTATGCCCGACTGCTTCTTGTAAGCCACTCCTGTGCGCTGAACCACAACCTTCATCTTCTCTGCGACAACATAAGAAATCGGAGGAAACACAAGACTTATGATTGCCAGTCTCCAGTCATACCACAAAAGCATACCCATATAGGCTACCATCGCAACTCCGGTATCGAAAATCTCTGTTGTGAACTTTCTCATACCTTCCGCGCAGTCATCGACATCAAGGATTGCCTTGGTCATGACATTTCCAACGCCCTCCTCATTTATCTCCTGCCTGCTCTTTCTCACAAGGCTTCCGTACAGTACATGCTTCATCCTTCTGTTGACATTATTCGCAAAACGTCTCACATAAAAACGCTTAATGTACCTTGAGCCCTGCACTATTCCTGTGACAACCACATAGGCAAGCACAAGGATGAGCATGTCATTAAAGCCCTTCCTTCCACCAAGAATGTCCACAAGGCAGCCTGTCATAAGACCCTCAAACCACGGACCCGCAAGAAGTCCCAGATTGTACACAAGTCCCGACAACGTCACCGCAGTCAGAACTCCCCACTCAGCCTTAAAATAAGCCCCTATTCTGTCTGCGTTAAAATTACCTGCATTAAAATTTTCCTTTTTCTTCATAAGTCCTTTTTCCTTTACTAAAAAAAGATGTACTATCAACCAACTAGATGATAGTACATCTTTTTTATTATGTCAATCTATAAAATAACGCATTTTACAGCTTGAACCTTATTAACTATTACTTCGCAATAATCTCCATGAGCTTGTTGCTTCTCTCGATAAATGCACTCATGCGCTCCGGCTTAAGAGGTGCGTGTGCAAGCTCTGCAAGGTCATATAACTGCTCACAGAAGAGTGCTGTGTTCTCTCCCTCCGGATTAGCCTCAACATACTGTACAAGTGGGTGCTTTGCATTGAGGACAAGTGTCTGTCCCTCCTGACCGAACATTGAAGGATCCATGCCATACATACCGTACATCTTCATCATATCCTGCATACGCTTTGAATCCTCGGACACGGTAATCATGGAAGCGATTGACTCATTCTTCAGCTTCTCAAGCTTGACAGCAAGCTTATCGTTGCCAAGAGCCTTCTTAAATACCTCTGAGAGCTTGTCCTCTCTATCCTTGAGAGCCTTAGCCTCGTCCTCTGTCTGCTCCTCCTTAAATGTCTCTGTAAGGTCGGAATCAATGCTTAAGAACTTGACACCCTCATTCTTCTGCTCAATATGATTGATGAATGCCGAATCAATGTTGTGTGTGAGGATGACAGCGTCTAAGCCTGCCTCCTTAAACATCTTTATATACTGACCCTGCTCTGTCTCATTCTTTACATAGAATACAGTGTTCTCATGCTTCTCCTTGTTCTCCTCAAGGCACTCCGGAAGTGTGAGATACTTGCCGTCAAGGTTCTTAAAGAGGATATAATCCTTCATCTTATCATAGAACTTGTCATCCTTTAAGCAGCCGTACTTGATGAACGGATTGATGTCATCCCAGTACTTCTCATAGCTCTCCTTCTCAGTCTTGTACATACCGGTGAGCTTGTCGGCAACCTTCTTGGTGATATAGTCGGAAATCTTCTTTACAAAGCCATCATTCTGAAGTGCACTTCTCGATACATTGAGAGGAAGATCAGGACAGTCGATAACACCCTTTAAGAGCATAAGGAACTCAGGAATAACCTCCTTAATGTTATCAGCGATAAACACCTGATTGTTGTAAAGCTTTATTGTTCCCTCTATTGTATCGTACTCAGTATTTAACTTAGGGAAATATAAGATACCCTTTAAGTTAAACGGATAGTCCATGTTAAGGTGAATCCAGAAAAGCGGCTCCTTGTAGTCCTTGAATACCTTGCGGTAGAACTCCTTGTACTGCTCCTCTGTGCAGTCATTAGGATGCTTTGTCCAAAGAGGTGTTGTATCATTGATAGGAACCGGTCTCTTTACAATCTTGAGCTTCTTAGAAGCCGGAACTGTCTCAACTGTCTCCTTGGTTCCGTCCTCCTTCTCAATCTCCTCAGTCTTAGCTTCCTCAACGATTGTCTCTACAACCTTATCTGTGTCAAGAAGCTCATCCTCGTTGATTGTCTGGTACTGCTCACCTGCGTCCGCATTCTCAACATATATCTCAACAGGCATGAAGGAACAATACTTCTCTATAACTTCCTTTGCACGGTACTCATTTGCGAACTCATTGCACTCCTCGGACAGATAGAGAGTAATCTCAGTACCTCTTGTCGTCTTAGTACCCTCTTCCATATCATACTCTGTACCGCCATCGCACTCCCAGTGAACCGGCTTAGCGCCCTCCTGATATGAGAGTGTATCTATTGTAACACGGTCGGCAACCATGAATGCCGAATAGAAGCCAAGTCCGAAATGTCCGATAATCTGATCCTCGTTAGCCTTGTCCTTGTACTTCTCAAGGAATGCCTCAGCTCCTGAGAAAGCTATCTGGCAGATGTATTCATTGACCTCATCGGCAGTCATACCAAGACCATTATCAATAAACTTGATTGTCTTGTCCTTCGCGCTCACGATAACCTTGACCTGATACTTGTTGTCCTCCGGTGCGCTGTACTCGCCCATGAGCTCAAGCTTCTTGAGCTTCGTTATGGCATCACAGCCGTTGGAGATGAGCTCTCTGTAGAAAATATCGTGGTCTGAATATAACCACTTCTTGATTATAGGGAAAATATTGTCACTGTTAATTGATAAACTACCATGTGTATTAGCCATAATTAATCTCTCCAATCTGCGTGATATTACGCTTAAGTTTAATATTTATATACTGTGGCTGGGTATGAGTATGAACATCATAAACTGCCGCAGTGGTTGTTATTGCATTTAAGCAATTTCATAATATGTAGTTTAATATTCTGTCTGGTGGAAGTCAAGAGAAAATTAGCACTCAAATGTAGTGAGTGCTAATAAAAATAAGCCAAACCCAGTAAAATCAAGGCTTTCAGAAATTATTAAATAAATATAAAACCGTCAGGGGCAAAGCGCAGGAAGCCGTTCGGGCTTGCACTGTAAGGCTTCCTGTCCTTTGACCCGCCTAATACCGAAAACGTAATAAAAAGTTGTAAACACAACTTTTTATGGGAGTTTGAGGTATGGGATTACGGGAATTGCGGAGCAATGGAGTAATCCTTGGGCATAGGTGATTACGCAGTTTCCTCGAACTCAAGTCCTTTATCGGATAAGAATTTCTTTATGTAAGAGTCAAACGCCGTATCAAGTGTTTTATCAAGGCTGAATATGTTGAGTGAGGTTCCTGTAATGATGTCGGCGTGTCCCTCCTGATATCGGATATTAATGAAAAGTCCATTGATGTTATCAGTTGATAATCCGGCTTCAATCTGGCTAAGAAGTGCTTCGGTATCCTTAGTGGACATAAGCATAACAATCTTCATTGATGAAGGCACTTTGCTGCCTTTGATAAGACTGAAACAGAAAGGTTTCTGATTAAGCCACAGGTCATATCTTCGGGCATCCCCTTCAAGAGTTTCCCACTCCTCATCTGAGTAAAATGCACGGTTAATCTGCCCGTCTATAGAGTGAGAGCATGAGGTCTTTATATCTGCTTCTGATAAAAGAAAGTTATCGAAGGTATCCTTTACAAGCAGGTGCGACATAAATGTTTTAGTGTTTTTTATTCTAAGTGAAATCATATAGTATCTCCAATCTTTAATAATGTGTTCAGAATGTCTGAACTTAACTGCCCCTGATTATTATAC
>JBNMLM010000052.1:0-16425 GCA_050874845.1 Eubacteriales bacterium | reverse complement strand
GGTCCTGCTTCATACGGTATGACTGATACAATGGGTCGTATGCACTCAGACGCTCAGTTTGCCGGTTCTTCATCAGTTCCTGCTCACGTTGAGATGATGGGTCTTATCGGTATGGGTAACAACCCTATGGTTGGTGCTACTGTAGCTGTGGCTGTTGCGATTCAGGAAGCTGCTGATAACAACAGATTCTAGTTTTTCCTTTAAAATAGGTGTTTGAGTGTTTATGGAATTGTGTCAAAATGAGTGCGTAAGACACACGTAGGACACAGAACGAAAATCTATTGGAAATAATCAGGAGGTTTACAATTACTTTTTTAAGTGTTTGTAAGCCTCTTTTTTATTTTGCACATCGATGATATAAAGCGAACAGTGAGGTGATAAAATGTACGATTGCGGATTTACAAGAGAAAATCATAGATTTAGATTTCGTACCGGTGGGATTATTATAAAAGATAATAAAATGCTTTTCGTAAAAAGCAGTATCGGAAATTATTATTATATGATTGGCGGGGCAGTACAGCTGGGAGAAACAACGGAAAAATGTATTGAACGCGAGATTTTAGAAGAAGCAGGTCTAAAGCTACAAGCAGAGCGTCTGGCGGTTGTATGTGAGAATTTCTTTAAAGGTGTTGGAGGAGCAGAAGATGGCTTTGACTGTCACACGATTGAGTTTTATTATCTTATGAAAATTCAGGAGGATGATGTAGCAGTCTGTAAAAAGCAAACAGATGTGGGAGAGGAACTCATTTGGATTCCTATGGATGATATTCCGGACAGCGATATAAAGCCTTCTTTTATAAAAGAATATATAAATGAGATTATAAATTCAGATAGAATAATGCATATTGTACAATCTCCCCAACTATGATAAAATATGCGCCAAGTAATTACTATGTCACTGGATAAGGGGGAATATTTATGACAAAGGTATTATATGGCATTATGGAAGTAATCGCCAGAATACATAATTACATAATGCATTTGAATGACAGGTTTGAGTATAATTTTTCGGACAAGGATTTGCATTTTCTGGTTATAGGCGCGCTTGGCATGCTGATGATTTTTGTTGTGTATCCGCTTTTTAAGTGGCTTGCCAGCAGGAAGCATGTTATGGTGATTGCGTGGATATATGTGTTCACACTTATTCTTGTAATCACATTTGCAATCGAAATCGGGCAGAAAATCAGCAATACGGGCAATATGGAATTTGCGGATATTGTGTTCGGTGTCATGGGATTTATTGTCATGTTTGCGGTCTTTGCGGTGATTCGCGGTATCTATCACGGAATAAGGTGGCTTGCTACTCATAAGTTTGTTGAGAAGGGTCAAGCCGGTGGCGAAGATGTGAAACAGGAAAATTTGGATAGCTGTAGTGATGAAGTGAATGATGCGTATGGGAATGAAACAGATAGAGGTGAGAATGTGATACAAGCTGACAAGCAGGATTGTACACAATATGAATATAAATTCAGCGATGAGGATATGCAGATGATAGCAAATTTGTCTGATAAAGAAGCTGATAATGTTGATACCGAAAAAGTAACGGAGGAATTATAGTAAAACCCCGTAATTGTATTTGTGCAAAATACAATTACGGGGTTTTATATTTTAAATAATTAGTGTGCACCAACGCCCGCTTCGGCAGTCTCAGCGTCATACTTTTTCTTGAGGTCGGAGAGCTCATCATCGGTGTGCAGGATTTCGACTTCACCGAGAGTGTATTTGCGTCCGTTTGCTTCGAGAAAACGGTATGCCATCATAAATGATATGTCATCAAAGTTGGTCATATAAGTATTGTTGATTCTGGTGATATCCCATGCAGGTGTGTTGTAGGACGTCAAATCAATGGAGCGGAATATCTGGTCGAATGAATCGATACAGATACGCTTCTGCTGTGCCATATCAGAGGAGACGGTCTGGACATCGAATACCTTCAGGTAGATACGGAGCCATCCACCGATAGGAGCCTTGTACCACTGGTGTATGGTCTGGTATTCCTTCTGCATTGAAAGAATAAGGTATTCCCAGTCGGTTGATACATAGGAGGCATCAACGATGGTCTGAATCTGTGATGGAGTCAAGGTGAGATCGTATTTATCGTTAAACTTTTCTACAATCTTGATTCTCTTCGGAACAGCGTTCGGAAGCTGCTCAGACTTCGGAATCGTGCTGTTTCGTACCTCTTTTGCCTCCTTTTTAAATTCTTTATTTCTAGCCGTTTCATCGGGAGCGGTGATTGACTTAATGATTCGGTAAATAACATAAGCCGGAATAAGAAGTGAACCAAGTCCAAATGAAAGACTGAAAAGATTTACGGAAGCATTTGAAAAGAAGAGGGCGATGAGTATGAAAATTATGGGCCCCTTCATTTTTTTCAGCTTATTGAAAATCTTTGGATTGTTGCGCGCATACGCAAAGTACCAGATTACAAAAAATATTATTAATCCCATTATTTATTTTCCCCCAATTGTTAAAACTAGGTTACCTGAAAAGATAAGCTGTTCAAAGTGTAACACTCAAAATAAAATTTGTAAATATTTTAGCTTAAAATGTGCTGTCTTCTGTCTGGTTGTTGTACTGCGCTTTTATACGCATTGCCATATTTGCAAGTGAAGCATCATAATACGGACCGACAAAGAAGATGTAGGCAAGACCGCTTGTAAGCATTGACAGGAACATCCAGCCGATGAAGGAAAGGTTGAGGATAAATAAGTTCATCTTGTTTCCGTCCATCATTCTGCGGCTTAATTCGAATACCTCCTTGCGGTCAATGTCCGGATTTTCGGCGAGGAGATATGGAACCATAAATGTTTCATAGCTTTTTATCACTCCCGGAATGATAAGTAAGAGCGACCATAAGAAAATCTTTAAGTGCCTCAAAAACTGGATAAGCACCGTGTTGAGATAATTTTTTTCAAAGGCAGTGATAAGTGCGCGGAACTTCGGCTCCTTGTAGTGCGCTTCCATGTAGAAGCTGCAGCTGCCAACTTCAAATGGATATACCACAAGAAAATTATACATAAGTCTAATAAGGTAGGAAACGATACTTGCGATGGCGAATCTCCTGAGCATTATCGAATATGTATCATATCCTACAGATTGAACCAATGATGATATGCGGTTATATATTGTGGAATAAAATTCATCCACGGAGGCTGCAGACATTAATGACTGGTAAAATGATTCTGTATCGAATGCATTATTGACCTGTATGCTGCCGTCTAATATGTAATTGAAAATAAGAAGTATACCTGTTCCGGTTATGAAGCTTGCAAGTACGCAGCGGAAAAAATATGAACCTAATATTCTTTTAGCAGCTTTTTTTATACTTGATATTGAATGTTCTCCCATAAAAACCTCATTTCTTTTTTTAAAAATAATATGGATAGCACTGTCTGCTATTATATTCTAATCCCATGATTATTTCAAGTTTGTATTGCATTAAAGAAGGTATAATTGCTAAATATTTATCAATTGAACATTGACAACAGGTTTCTATTATGATAATATTACTTAATCCTAAATGATACGGAAATATTACCTGCCGAAGGCAGAAGGCCCGGCACAAAAGCGGAGGAAAATATGGCTAAGAATACAGTTAGTGAGACAGAGAAGAACAAGGAAATCAGGAATACCAATAAGAAGCAGGTTGAGAGCATACAGCTTGAGACAAGAAAGCAGCTTATTGAGCAGCTCATCCGTTATCGCAAGTCAAAGAAGATTACACAGGCAGATATTTCAGAGAGTACAGGAATCCAGAGGCCTAATATAAGCCGTCTTGAGAGCGGTAAGTATAACCCTACTCTTGATATGATTGTGCGTGTTGCCGACAGCATCGGGCTTGAAGTCGAGGTTACTCTTAAGGAAAAGAATAACTAGGTAAAATGAAGCAGGAACGAAGAATTCTACGGAATATTATATATGCATTTGCTGCGCAGGGAATATCCCTGCTTTTAAGCATACTAACATCACTTATACTGCCTAAGTTTTTTGATAAGGCGAATTATGGTTACTGGTCGCTCTTTCTGTTCTATACAGGGTATACCGGATTTTTCCATTTTGGACTTAATGACGGAGTATATCTTAAGATTGGCGGAACAGAGTATGAGGATATGGATAAGAAGCTGTTAGGTGGACAGTTCTGGTTCGGAGCATTGTTCCAGTTAGTCATAGCGATAGGCATTGTGCTGTGGACGGTTTTGTCGGGAAACGGTGTCGACACGGAGTTCGTATTCATAATGACCGCAGCGTACATGCTTTTATACAATCTTACATTGTATCTGGGATGTGTGTTTCAGGCGGCTAACGAGACAAGGCTTTATTCCATGTCCGTTATGATTGACAAGATTGTGTTCATGGTATCCATTCTTGCTCTTTTCATTGTAAAAAGCAACGATTACAAGACTTATGTATGGCTTTATATGTTAGCTAAGCTATGTGCCATGCTCTACTGTGTGTACAAGGGACGTGAGATTGTGTTTGCCGGGAGAATGGCATTTGGCACAGTGGCGCGTGAGGCATTGGACAGTATAAAAATAGGTATCAACCTTACTATCGCCAATATAGCGAGCAATCTCATACTTGGCGGAGGAAGATTTATTATAGACAGATATTGGGGGATAGAGGATTTTGGTGAGGTTTCGTTTTCATTGACGCTTACCAATTTCTTTTTACTGTTCGTATCGCAGATTTCGATGGTACTGTTCCCGGCGCTCAGGCAGATTGATGAGAAGAGGCAGAAGAGTCTTTTTGAGATGTCCAAGCATGTCCTTAACGTGATACTGCCCGTTGTTTTTTTGGTGTATATACCGGCTAAGGAGATACTTAAGCTCTGGCTTCCGCAGTATGAGGTCAGCCTTGCGTATATGGCAATTTTACTGCCGATGTGTATTTTTGACGGCAAGATGAACCTTGTGTGTGCGACATATTTTAAGGTGCTAAGAAAAGAGAGATTTCTGCTGTATGTCAATATCCTTTCCATGGCGCTTAGCGTTGCACTGTCAATTTTCGGTGCGTATGGTCTGCACAGTATAGATTCGATTATTCTGTTTATGGTATGTTCAATAGGCGTGAGATATTTTATTTCACAGATTTATCTTGAAAGGCTGCTTGGGGAAGCGTCCGAACAGGCAGGCGCACGCGTGGGAATGGCTGAGGAGCTTGTGCTTGTGGTCATCTGCGCTTATGCGTGCTGGAAGCTGCATTCGGGGCTTGCCTTCGCGATAACAGCTATTGTGTATCTGATATATCTTGTGCTCAACAGAAAGAGCGTTGGATATTTATGGGGAATGGTTAAGGCTAAGGTTAGAAAATAATATTGTATTGGGAGGTATTCTATTATGGGAATTATTAAAGAGGTATTCGGGCATGACAGTCATGGTGAGGCAGTGTACTCATACACTGTGACGAATGAGCACGGAACGAGAATGAGGGTTATCGAGATCGGTGCGGCGCTCCAGTCACTTGAGGTGGCGGACAGGAACGGCAATTTTGCCGATGTTGTTCTCGGCTTTGACAATGTGGAACAGTATGAGAAGTCTAACGGCGAGAACTTCGGCGTTGTTGTGGGACGTAATGCCAACCGTATTAAGAAGGGACATTTCGTGATAAACGGCAGGGAGTATCAGCTTGCCATAAATGATGGCGAGAACAATCTTCACAGTGGCCCGAATGGATACAGCTCAAGAAAATGGAACAGTGAGATTGTGGAGGATGAAAGAGGTCTTGCTGTGAGATTCTCACTCATAAGCCCGGATGGAGATCAGGGAATGCCGGGTGAGCTTCATATATCGGCTATGTATGTTCTCACTGAGGATGACAGCGTGATTATAGAGTATGAGGGAGTTGCGGGTGAGGATACCATAGTAAATCCTACCAACCACTCATATTTTAACCTTGCAGGACACGCCTCCGGCACAGTATATAATCAGGAAATGTGGCTTGCCGCGAAGGAATTCACACCTTCCGATTCAGGTCTTATTCCTACAGGGGAATACAGAAGTGTAAAGGGAACACCTATGGATTTCACGGAGCCTAAGGCTATCGGAAAGGACATTGAGGCTGATTATGAGCCGCTTGTGCTTGCAGGAGGCTATGACCATAACTTTGTCCTTGACAACAAGGGTGAGGTGGAGCTTGCGGCAAGCCTTTACGACAGCGAGAGCGGAAGATACATGGAAGTGTTTACCCAGATGCCGGGTATACAGATATATACAGGCAATTTCCTTACCGGGGAATCGAGGGGCAAGGAGAACTGCTACTATGAGAGAAGGGGCGGAGTGTGCTTTGAGAGCCAGTTCTTCCCTGATTCGGTTAACAACATGGCATTTGAATCGCCGGTTGCCAAGGCGGGCGTGCCGTTTGACTTTGTGACAATTTATAAGTTCTCTGTAAAATAATTATGAGACTGAACAAGATAAATACAGATGAAGCGTTCCGCTACCTAGGCTACGGCACATCGGCTCCCGATGAGCAGACGGCGGATATTGCCGCAGATTGCGAAAGGAAGCTTTTGGAGGTTATTGACGCAAAGTATACATATAAGTATTTTGAAATCGATAAATCGGACAGTGAGCCGGGCAGTATTGCGCTGTGCGGAACATCGCTAAGGCTGTGTGGAAGGTCGATTTCGGAGCATTTGGAGGGCTGTGACGGCGTGGTGCTGTTCGCTGCGACACTGTCGGATGGTGTTGACAGGCTTATAAGGCAGCTATCGGTCAGAAGCATGTCCTCCGCTGTCATCACGGATAGTATGGCTTCAGCGGCAGTTGAGCAGGTGTGTGATATTGCGGAGCAGGAGATTATAAAGGAATTTGCGGGTAAGTATACCACATGGCGTTTCAGCCCGGGGTACGGTGATTTCCCGCTTGAGACACAGGGACTTTTTTTGAATGTGCTGTGTGCGCAGAAGAGAATAGGAGTTAACATTACAGGGGGTGGACTTATGACTCCCTGTAAGTCTGTTACGGCGGTTATAGGTGTTTCAGATTACGAAATTGAGAGAAAGAGACGTGGCTGTAGTGTGTGCATGATGAAGGACACCTGCAGGTTCCGCAAGAAAGGTGAACACTGTGGAGTTTAAGGAATTACTTAAAAAGAAAAATAAGGCAGATAAAAAATATATATTGTTGGACGGTGCCATGGGAACCATGCTTCAGGCATCGGGGCTTAAGCTTGGACAGATACCGGAGGTGTTATCCTTTACCAACGAGGAGCTTCTTATCGGAATACACAGACAGTACGTTGAGAGTGGTTCGGATATAATCTATACCAATACCTTCGGCGGCAACAGATATAAGCTTGAGGGCTGTGGCTACACAGTGGAACAGGTCATAAAGAAGGGAATTGAGAATGCAAGAAAGGCATGTGAGGGGACGGACTGCATAGTTGCGCTTGATTTAGGACCTATCGGAAGACTTGTCGAGCCTACAGGAGATCTGAAGTTCGAGGAAGCATACGATATATACAAGGAACAGGTGATTGCCGGACGTGAGGCGGATGTCATTGTGTTTGAGACGATGACGGATTTATTAGAGCTTAAGGCTGCAGTGCTTGCTGCGAAGGAGAACACAGACCTTCCTATTATCTGTACAATGACCTTTGAGCAGAATATGAGAACCTTCACAGGCTGTCAGGTATCTTCGATGGCACTTACAATGGAGGGACTTGGAGTTGACGCGCTGGGCGTTAACTGCTCATTAGGACCGGATGAGTTATACCCTGTTGTGGAGGAGCTTGGCAGATATACCAGACTTCCGCTTGTTGTGAAGCCTAATGCAGGACTTCCTGATCCTGTGACTAATGAATACAATGTGACACCGCAGGAGTTTGCCGCAAAGATGGCTAAGATGGCGCAGATAGGTGCAACCATAATGGGCGGCTGTTGCGGCACAAGCCCTGCATACATAGCTGAGCTTAAGAAGGCTCTTGACGGAGCGGAATTTGTGAGAGAGGAAAGAGTCATCCCGTCTGCGGTATGCTCAGCGAGCAATACAGTTGTGATTAACCAGCCCAGAATAATAGGCGAGAGAATCAATCCTACAGGAAAGAAGCTTTTCAAGCAGGCGCTCAAGGATCATAACCTTGATTATATTATGAATCAGGCGCTTGAGCAGATTGACGGCGGTGCGGAGATACTTGATGTCAATGTCGGGCTTCCGGAGATTGATGAGAAGAGCATGATGGTTGATGCCATAAGGGCTATCCAGTCCGTATGCGATGTTCCGTTGCAGATTGACAGCACTATCCCTGAGGTTTTAGAGGCAGGGCTCAGAGTATATTGCGGTAAGCCGATTGTCAACTCAGTAAACGGTGAAGAAAATTCTCTCAACAATGTTCTGCCGCTTGTCAAAAAATATGGTGCCTGCGTTGTAGGTCTTACTCTTGATGAGAACGGAATACCTAAGACCGCACCTGAGCGTGTTGCCATCGCAAAGAAGATCCTCGACAGGGCGCTTGCAATCGGAATACCTAAGGAGAATGTGTTTATCGACTGCCTGACTCTCACTGCCTCCGCAGAGCAGGACGGCGTGATGGAGACGCTGAATGCGCTTCATACCGTCCATTATGAGTTGGGACTTAACACAGTTCTCGGAGTGTCGAATATCTCATTCGGACTTCCTTACAGAGAGCTTGTTAACCAGAATTTCCTTGCCATGGCGTTAACCTATGGACTTACACTGCCGATTATCAACCCTAACGTGGTTTCAATGACAGGTGCAGTGCGTGCCTACAGACTTTTGACAGGCATAGACCGCAATTCCATGGACTATATTCAGGCGTACAACGGATATACACCTGTGAAGGCGGGAAAGCCGGAGACTGCGGCTAAGAGCACTTCTGCCTCAGATTCAGCCGCCGGTGGAGCGCCTGAGAAGGGAACTCTTGCCTACGCTGTTGAGAACGGACTTAAGAACGAGGGCGCCAGACTTACGGCTGAGATGCTTGAGCGCATGGAGGCTCTTGATATAATCAACGGTACACTCATACCGGCGCTTGACCGTATAGGAAAGAATTTCGAGAAGGGAAAGGTGTTCCTGCCTCAGCTTATTCTTGCGGCGGAGGTTACACAGGCTTCATTCGAGGTTATAAAAAAGAAGCTTGCCGCGGATAACAAGACACCTGTAAGCAAGGGAAAGATTGTTATGGCGACGGTAAAGGGCGATGTCCACGATATAGGAAAGAATATTGTTAAGGTAATTCTTGAGAATTACGGCTACACGGTTATAGACCTTGGCAAGGATGTCGACTACATGACTGTTGTGAATGCGGCGATAGAGCACAAGGCGAAGCTTGTAGGTCTGTCCGCACTTATGACAACAACACTTGTGAGCATGGAAAAGACGATTGAGCTGTTACACGAGCATAAGGTTGACTGCAAGATCGTGGTTGGCGGTGCGGTGCTCACACCTGAGTATGCAAAGCAGATTGGCGCAGATTACTATGCCAAGGATGCCATGGATACTGTCGCAGCGGCGAGAGAAGTATTTGGTGAATAGAAAGAGAATATAGATAGATGAAAGAGAATCAGTTTTTTGCCCTGATGGGAAGAATGAAATATATCAACCGCTGGGGACTTATGAGAAATACCAGAACAGAGAATATATGTGAGCACAGTCTGGATGTTGCCATGATAGCTCATGCGCTGGGGGTAATCAACAATGTGTATTTTGGTGGCAGCTTGAATGCGGACAGACTTGCCATAATGGGAATGTACCATGATGCCACGGAGATTATCACGGGAGATATGCCGACCCCTGTAAAGTACTACAATCCGCTCATACGCCATGCATACAAGGAGGTTGAGAGCGTGGCTAAGGATGAGCTGTTAGAAGGACTTCCGGAGGAGATGAGGGCTTACTATGAGCCGGTATTGCAGGATACAGAGAAGGAGGCAGTTCTTTGGCTGTATGTCAAGGCGGCAGATAAGCTGTCGGCTCTTGTCAAGTGCATTGAGGAGCGTTCTATGGGAAATCAGGATTTTTTGAAGGCAGAGGAGACAACTCTTAAATCAATTCTGGACATGAAGCTTCCCGAGGTCAACTTTTTTGTGGAGCATTTCATTCAGGCATACGGTCTTACACTTGATGAGTCAAAATAGGCGGCTTTGGCTTTATTTTGATACGGATGGGTATGGATGTTGGCTGGGGCAGTCTTTATTGGAGTATAATACATGGGTAAAGCTTTATTTATAGCAGAGAAGCCTAGTGTGGCACAGGAATTTGCCAAGGCGTTAAAATATAATACAGTGCGCCGCGATGGATACGTTGAATCGGATGAGGCTGTTGTGACATGGTGTGTTGGACACCTTGTCACAATGAGCTATCCTGAATGTTATGACCCGGCGCTTAAAAGATGGAGTCTTGATACACTGCCTTTTATTCCGACTGAGTGGAAGTATGAGGTTATCGAAGGGGTAAAAAAGCAGTTTGATATTGTTTCAGGGCTCCTTAATCGTCCTGATGTAGATACAATATATGTATGTACGGACTCAGGACGTGAGGGAGAATATATCTACAGGCTTGTAGAACAGCAGGCACATGTTGAGGGCAAGGAAAGAAGACGCGTGTGGATAGACTCACAGACTGAGGAGGAGATTTTAAGGGGAATACGAGAGGCGAAGGATTTATCTGAATATGACAGCCTTGCGGACGCTGCATATCTGCGCGCGAAGGAGGATTACCTTATGGGTATCAATTTTTCGCGTGTTCTAACCTTGAAATATGGGAATACTATCTCCAATTACCTGAAGCTTCAGAAGGGCACCGTTATAGCGGTCGGACGCGTTATGACCTGTGTACAGGGCATGATAGTAAAACGCGAGAGGGAAATCAGACAGTTCGTTGAGACTCCGTTTTACAGGGTGCTTGCCAAGTGCAGCTTAGGCGGAAGCGTCTTTGAGGCTGAGTGGCGTGCTGTGGAGGGCTCAAAATATTTTGCCTCCCCTAAGCTGTATAAGGAGAACGGGTTTAACAAGGAGAAGGACGCAAGGGCACTTATCGAGCAGATAGCAGAAATGAAAATGCCTGATACATCGCGAAATCTGAGCGTTGCTCCTCCGACTAACCTTGTTATAACGGGACTTGAAAAGAAGAAGGAGAACAAGAGCGCACCGCTTCTGTTTAACCTTGCAGAGCTTCAGAATGAGTGTTCAAGATTGTTTAAGATAAGCCCTGATGAGACACTCAGGATAACTCAGGAGCTGTACGAAAAGAAGCTTGTAACATACCCAAGAACGGACGCGAGAGTTTTATCCACCGCCGTTGCGAAGGAAATATATAAAAATATAAATGGGCTTAGAGGATATGAGCCTGCCGCCGGGTATGCAGCGGAGATTCTTTCGGGCGACAGCTATAAGACAATAGCTAAGACGAAGTACACGAATGACAAGCAGATTACCGACCATTATGCGATTATACCGACAGGACAGACCGGGGCTGTGAGGGGACTTTCGGCAATGGCTCTCAAGGTGTATGATGCCATTGTAAAGAGATTTCTTGCGATATTCTATCCGCCTGCCGTGTACCAGAAGGTTGCGATTGTTATGAAAAAGGATACAGAAAGCCTTTTTTCGAGCTTCAAGGTGCTCATATCGGAGGGCTACCTTAAGGTTGCGGGGATACCTGCTTCGCAGAGCAAGGGAAATAAGAACAACGATGATGAGACAGAGGACGTAAAATGTGATGCGGCGATGCTTGAGCTTTTACAGAAGCTGAAGAAGGGCGACATAATACAGGCAGGAGAATTTTTTGTCAAAGAAGGAAAGACATCGCCTCCTAAGAGATACAATTCCGGTTCGCTGATTCTTGCCATGGAGAATGCGGGACAGCTTATCGAGGATGAGGAGCTTAGGGCACAGATAAAGGGCAGCGGTATCGGAACGAGCGCAACGCGTGCCGAGATATTGAAAAAGCTTATCGACAAGGGCTACATCAAGCTCAACGGCAAAACCCAGATTATCACACCTACACTTCTTGGAGAGATGATATATGATGTTGTGGCAGCATCGATAAAATATCTGTTGGACCCTACACTCACGGCGAGCTGGGAGAAGGGGCTTACAGGCGTTGCCAATTCAAGCATATCAAGTCAGGAATACTTGGATAAGCTGGAGGGCTATGTTACCAGAAGAACGCTTGCGGTTAAACAGGTGAATAACCAGTATATGCTAAGACCATATTTTGATTATGCGGCATCATTCTATAAGTAATTGGGATAAATAGATTGTTTTAGGTAAACTTATGTGATAGAATAATTCTAATTTGCAGGAAATTTTTGAAGGAGATTGTATTATGTCAGAAGAGCTTAGAATAGAGAATCTATATGATCTTAACGAGACGATAGCAGCAGAACTTTTTGAGGGACTTGATTATCCATGGCAGGCACTTCCTCTTATCGGTGAATTTATCAAGAAGCTCGGGAATACGCTTGATAAATCGGAATATGATGAGGTTGGAGAGAATGTCTGGATTGCAAAGAGTGCTACAGTGGCACCGACTGCATACATCAACGGACCATGTATTATAGGAAAGAATGCAGAGGTTCGTCATTGCGCATTCATCAGAGGAAATGCGATTGTGGGCGAAGGAGCGGTTGTAGGCAACTCGACAGAGCTTAAGAATGTAGTCTTATTTAACAAGGTTCAGGTTCCGCATTATAACTATGTTGGGGATTCAATCTTGGGCTTCAAGTCACACATGGGAGCAGGCTCAATAACCTCCAATGTGAAATCTGATAAGGCTTTAGTCAAGGTAAGATGCAACGGACAGGTGCTTGAGACGGGACTTAAGAAGTTCGGTGCCATGCTTGGAGATAATGTTGAGGTTGGATGTGGCTCAGTGCTCAATCCGGGAACTGTGATAGGACGTGGAAGCAATATCTATCCTCTTTCATCTGTGAGAGGCTATGTTGCCGGGAACAGCATATATAAAAAACAGGGCGAAGTGGTAGAAAAACAGTACACTGAAAATGGAGGATTGAAGTGAGTAAGGTAGCAATAGTAACAGACAGCAACAGTGGAATAACGCAGGCATGTGCAAAGGAACTTGGAATATCGGTGCTTCCTATGCCTTTCTATATAAATGGCAAGCTTTATTATGAGGATATTGATCTGACACAGGAGCAGTTTTATAAGGCGTTGGGCGAGGATGCCGAGATATCGACCTCACAGCCATCGCCGGGAGATGTTACAGATCTGTGGGAAGGACTGCTAAAGGAGTATGATGAGGTTGTCCATATTCCTATGTCCAGCGGTCTTAGCAGCTCATGTCAGACTGCGATAATGCTTGCCGATGATTATGATGGGAAGGTTCAGGTGGTAAATAACCAGAGAATTTCCGTAACACAGAGACAGTCTGTTCTGGATGCCATGGCTATGGCTGAAAAGGGCTATACAGCGAAGCAGATTAAGGATAGGCTTGAGGAGACTAAGTTTGAGTCAAGTATCTATATAACTCTTTCAACATTGTATTATCTTAAGAAGGGCGGAAGAATAACACCTGCCGCCGCCGCACTTGGCACATTGCTAAAGCTCAAGCCTGTGCTCCAGATTCAAGGCGAGAAGCTTGACGCGTTCTCTAAGTGCAGAACGCTCAAGCAGGCGAAGCAGACTATGATAAATGCTGTCACAGATGACTTTTTAAAGCGCTTCGGAAGCTCGGAAAAGGGCGAAAATATGTATATTGAGATAGCTTATTCGGGAGAGCCTGATGAAGGAAAGCTGTTTTATGATGAGGTGAAGGCGCTCTTTCCGGAGCATGACATTGTGATGAATCCACTGTCACTGAGTGTGTCATGCCACATCGGACCGGGAGCTGTAGCACTTGCCTGTGTGAAGAAGCTTGATATATAAGGATATGAAATACAGAATATTGGAATGAGGTTTAGCATGGAAAATATAGTTTCTAAACTGATAATGTACGGGGATATGCCGGCGGATTCCATATTGATGAAGCTGTGCGATGTCTCGAAAAGAGCTAAGGATGCGGATGTACCTAAGGATGAACTTGTGATTGAGGCTTACAGACAGATTAAGAGACTGCTTGTGCTTGCCACATCCTACGGCTTTGACAACAATCTATGGCACAATTATCTTACTTTTCTTCTGATAACTGATGAGAACCCATTCAGTATCACCTGCGAGAAGGTCGGTGCTAAGGACGGAAGTGCAAATATCTTTGCAAAAAATGATTTTAAGGCATTTTATGAGCTGTTCCATTATGATTTTTCGTGGCTTCAGGAGAGACTTGGCATAGACAGCTTTGATATTCTTGAAAATTATAAGGCCATAGGCAAGCCGGAGCTGATGTATAATAAGAACGTGAGCGAGAAGGTCAGAGGGCTTTCGCTTAAGCTTGGTCAGGCTAAGGATGCGGATGAGATTTTTGAGCTGGTGACAGGTTTTTATAAGGCATACGGTGTCGGAATGTTCGGACTTAACAAGGCGTTCCGTTTCTCATCGGATGCGGAGGGACATATCAATTTCCAGCCTATCAATAACATGGAAAAGGTTATGTTAAATGATCTTGTCGGCTACGAAATCCAGAAAAAGAAGCTTGTCGATAATACCAAGGCATTTGTTGATGGAAAGAAGGCCAATAATGTACTTCTTTTCGGTGACAGCGGAACAGGTAAGTCCACGAGCATTAAGGCAATCGTGAATGAGTTCTATGATCAGGGACTTAGAATGATTGAGATTTACAAGCACCAGTTCAAGGACTTGTCAAATGTGATTGCGGCTATCAAAAACAGAAACTACAAGTTTATCATCTACATGGATGATTTGTCATTTGAGGAGTTTGAGATAGAGTATAAGTTCTTAAAGGCAGTCATTGAGGGCGGCGTTGAGACAAAACCGGATAATATACTTATATATGCGACATCCAACAGACGTCATCTTATCAAGGAGACATGGAATGACAGGGATGATGTGCAGACGGACAACGGAATGCACCGCTCCGACACAATGCAGGAGAAGCTTTCACTTGTAAATAGGTTCGGCGTTACGATCAATTACTCCAAGCCTAGCCAGAAGGAGTATTTTAATATTGTCATTGAGCTTGCCAGAAAGAACGGAGTTAACATGACCGACGAGCAATTGTGTGCAGAGGCAAATAAGTGGGAGTTAAGCCATGGGGGAATCTCAGGGCGAACCGCACAGCAGTTCATCAATTATTGTCTTGGACAGCAGTAGAAGGGTTATTGGTTTTGTTTATATCAGGAAACATGACAGGCAATGGAATTCTTTTGCAAGGAAGGAAATAATCTATGATTAAAGGTGTAGACATATCTACCTTACTTGAACTTGAGAGACTAAAGACAAAATTTTATGACAACGGTACGGAAGGAAAGCTGGAAGATATATTGGCATCACATGGGGTCAATAGTGTGAGGCTAAGACTGTGGAACAGCCCTTTTGATATTGACGGCGTAGCATACGGAGGTGGGAGCGATGACCTTGTGACAGTCATAGAGCTTGCACGAAGATGTAAGGCTGTCGGTATGAGTTTTCTGCTTGATTTTCATTACAGCGATTTCTGGGCGGACACGGGCAAGCAGATGAAGCCTAAGGCATGGAGAGGGTATGACACGGATAAGCTTTGTGATGCGGTTAAACGGTATACGATATCGGTTCTTGAGTATCTGACCGCTGCCGGAGTATGCCCGGATATGATTCAGCCCGGAAATGAGATATCGAACGGTATTCTGTGGCCTGAAGGAAGATTTCCTGAGTACGAGACGGCATGCTCTATTTTGCAGTCAGCAATATCGGGGATACGCATGGCAGCTCCGGAGGCTGAGGTGATTCTGCATACTGCCGCAGAGCCGGAGCATGAAGTGTACACAATGTTTCTTGATAAATACGGCAGCAGACTTGACTATGATATTATTGGAATTTCTTATTTCCCTTATAAAAAGTCTTATGGACTCAGTGTTTTGGAGGAGAATATAGGAATTCTTTCGAAAAAGTATAATAAGGCTGTGTGTATAGTTGAGACAGCTATGCCATACACGACTGAAGATTACGCCGGTCTTGAGAAGCTGGGTGATAATGCAAGGAAGGGAATGGCGACCAAGAATACTTCCACACTTGAGAACTCCAAGTACAGTATAAGCCCTGAGGGACAATCGGAATATATGGAAGAGCTTATCGGGATGATTGACAGACATCCGGAGTGTCCGGGCTTTTATTACTGGGAACCTGCATGGATACCGGTTGTCGGTTCGGGCTGGGCGACAAGTGCCTCCATACAGTATCTTGGAGTGAAGGAGCCTTGCGGAAACGAGTGGGCTAATCAGGCGCTCTTCGACTATGAAGGAAATGCGCTTCCGGCGCTTCACAAAATTGGGACAGGGGTCTGACACCCTGTCCCAGTTTTACGCTTTGGGACAGGGTGTCAGACCCCAGTCCCAATTTTGTTTAATTAG
>JBNMLM010000051.1:0-16551 GCA_050874845.1 Eubacteriales bacterium | reverse complement strand
GGATATATAGCTAACCGTAAGAAGATTCAAGTGTCTGTTCCTGCTGGAATCGACAATGGACAGAGCATAAGAATACGTGGTAAGGGTGAACCGGGAACTAACGGTGGACCAAGAGGAGATTTGTTGGTTGAGGTTATTGTTTCACCTAGCCCTGTATTTGCAAGAGAGGATTACAATGTATTCTCCAATGTGCCTATAAGCTTTGCAGATGCAGCTCTTGGCAATGAGATAAGGATTAAGACAATAGATGGAGAGGTTCTCTATGAGGTTAAGCCGGGTACACAGAGTGGTACAAGGGTACGTTTGAAAGGCAAGGGTATTCCGACTCTTCGTGACAGCAAGTTGAGAGGAGACCATTATGTAACACTCACGGTAAAGGTTCCTGAGAAGATGACTAATGAGCAGAAGGAAGCTCTTCGTGCTTATGATGCGCTTATGCGCGGTGAGAATCCGACAGACACAACAGATGGCGGAACCACCAGAAAAAAGAGAGGCTTATTCAAGTAAAAGTAAAATATAAAGGAGCAGAGTATGATCATAGTTGAACCATGTGCAGGACTTGGAAATCGTTTTCTTGGGATGGCATCTGCATATCACTGGGCAAAACAGACGGGTGATGAGCTCACTGTGCTTTGGAAGACGGAACGTGTTATGGGAGCGAGAAATGAGGCTGTGTTCTCTCTGCCGGAGGAGATAAAGATTATTCATGCCAAGGATTTCGGCTATAAGGATAAGCCTTTTTCACATTTAAGATACCAGCTGCTTGAGAAAAGTTTGCGAAAAAAAGCAGATTATTTTTCTGATGTAGACCCGACTAATGATTTGTTTATCGAAAAGGGAAATGCCTATTATGAGGAAGTTATAAAGAACAACAAGCTCAAGTTTATAAGAGCATTTTCCCAGTTCCATGATTTTAAGGGAATAGACAGACCGCTTGAGTTCATAAAGCCGACTAAGTATGTGAGTGATAAGGCTGAGTCCGTTATCGGGAATATAGACAGTGCAAGCAATATTGGAGTTCATATACGGCGTACGGATAATCAGATATGTATAAATAACAGTCCCTTGGAAGTGTTTGTTGATGCCATGGAGAAGGAGATTGCGAAGGATGACAAGGTCACTTTCTATATCGCCTCAGATGACATGGACACTATCTTAGAGCTTAAGAAGCGCTTCGGAGACAGAATATATTATATGAGTGAGAAAAATTTTGAGCGCGACAGCGATAAGGGAATTGCGGATGCATTTGCCGAGCTTATCTGTCTGTCACACTCAAAAAAGATTATAGGAAGTTTCTATTCAACCTATTCGCGCATTGCCGCGATGCTCTCAGGAATAGAACTTGAGGTTGTAAAGAAAGATAACTAAATGCTAGAAAAAATTATTGAGCAATTGCCGGATATAGTCATTATATCCGGCTTTTTTTATGTCCTGTGAGGCGATAATATCCACACTTCCTATAGTATTACCATCATATTCATAAACAAGCATTCCGAGCGAATCCCCAATACCTACGGGTGCTTCTATGTTATTAAGTATTTCAAAATGACAACTGATTTTAGAAGTATCATAATTTTTCAGAAATATATATGAAAAATTATTTTTGTAGGAGCAGGAAACGGACTGCTCTGTTCCGCCCTTTACATGAATTTCCGGTATTTCCGGGGGATTGATGTCCTCATAACGGCTGACAATGCCGTATCCGTAGTTCAGAAGAGAAATACAGTCGGCTACACGCTCTTTGCCGTTTGGGGCATGCATGACAACAGCTATCAGCTCTATATCGTTTTTGTTTGCGGTTGCCGACAGACAGAAGCCGGCAAGACTTGTAGAGCCTGTTTTTAGTCCGGTGGCCCATTCATACTGCTTTATGAGCTTATTGGTGTTGGTAAGACCGAATTCCGAATCACCGCGTCTTGTCGAATGAGTTATGGTGTCCATCCATATTGTAGAATAGTTATGTATTTCCGGATATTTGTTTATAAGCTCGCGCGACATGTATGCGACATCGCGTGCAGTAGTCTCGTGTCCGTCGGCGTCAAGCCCACAGCAGTTCACAAAATGTGTGTTCATCATGCCGAGTCCGGCGGCGCGTTCATTCATGCGGTCAACGAACGCACCCTCTGAGCCGGCGATGTGCTCTGCCATGGCGACACAAGCATCATTAGCACTCGCGATGGAAATACATTTTATCATAGTCTCAACCGTCTGTGTTTCACCGGGTTCAAGAAATACCTGGCTTCCGCCCATGCTTGCGGCGTGTTCGGACACGGTTACTTTTTCATCAAGGGTTATTTTGTTTTCTGCAAGAGCGTCAAAAATCAGTATCAGTGTCATAATTTTGGTTATGCTTGCAGGACGAAGCTTTGTGTCTGCGTCTTTTTCGTATATCACGGTGCCTGTTGAGGCTTCCATAAGGATTGCGGATGGAGCGCTCACGACAGGGGTATCGCAGTGCGCCGGCATGACAATATTGCATGCTATGACGGCAAACAGCATGAGAAAACAGGTTATCTTTGAAATTATTTTGGGAAACATATATGAACTCCGAATCAGCTTTACAATATTATAGTCATATTGCAGACAAATTATGAAAAAAGCTTTTATAAAGCGAGCCAATTGGTAACACTATAAGAGCCGGAATACATGGCGGAAATATTGTTTAATAATTCAGAAGGACGTTATCGATGGTGAGAGAGCTTAACAGGAAAAATTATGATAAGAAAAAGCTGTATAGGAAAAAGAAAGATAAGACAGAGAATATATTATATGAAAAAAACATTTATAAGGCGCTTTTTATAACGGCATTCCCTCTGATGGTGTCTAATTTTATAATAGCTCTGCTCGATGTGACAGACACATTTTTTATCGGTCAGATTGACAATTCGGCGTCGGCACAGGCGGCGATGGGAGCGGCATGGCCGATTATAAATATAATGCTTGCATTTAACAATGGGCTTGCCGCAGCGGGCGTTGCCCTTATCAGCCGTATGGTGGGGGAAGAAAACTATGAGGCTGCCCGAAAACAGGCAGGAGTTCTGGTGAGTGTGGCGCTTGCGATGGGGGCAGGAATAAATGCGTTTATGTTCTTTGCCGCTTCAGCCGTAATGAGTTTTATGGGGGCGGATGGGGAGGTGCTTGGGCAGGCAGCAACATATCTGAGGGTGAGTTCGTTTGAGATGATACCCTTGTTTACATTTGCCGCTTTCTGTTCTATACGTCAGTCGGTAGGCGATATGATGTATCCTGTAATATTGTCAATAGTAGCAGCTGTAGCGAATATTGTAGCGGCGATGATATTTATAAATGTACTCGGAATGGGAATAAAAGGAGCAGCGGCAGCTTCGGTCGCAGGTCAGCTTAGCATTGTGCCATTTTATATAAGGGGGCTGTTTCATGGTAAAGGGACAGTAACGATTACTTTGGATGATATGAGATTTAGTGCGAAGGAGATAAAAAAGCTGTTTAAAATCGCGGGACCGTCCATAGAAGGACAGCTCTTAGCTTCCTTTGGCTTTGTGATATTACAGATGATTATTCTTAAGGAGGGCAAGGAGATATCGGCGGCATTTTCAATAGGAAATAAAATATCTAATATTGTTCTGGCTGTTGTGATGGCTCTTTCAACCACAATGTCTGCATTTGTGGGGCAGAATATAGGCGCTAAAAATACGGAAAGGGCGAGGCAGGCATATAGTGTCAGCCGCAATATGTCTGTCGCAATGATGACGGTCGGGCTTGTTATCCTGTTTCCTTTGAGAAAGCAGCTTGTAGGTATAATGTCAAACGATGGGAAAACCGTGGTGGCGGCGGTGGAATATATAGCAGCGGTGCTTATAACACTGCCCGGTCTTGCACTGTATCAGAATTATATGGGGGTGTTCAACGGTTCGGGAAATACAGCGCTTACTCTTTTTATGTCATTTGTCTGGCTGTGGGTGTTAAGAATCCCCATGCTGCTTGCGGTGGGCAGGATGTATCCCGATAATTCGAGCGCAATATGGATTGTGATGGGAATAAGCAATGTGTTGGTGGCAGTCGCGGGGCATCTGCTGTATAGGCATATATATGTAAAAAAATGGGGTTAGAAGAGGGTATTCACTTTTTGATGATAATACGGTATAATATTCTATAAGGATTCAGGTGTCAGAATATGCTGATTTAGTCTATGAGTGTATAACATGTTTTCACACAGAATCCTATAAATATATAATCATGACTAATGGATTTGTATATTGTGAGTTATTTAACTACATGAAAAGGGGAATGTATATGAAGAGAAGATTAGGAAAGTTTTCAGTTATTTTATCGGTGGTGATATTTGCGACAGCAGCAATGTCTGCATGTAAGAAGGATGATATATCAGAGATTGACAGAACCTTCGAATATACCAAGACAGAGACACAGACAACCAGTCAGCACGCAACGGATGAACAGGAGGATACAACAACCGAGAAAGAGTCCACTGTGAAGGAATCCACTAAGGAGACTACCAAGCAGGCACAGGAGGAGACTACAACCAAGAAACAGCTTACGGGTGCCGCTGTGTACTTTGAGGATAAGAAGAGTGTATTTAATACATTACCTTCATTTACGGCAGGAAAGTTCGAAGAGTATTTTAGCGAGAGCTATGTAGAAGGTCTTAAGTTTTCAGGAGCCAAGGAGGCAGACTATAGTGGTTATCTTCAGAGTGTTTTAAATGAAGGTAAGTATACACTCAACAGTCAGGATGGTACAAGAGCGTACCTCGCAGCTGCAAGCGGTAAGATGTGTGTAACATTGATATATAAGGATGGAACAATGCTCATCGAGGCAGGCGAGAATTACTGGGATATTCTTACATACGCTGAGCCTGAGACACAGGAACCGACAAAGCCATCGGAGTCGGCGGATGGCAGATATGCTTATTTTGATAATAAGGATTCTGTTTTTTCACAGCTTCCGTATATGACTGCAGGAAATTTTACAGGGTATGAAGCAGTCGATGGTGGGGGAATTATGACATTTTCCGTTATAACATCCGATATGGTATCTGATTATGGGGATATTCTTGAAAGTAATGGATTTATGTTCTCAAGTTCTACACCGGATGGAGTAACCAGCTACTATGTGAATGATAAGCTTATTGTGACAGTGGTATATGATGGCAGCGTTATGAAGCTTCAGGTTGTTACACAGTAATAGTGCAGGCTGTGAGTGTTATGTTTCATGAGAGGATGTATCAATACTAAAAGGTACAGACTCGAAATATAAATAGTAAAAAGGTAAAAAAAATAGGGTAGAAAAGCTCGTGATTTAGTGAGACAATCTAATCATCTGAAAAATTTGTATGGGAGGATTGTTATGTCAGGGATAACGGAGAGGATAACAGCACAGATACCGTACAGGTATCACAATGCACCGATTCCCGGCGGAGGCTATGTCACGGGCTTTGTTTTTCACAAAAGGGTGCCGGGGATATTGTATGCCAGGACGGATATCGGTGGTGTGTACAGATATTTATATGATGAGAAACGCTGGAAGAGTCTTATCAATCATGTGACTATGCTCGATGTGGAGGAGACATTCCCTATTGCGGTGGCACTTGATAATGAACATCCTGAGAGATTGTACATTGCGTGCGGTATCAATGGAAGGCCTGCGGGAAAGCTGTGTATATCGGAGAATTATGGTGAGAGCTTTATTTACAGAAGCATTCCGACCATGGTGCACGGCAACCTTAGCGGACGCGGAACCGGAATGAGACTGGTTGTGGATGAGAGCGACAGCGATACATTATATTTTGCCAGCCAGACGGGAGGACTTTTAAGAAGCCGTGACCGCGGTATTAGCTGGGAGAGGCTTCCGCTTGCAGAGGACTATATGACATTTGTGTGGGTATCGCCGGACGGAGGCACAATTGTTGCCGGCACAGCGGGGCTCACAACCAAGCTGGATGACAGACACAGAGGGCACAGCCTGTATGTCTCCTACGATTCGGGAAATACCTTTGAGGAGCTGGCACAGCCGCAGGACTACGATATAGCTGATTGCAAGATGAATGGAAATGTGGCGTCAAGGTACGATTATGATGGAAAATATCTGTATGTCACGATGAACAGCACCGGAAGATATAATTACATTGTCGACATGGGCTATAGCTGTGACACAGGTGACGTGATTGGTGGACATGTGCTCAGATACTATTTTGAGAACGGAAAAATAACAGGGTACGATGATATAACACCTTATGACGATGACAAAGCACGTGCAGAGGGCTATGTGGACTACGGCTTCGGCGGGGTGTGCTCATGCCGGAGTGAGCCGGGGCTGCTCACCTGCTCTACACTATGCCGTGAGTTAAAGGGCGTTGAATGTGTATACATATCGCATGACTATGGCTCTACATGGGAGATAAGTCTTAAAGGACTTGAAAAGGGCGGAATACATTTTAATACCTCCTACATGAGGCCTGAGTACAACGGAGGTGTGTCGATTCTCCACTGGCTCAGTGATATAAAAATCAATCCGTTCAACAAGGACGAGGTGTGGTTCAATTCGGGAACGGGAGTATTCGGAAGTGACGCGTTCACATCGGATAACCCGGCATACCATGACAAGTGTGCAGGCATTGAGGAGACGGTTCATCTTAATGTGTACGCGCCTGTTGGCGGTGACGTGAAGCTGCTTGACATTGTGGGCGACCTTGGTGCGTTTGCATTCAGGGAGCTTGACAAGCCGTGCAGGAATTCCTTTGATGACGCCGAGGGCAACAGATACATAACCTGTATCAACGGTGATTATTCGGATGTAAAATATGATACCGTTATTGTCACGGCAAGAGGCAACTGGAAGAGAAAGACCAAGGGAGGACTTGTAAGGAGCGATGACGGATGTAAGACCTTTAAGCGTCTGCCTATGCCTTATGGACTGGATGACAGGATTGACGAAAAACTTCACCAGATAGAGGAGCCTAATGTCAATGCAGGCTGGGTTGCTATGTCGCCGGATACGGACAACATAGTATGGTCAATAGCGGACGGAATAGACCTTCCGGCAGAGCTTGTGGTTGCAAGCAATGACGGCGGAAACGCCTATTTTAAGGTCAACATTGATAATTGCCCGGGTAAGTTCAAGGTATTCGCAGACAGAGTGGATAATGATGTTTTTTATGGCTTTGGCGAGAAAGGTCAGTTCTTTGTCAGCACCGATGGAGGAAAGAATTTTTATCAGAAACAGGTTGAGCTTCCGGAGATTGATTTTGGCAGGATAGATACAGCCAACAAGACTGAGATACGCGCAGAGTCCGGCAAGAAAGGTGTAATCTACATTGCAGCCGGGGAGGACGGACTGTATAAGCTGATTTATAACCGTGCTGAGGATACGACACAGCTTAAGAAGCTGTCAAAGCCGGGAGACACAGTGTTCAGGATGGGACTTGGACTTGGAAGCAGGGACGGAGACTACTTAAAGGACAAGAAGGCGCTGTATATATGCGGAGTGATTGATGGCGTGTATGGTTTCTTCAGAGGTTTTGATGATGGGGAGACGTATGAGAAAATCAATGATGACAAGCAGATGTTCGGAGACATAAACAGCATTGACGGCGATAAGAGGGTGTTCGGAAGATTCTTTATTGCCACCGGCTCAAGAGGAGTCATTTACGGTGAAATGAGTGATAAATAAGAGAGGAAGGTGTAATATTACATGAGAGTATGGCAGGAAAACAACAGGCTTGTGATAGGGGACGGAAGATATACACTGTGGCTTGAGCCATGGGGAAACAATTCGTTCCGTGTGAGAATGACAGGCGAGGCTGTCATGGATGGAAATGACTGGGCACTCACGGAGAAGGTGCCTGAGTGTGTGCCGGAGATAAGCTGTGAGGAGATTGACACGACAGACCCATGGTACAAGGGCGATGAGTACAAGAAGTATCACCAGACAGGTAAGATATACACCATGAAGAATGGAAAGATAACAGCTAAGATATCACCTGAGGGCTGGATAAGCTACTATAACCAGAAGGGTGAGCTTCTCACAGAGGAATACTGGAGAAACAGAAACCGTATAAACCGCTACTGTGTTCCTATACGTGTTGACGCAAGGGAGCTTAAGCCGATTCCGGGCTCAACTGATTATGAGCTTACGGCAAGGTTCGAGGCGTTCGACGATGAGAAGATATTCGGTATGGGACAGTATCAGGAGAAGCATCTTGACAAGAAGGGAGCCACGCTTGAGCTTGCTCACAGAAATTCACAGGCGAGTGTTCCGTTCATGGTATCAAGCAGGGGCTATGGCTTTTTCTGGAATAATCCGGCGATAGGTACGGCAACCTTCGGAACCAACAAGACAGAGTGGCATGTAAAGAGCACTAAGAAGCTTGACTATTTCATTACAGCGGGTGATACACCGTTTGAGATTGAGGAGCAGTACTCTGCGGCAACAGGAAGAACCCCTATGATGCCTGAGTACGGCATGGGGTACTGGCAGTGCAAGCTCAGATACCGCAATCAGGAGGAGCTTCTTGCAGTTGCGCGGGAGCATAAGAGAAGAGGGCTACCGATGGATGCTATCGTTGTGGATTTCTTCCATTGGACTATGCAGGGTGAGTTTAAGTTCGAGCCTAGAGACTGGCCGGATCCGGAGGGAATGGTCAAGGAATTAAAAGATATGGGTATTGAGACGGTTGTTTCGGTATGGCCTACGATAGATGAGCGAAGCGAGAACTTCGGTGAGATGAGCGACAAGGGCTATCTTGTGACACCGGACAGAGGTATGGCATATCACATGACTTGGATGGGCAATACCGTATTCTTTGATGCAACCAATCCGGGCGCACAGAAATTCGTGTGGGAAAAATGCAAGGAGAATTACTACAAAAAGGGCATACGCTGTTTCTGGCTTGATGAGGCTGAGCCGGAGTATGGTCCTTATGATTTTGACAATTACCGCTATTATGCAGGACCGGCATTACAGTGCACCAACACCTACCCTGTAGGCTATGCCAAGGGATTTTACGATGGATTAAAGGCGGAGGGCGAGAAGGATGTAATGAGCCTTGTGCGCTGTGCATGGGCAGGAAGCCAGAAGTATGGCGTACTCACCTGGTCGGGAGATATACACTCATCATTCCGGGCTATGAGAGAACAGCTTCAGGCCGGACTTAACATGTGCGTTGCAGGTATTCCGTGGTGGACATCAGATATAGGTGGCTTCGTCGGAGGAAACATAAAGGATCCTTACTTTAAGGAGCTTTTGGTCAGATGGTTTGCATGGGGGTGCTTCTGCCCTGTATTCCGTATGCATGGTGAGCGTTCACCTTGGTATGAGAGGGAGGAGGAATTCATAAATAATGTGCGTCAGCTTACATCAGGTCAGGACAATGAGGTGTGGAGCTTTGGCGAGGACAATTATGAGATTCTTAAGAAATATCTTTTTATCCGTGAGAGACTTCGCCCATATATCCGCGAATGTATGAAGCAGGCAAGCCTCACAGGAGCACCTGTGATGAGACCGTTGTTCTTTGATTTCAATGAGGATAAGACGGCATGGGAGACTGAGGATGAGTATATGTTCGGCCCGGATATCTTAGTGGCTCCGGTTATGGAGGAGAAGGTTACACAGAGAAGTGTATACCTTCCTGCAGGTGCAACCTGGATGGATGCAAATACAGGAGAGGTATACGAGGGCGGACAGAGGGTTACTGTTCCTGCACCGCTTGATATTATTCCGGTATTCTTTAGAGATGGGAAGAAGTACGATATCTATCAATAAAATCAAAGACCTGCCTGTAGTATAATTCAGGGTCAATATATTGTGAATCGACATGAGCAGCTCCGTGTGCAACATAGAGCTGCTTTTCACATGTGGCGGCGTTATACAGATCAAATACCATTGAGGTGGGAACGAATACATCGCAGTCACCGTGGATGAAGAAGGTCGGAGTGTGGCTTTTCTTTACATATTTTATAACATTGCCTTTTCTGAAGTTGAGTCCTGTACTTATACGTGATACTACATCGGCTGTGTACAGTGAAGGGAATGCAGGAAGATGGAAAAGCTGCTTGAGGTTAAAAGCAAATTCACTTCGGATTGAGCTGAAGCCGCAGTCCGCTATCGCACATATAACATTTTTCGGGAGCGATGGTTCACCTGTTGCCATCAGGATGGTGGCAGAACCCATTGAGTGACCGTGCAAAACAATCGAGGCAGCAGGGTCGCGCTTTACTATGACATCAATCCAGTCGAGCAGATCGAAGTGTTCCGGATACCCCATACCTATATATTTGCCTTCGCTGTCGCCGTGGGCGCGCTGTTCAAGGTAGAAAATATTGTATCCATGTTCAATATACGGAAGAGCGTATGTCAGTATGTTGATTGGAATATCGCGGTAACCGTGTACAAGCATAACCCAGTCATGAGTAGGCTGCTTCGCGGGGAAAATATGTCCTGCGAGTTTAAGACCGTCACGCGATGTTATGGTGATATCCTCCCTCATGGCAGTGGCATACCAGTTCTTCATTTTATCCATCGATGAGAGATAATTTTTTTCGATAATATATTTAGGAGTTCCGGGGGTGAGTGAATTTATATCAACAGGTTCCTTTTTCCAGTATTTATCTGCAAGATACCCCTTGTTTTTGAGACAGAAGGCGGTCAGAAGATAACCTACGCCAAATGACGCAATTGTGGATGCGGTGGTGGCAGCCAAAATAAATGTTGTAAGCTTCCTGTGGTTCTTTTTCATGCTGGTTTTCTCCTTTTACACTTGATAAATTCATTATATCACAAAGATGTACTTTCATAAATACCATTCCGGTGTTACAATATAATATAGCAGAAATTGAAGTGAAAATATGCATTAAGAAAGGAAAATTGCTATGAATAACAAAAGACTTGAAAATGTAAAAAGACTTTTTGAAGAGTATGTAGGAAACGGACACGCAGCAGGAGCAAGCGTAGCCGTTTTTAAGGATTGTAAAGAGAGATTTTATTTCGATACAGGCTATGCCGACATCGAGAGGGGATACAATATGTCACATAATACGATATTCCGCTGCTTTTCGATGACCAAGCCTATAACCTCTGTTGCGGTGCTTATTCTCATGGAGAGAGGCATTATAGACCTGTACAGCCCGGTATCTGAGTATCTGCCGGAGTTTGCCGTTGCCAATATGAAGGTGATGGACGGAGAAGATGTCGTTCCGGCTAAGAAAGAAATTTTAGTCCGTGATCTGATGGACATGACTGCCGGAACGGTATATCCGGATCTTGGAGATGAGGCAGGAAGAAAGATGGCGCTGTTGTATGACACGATAAGCGGTGAGCAGGATATGGGTGTGAAGCCGGGAACGATGGATTTCATAAGAAGAATAGCCCTTCAGCCGCTTGCATTTGAACCGGGTACACATTGGAGATATGGCACGGAAGCAGATATTTTAGGTGCAGTGGTTGAGGCTGCGTCGGGTATGAGATTTGGCGATTTCCTTCAGAAGGAGATTTTTGACCCACTTGGAATGAAGGATACTGCATTCTATGTGCCGGAGGAAAAGAAGAAACGCTTCGCGCAGATATACAGAGTTGTTGAGCCGGGAGTGTTTGCTCTTGATACAGAAAAGCACCTTGGAATGGAAGGCTATGATGAGAAGCCTGCATTTGAGTCCGGCGGAGCAGGACTTGTATCGACAGTGGAGGATTACGGAAAATTTGCGATGATGCTTGCAAATGGTGGAACCTATGACGGTGTGAGAATACTTTCGCCATATACAGTGGAGTTCATGGGAACCAACCAGCTTGATGCACAGTGCAGGAAGGATCTGACATGGGAGACATTGAGAGGCTATGGTTATGGTAATCTTTGCCGTGTCGTGGATACGCCACAGTGCACAGGCTGCAGCGTACAGCTTGGTGCCTTTGGATGGGACGGATGGACCGGCAACTATTTCCTCATAGACCCTGTCGAAAATATGGTAATTATGTATGTAATACAGAAGTGTGACGGAACGGATGACAAGCTGGTGAGAAAGCTTTTAAATACAGTTTACGGGGCACTCTGTTAGATTAACGCACGGATATCTTCCATAATATAGATAAAAAGGTATTTACTTAAATGAGGCAGATGTGTTAGAATGAAGAAATCGAGTAAATGATTCAAAGGAGACATATTTTCAATGGATAACAATAATAATGAAGAAGTTGTTTCAAAGAATTTTATTGAACAGATTATAGAGAAGGATCTTGCTGAGGGACACTGCAAGGTTGTAAAGACACGTTTTCCTCCGGAGCCGAATGGCTATCTTCATATCGGACATGCCAAGTCAATATTATTAAACTATGGTCTTGCCGTTAAGTACAACGGGCAGTTTAACATGAGATTCGATGATACTAATCCGACCAAGGAGAAGGAAGAGTTCGTTGAGTCGATTAAGAAGGATATCGCATGGCTCGGTGCTGACTGGGAGGACAGATTATATTTTGCCTCGGATTATTTTCCACAGATGTATGAGAATGCTGTTAAGCTCATCAAGAAGGGAAAGGCATATGTGTGTGACCTCACAGCAGATGAGATAAGGGCATACAGAGGAACACTCACAGAGCCGGGAAAGAACAGCCCTTACAGGGATCGTTCCGTAGAGGAGAATCTTCGTCTGTTCGAGGAGATGAAGGAAGGCAAGTATGCTGATGGCGAGAAGGTACTTCGTGCCAAGATTGATATGGCATCACCTAATATCAATATGAGAGACCCGGTTATTTACCGTGTGGCACACATGACACATCACAGAACGGGAGACCAGTGGTGCATTTACCCTATGTATGATTTTGCACATCCTATCGAGGATGCTATTGAGGGTATCACACATTCTATATGTACACTTGAGTTCGAGGATCACAGACCTTTATATGACTGGGTTGTGATTGAGTGCGGTTACAAGAATTCGCCTGAGGAGTCACCTAAGCAGATTGAGTTCGCAAAGCTCTATCTTACCAATGTTATAACAGGTAAGAGATACATCAAGAAGCTTGTTGAGGAGGGCATTGTTGATGGATGGGATGATCCACGTCTTGTTTCATTAAGCGCACTCAGAAGAAGAGGCTATACACCGGAGTCCATTAAGAAGTTCGTGGAGCTTGTGGGTGTTGCGAAGGCTAACAGCTCTGTTGATTATGCGATGCTTGAGTACTGTATACGTGATGACTTAAGACTTAAGAAGAGCAGAATAATGGCAGTTCTTGATCCTATCAAGCTTGTGATAGACAATTATCCTGAAGGACAGGTTGAGTATCTTGATGCTCCTAACAATCTTGAGAACCCTGAGCTTGGAAGCAGAAAGATTGCTTTTGAGAGAGAGCTCTACATTGAGAGAGATGATTTCATGGAGGAGCCGCCTAAGAAATACTATCGTCTCTTCCCGGGCAATGAGGTACGTCTCATGAATGCATACTTTGTAAAGTGTGAGAGCTTTGTCAAGGATGAGAATGGAAATGTGGTAGAGGTTCACTGTACTTATGACCCTGAAACGAAGAGTGGTTCAGGTTTTGAAGGCAGAAAGGTTAAAGGAACAATTCACTGGGTACCTGTAAATCATTGTGTGAACGCTACCGTCAAGCTCTATGAGAATCTTGTGGACGAGGAGAAGGGCGTATACAATGAGGATGGCACAATGAATATCAATCCTAACTCATTGACTGTTGTAGACAACTGCTATATAGAGGAGAGCGTTAAGGATGCGAAGCCGCTTGACAGCTTCCAGTTTGTGCGTAATGGATTCTTCTGTGTCGATGGAAGAGATGGACAGCCTATCGACAGTGAGCGTCTTGTATTTAACCGAATTGTGTCACTTAAGAGTTCATTCAAACTTAATTAATCATACAAAACAATAAATTGAAAGGAAGGCAGTATAATGGCTGGAATTTTTTCTGATCTTTCTTCGATAGGGTTTGGCGGTCTGTCAAATGTTAATATATTTGATGACGAAGACGAAAAGAAGAAAAATGCTAAGCAGCAGGGTGCAGCAACAGGTACACCACAGTATAATGAGGTGGATTTCCTCTTTGATAAGAAAGTACAGTGCCCTGTGTGCGACAATGAATTTAAGATAAAGACGGTTAAGACAGGTAAGCCTCACCTGATTGGTTCGGATCCTGACTTACGTCCTAAGTATCAGGGAATAGACTCTGTCAAGTACGATGTTATAGTGTGTCCTCATTGTGGATATGGGGCACTCAGCCGATTCTTCAGCTATATGACAACACATCAGGCGAAGCTTATACATGACAATATTTCTGTTAATTTTAAGGGACTTGCACCTACAGGTGACACATATACCTATGATGATGCAATAACAAGATATAAGCTTGCGCTCTTAAATACAGTTGTCAAGAAGGCTAAGGTAAGTGAGAGGGCATATACATGTCTTAAGCTTGCGTGGTTGTACAGAGGTAAAGCCGAGAATCTTAAGCCTGAGGAGGCGGATTATGCTAAAAAGAAGGAAGAGTGCGCTAATGCTGAAAAGGAGATGCTCGCCAATGCGTATGAAGGCTTTATGATGAGCGTTTCTAAGGAGAACTTCCCGATTTGCGGTATGGATGAGACAACTTTGGATTATCTTATGGCTAACCTTGCAAAGCAGATAGGTAAGATTGATGAGGCTTCAAGAATTGTATCAAGAATTCTTGTATCCAAGACTGCTAATCCTAAGATTAAGGATAAAGCAAGAGACCTTAAGGAGTCACTTAAAACAAAATAGAATATATTATAGCTATGAAAGAGAAAATTAATAATTTATTACAGAAAATTAAATTACACAAAACAAGCTTGCCGGTAAGATTTATCTTACTGGCAATTGTTGTCAATCTGGTAGTTGAGATGTTTTGTAGACGTTCCGTTGCAGAGGGCTTTAAGTTTGCGGTGACTAATCCGCTGTGCTTTCTGTACGGCGTGATGCTTATTCTTTTTACACTGTCATTCGTGGGACTGGTGCACAGGAAAGTGTTCATGGTGACACTGATATGTGGAATATGGATAATATTCGGAATAGTCAATTTTGTTGTGACGGGCTTCAGGCACACTCCGTTTACGGCTCAGGATTTCAGATTGATTAAATATGCACTCAATGTAGCACCGGTGTATCTTACAGGGGCGCAGATAGTGCTTATAATTGTACTGGCTGTGATTTTTATTATTTCGATGATTATATGGTGGATTAAGGCACCGAAGTACAAAGAAAAAATCAATTATTTCCGTGTGCTCGTAGTTATTTTATCATTCTGGTTCGTTGTATGGGGAACAACAAGGATTGGTGTGTCCGTAGGTGTGTTTGCGCGCAACTTCGGAAACATCGGAAATGCGTACAACGAGTATGGATTCGCATACTGCTTTTCGAACAGTCTTTTCAACAGTGGAATAGACAAGCCGAAAGAGTATAATGAAAATACTATAAAGGATATTCTTGCCAAGATTGATGAACTTGAGAGCGAGCGCGATGAGTACAGAAGCGAACGCGATGGCCTGATTGAAGAAGAATCGAGGCAGCAGGCTGCGGAATCGGAGAGCGGAACCGGAGAAAACACGGATTTGCCAGATGAAGCTGAGTCTGTAAAGGAAACGGATGCGGTTAAACAGGAGAATACCAATAAGGCAACTAAGGAACGCCCTAACATTATTTTTCTTCAATTGGAGTCATTGTTCGATCCTCAATTGTTGAAGGATGTTGAGTTCAGCGGCACAGTGCTTCCGAAGCTTGAATGGCTGTACAAGAGTTATCCGTCCGGATTTCTTTCGGTGCCGTCTGTCGGAGCAGGTACTGCGAATACAGAATTTGAGGTCATTTCGGGTATGAATCTTGATGATTTCGGACCGGGCGAGTATCCGTATAAGACGGTGCTTTCCCACAGCGCATGTGACTCTATATGCTATGACCTTAAGCAGTATGGCTATACCACGAATGCACTACACGACAACGATGGTACATTCTATGACAGAAATACAGTATTTTCCCAGTTGGGCTTTGAGACCTTTACCTCTCTGGAATACATGAATAATGTGGAGACGAATGAGATAGGCTGGGCAAAGGACAATGTGCTCATATCACAGATTATTGAGATTCTCACAGGCTCAGAGGGCAGGGATTTCATCTATACGATATCGGTGCAGGGGCATGGAGATTATCCGGCAGACTATGAGATAAAGGAAGATGATATAACAGCCGAGGGCGAAGTGATAGAAGAGTTTAAGAGACCTTTCACATATTATATCAATCAGATACATGATATGGACAAGTTTGTGAGAAATCTTATATATGCGCTTAAGGGACTTAATGAGCCTACGGTGCTTGTGATGTATGGTGATCATCTGCCTGCATTTGACATAACGGATGATGAGCTTGAGGGCGGTAATACATACACAACGCAGTATGTTATATGGAATAATATCGACCTTGAAAAGGTGGATGAGGATATAGAGGCCTTCCAGCTCACAAGTCATGTGATGGACATGCTTGGAATGACAGGAGGTGCCATATCCAAATATCACAGTACATTGAGACATTCGGAGGACTATGAGGACTATCT
>JBNMLM010000050.1:0-17231 GCA_050874845.1 Eubacteriales bacterium | reverse complement strand
CTTTGGCACTGAACAGTTCACGCCATACATCGACATGTGGTCGCCATTGTAGGTTGCCCAGCCAAGTGCAAGCTCGGACATATCCCCGGTTCCGATTACCATTCCACCTGATTTGTTGGCAATGTCCATGAGAATCTGTGTCCTCTCCCTAGCCTGTCCGTTCTCATAGGTGACATCATGTACATTTTCGTCCTGACCTATATCCCTGAAATGTATGCGGACTGCCTCCTTAATGTTGACCTCCGTCAATGTCGCTCCAAGTCTCCTTGTAAGCTCCACAGCGTTGTTGTAGGTTCTGTCCGTTGTTCCGAAGCACGGCATAGTCACCGCAGTTATATTTTTTCTTGGAATCGAAAGGCTGTCAAAGGCGCGCGCAGTGACCAACAGTGCAAGCGTCGAATCAAGTCCGCCGGATATTCCGATTACCGCGTTCCGGCAGCCTGTGTGTGCCAGCCTCTTTTTAAGTCCCATCGCCTGAATGGAGAGAATCTCCTCACAGCGAACATCCCTGTCCACCTTTGATGACGGCACAAACGGAGTTCTGGCATAGTATCTTGTAAGCTCAAGGTCATATTTTCCCAGTGCGAAACCAACTATCTCATAGTCATCGCCTGTATTAACGGTGTATGTGTTCATCCTTCTGCGCTCATTCACAAGTCTCTGCAAATCAAGCTCCGCGATGGCTGTCCCATTCTTGAATCTCTGTGTTTCCGCAAGCACGTTTCCGTTCTCACATACAAGGTTCTGTCCGCCGAACACAAGGTCCTGCGTCGATTCGCCCTCACCTGCATTGGCATATATATATCCGCACACAAGTCTTGCCGACTGTCCGGATATAAGCGCTCTCCTGTAAATATCCTTGCCTGTTGTCTCATCACTCGCCGAACAATTCACAATGAGTGTTGCCCCCGCCTGCGCATGGTATGTGCTTGGCGGACATGCCACCCACACATCCTCACAGATTTCTGCCCCCACTACAAGCTCCTCTATGTTCTCGCATCTGAACAGCAGTCTGTTTCCCAGCTTAACACCCAGCGCTGTGTCAACGCACTCATCCATCCCCGGTGTAAAATGTCTCATCTCATAAAACTCCGAATAGTTAGGTATATTCTTCTTAGGCACAAGTCCTAACAGCCTGCCATCACATATTGCCGCCGCAACATTAAAGAGCTTCCCCTTGTGCATATACGGCATACCGACAAACACAAGCATATTCTTTCCCGCGCTATGTGCGACTATGTGCCGAAGGCTGTCCTTCGCCGCCTTCAACAGAACGTCCTGCAAAAACAGGTCACCGCATGTATATCCTGTGATACATAATTCCGGAAACACCAGCACCGAAACCTGTTTTTCATAAGCCTCATCCATAAGATTCATAATATTTTTCTCATTATATGCGCAGTCCGCAACCTTGATATCCGGAGTGGCTGCACATACCCTGATAAATCCATCCTTCATGCCTATCTCCCTTCCACCTCAAGCAGCTTATTTTTAAGCCGCGTTATGTTCGTAAATGTGACCTTGATACCCTTTGCATTTAAAGCCAGCAAAAATTTTACATTCTTTTGAATTTCATTTTGTAACACTTGTTTTACTGGCACCGGGTTTCCATTTTTAGTATGAATATGGTCCAAATATTGTTCTGTGACTGGAAACATATTCTGCAACAAAAATGCTGCTTTTCTATCATCAAATTCACCTAATACAATTCCTTTACATGGCTTTCCCTTTGTTATAATTTTTTCTTTGATTGCAAGAAACTTATCGTATTGTGAAGATATAGGTATCATCCAATATATCCCACTATTACTATCAGGTACACAATAAAGTGTCGGTCTATAATTTCCTCTTTCCTTATTTTGCATAAGGTTAGAATCATGCGCAAATTCAAAATATTCATCTTTTATATGATACGCATACCCCTGTTTTACTTCCATCCTCATCTCCTGTATTTTGTGTTTTAAACATTTAGCTGTTCTAAAATAAAGAATAACCCTTTCACTTATAAAGAGAAAGGGTTTATTTTCAAGCCGCTCATTTATTAGACGCCAACGGTGGGCGAACATTATTTTCAAGCCGCTCATTTATTAGACGCCAACGGTGGGCGAACATTATTTACATATATATAATATGTTCATTCCGCATATTTGTCAACGTTTATTATCAGTTTCGGTTATTTAAAAAAGGAAAATGCCGGAAAGCATTTCCGGCATTTTCCCCATGCAATATACAGCACCTTATCTCATTCTTGAATTGTTTCCATTGACGTTATTGCCGTCAATGTCATCGATAGCTGTCTCAATCTCATCAAGTCCATCATTGATGATATCGCCGACACCGTCTATGATGTTGCCGTCACCATCAGTGTTAGTTTCCCTGTTATCGTTCATGCCATTGGTGTTTCCATTGTTGGTATTGCCATTGGTTGTTCCGTTCATATTGTTGTTACCGTTAGTTCCATTGGTATTGTTAGTACCATTGGTGCCATTAGTACCGTTAGTTCCGTTGGTGTTATTATTCATTCCATTAGAACCGTTGGTACCGTTGTTGGTGTTGCCTGTTGTGGCATTGTTGTTTCCGGTAGTTGTCTGGTTGGTGTTGGTGTTGCCATTACCAGTTCCCTGTTGGTTACTCCCATTGCCGAAGCAGCCCGTAAGTCCGAAAACGCCGATTACCGATATAACAGTGCATACCAGAAATAATTTCAGCTTTTTCATAATTTTCTCCTTTTCATACATAATTGTTGCCTGCGCCGCAAAAAGCAGGGCGCAAATCTATTCATAACAGGAGCTCTTTGCGCTTCTGATATGCTTAGTATGTTCGGAAAAAATTATATTAAAGATGAAAATTTTGTTAAAAATAACACCTGAATCCGCATATCCTGCATGATTCAGGTGTTCCGTTTCATATTAACCTATAACTTCCTTCATTGTGTATCTTCCTGCCGGCTTGCCTGCAAGATACTTGGCAGCCTCAATCGCACCCTTGGCAAATACAGCCTTGGAATAAGCTGTGTGCTTGAGCTCAATCACCTCGTCCTCACCTGCGAATATTACCTCATGCTCACCGACGATAGTTCCGCCACGCACAGCGCTTATACCTATCTCATTGTCGGTTCTCTTCTCCCTTACCTGGCTGCGGTCGAACTTATATTCAAATTTATTTCCGTTTGCTGCATTTATAGAGTCTGCAAGTGCCAGAGCTGTTCCACTTGGTGCATCCACCTTAAGTCTGTGGTGCTTCTCAACAATCTCAATATCGAAGCCCGCCGCCGACAGAAGTGGGGACACATCTGCAAGCACCTTGAACAATGTATTGATACCAAGTGACATGTTAGCCGACTTAAGCACTGCAACCTTTTTAGCGGTCTCCTCAACCTTATCAAGCTGCTCCGCTGAGAGTCCTGTTGTGCAGAGTACTACAGGTATATTCTTCTTGACCGCATAATCAAGAAGATTGTTGACAGCTCCCGCTGCCGCGAAATCAATAATGACATCCGCTGCTATATCACACTCAAAGATTGAGCGGTATACCGGATAAGCGTTATGTCTGTCATCATGCGGATCAATTCCTGCAACAATCTCTATATCCGAATCCGCTGCAACAAGATTAGATATAACCTGACCCATCTTGCCGTTGCAGCCATGCATAATAGCCTTAACCATTGTATTTTCCTCCATATATTTCCAACAAAGTCCGTTTCTTTTATAATATTCCGTAGTTCTTCATAGCTGTCTTAAGCTTCTCAACATTAGCCGGCTCCATAGGTGATAAAGGTCTTCTGAGCGGACCTACCTCCCATCCGAGAAGATTCATTGCAGTCTTTACAGGGATAGGATTAACCTCACAGAAAAGTGCGTCTATAAGCTCAACTGCCTCAAGCTGAAGCTTAGCGCTCTTCTTGACATCGCCTGCAAGATATGTTTCAACAATGTCATGTGTCTTCTGTGGTGCAACATTGGCAAGGACTGAGATAACACCCTTTCCGCCAAGTGAGAGAATAGGAACTATCTGGTCATCATTTCCTGAGTAAAGGTCAATCTCGCCATTGGTAAGTGACATAAGCTTAGCCACCTGTGATATATTTCCTGTAGCTTCCTTGATACCAACCACGTTATCTATATCCTTAAAAATCTTAGCTGCCGTAGGTGCTAAGATATTACAGCCTGTTCTGCTTGGGACGTTGTACATGATTATAGGAAGGTCTACGCTTGCGGCAATCTCCTTGTAATGCTCATAGAGACCATTCTGTGTTGCCTTGTTATAATATGGGGTTACAACCAAAAGACCGTCAACCCCCGCCTTCTGCGCCTCTGTAGAAAGGTATACGGCTGTCTCTGTACAATTAGAACCAGTTCCGGCTATAACAGGAATTCTCTTGTCAACTCGCTCGCTGCAAAAACGAATACAGTCAAGGTGCTCTTCGTGTGTGAGTGTTGATGCCTCTCCTGTTGTTCCGCATATTATGATGGCATCAGTATGATTCTTTATCTGGTCATCGATAATCTCACCCAGCTTATCAAAATTGACTGACTTATCCTCATTCATCGGTGTAATAATTGCAACTCCTGAACCTGTAAACAATGACATATTCTCCTCTTTTCCGCACTGCTTTACATATCCGTAAATGCTTATATCTGTTTGCATATTTACACTTTTATACATTTACGAACATAGCTATACACAATGCTCACATGAATTATTAAAAATGTTTTAAAAAATGCCTATAGGAGGTCTTATAAGGCTCCTATAAAGAAATAAAAGGACTGACGAAAAGCCAGTCCTTAAGGTTCCATCTCATGTAACGGACTATGTAGGTTCCGATACAAATAAAACTTCAAGTAGCTCTCCATCAAATCTAGTATGATGACAGTCGCACAGCTATTAACTATACGCCCAGTCAGACAGCCTACAGACCATTCTGCCCGCTTCGGCACCACTTCCTTTTTCCCACCTTCATCCATGTCTGTCATGTCCACTGGGATACTCATAACCGGTGCAACCTCTACCATAAATATATTGGTATGATACCATTATATGCTCATTTAGTCAATATGTTACTGCACATAGTAAGGTAAAAATCAGTGTTTCTTTCTCTTAGGAACCTCATCATTCATTCCTTTATTATATTCATTCCCGCTTTCTGTGTCGGAATGCTGTGTGTGTGCAGACTCGATACCAGCTTCACGATGTCTTTTCTCTCTCTGCTCAAGTCTTCTGTTATATCTGTTATTCTTCCTTATAGACATAACCGCAAACACAATAAGTGCCACCATAAGAACTATAAGGACAATTAAAACTGCTATTATCCAATCCATAGATTTTTTCTCCTTGTTATCTGCCAATGTATTATGCGTAGAGCTCTGCTCATCTGAGCCGTCCGACGATGAAGCAGATGTACCGCTTGTTGATATTGTATCAGTCTGTTCTGATTCTTTCTCAATTGTGGTTGTCTCCTGTGAAGTCTCCTCATCGGACACTGTTTCCTCCACAGTTGTCTCCGCCTCGGTTGCCGTCTCCGTTGTGGTTGTCTCCGCTGCTGTCGTCTCTGCCGCTGTCGTCTCCACGGTTGTTGTCTCTGCTGCCGTAGTTTCCTGCTGAGTTGGTTTTTCGCTGTTTTCAAAACCATTGCTTGTATACGGAGAGCCGGAAACACCTGCCACCTGAACAAGCTCAGGGAATGTGAAAATATCGGAATAGTCTCCCTTTATCTGATACAGGTAATCGGAATAGGTTCCTATTGCTGCCGTCGTGTCAAGTCTTATAAGAAGTGAAGCATTAAAGCCATTGTGTGATATATTAACAAACTGCCTTCCGGACATATATGGATCTATGTCTCCCACTGTATATCCCGATGTCTGCTGCCTGCTTGTGCCATCACTGTAAATTGCCTTGACGATTATCTTGCTCTTATCAATAGCTGCTATCTCATCGGACGTTCTGTATACAGTAGGATTGATTCCGGCTGACACGCCAACCTGCGTTACCGGTTTCGTTGTGAAGGTACAGCTTCCGCTGGTTCCATCAGCGTATGTATAAGTCACCGTAGCCGTACCTGCATTGACGGCTGTGATAAGTCCATCACTTCTTACATGCGCAACATTCTCATCCGAGCTTGTAAAGCTCACCCCGCCATCACGCTGATTAGCCGGAATAAAATACGCGCTGTAGCTTCTGTCAAGCTCCATACTCTGACCATCGCTTATCGTCCTTTTGGAAAGTCCGAAATATTCTGCAACAGCCGTAGCATCTGCCACACCGACTTTTCTTATATTCTCTGTATCATGCATGAAATATGCATCCGATGAATTAGTCACAAAGCTATGCTCAGCTATAATTGTCGGGATTCCCGACTTGATGCCCTCATCTATAACTGTATAATAATCCTCCGAAGGATTAGAGCCTGTCCTTGTAAGATATCCACCGCTGAACAGTCCCAGCCCTGCTGCCTGTGCGTATCGTGCCATATTAAGACAAAGATTCTTCGTCGGCTCAACATACCCATCAACAACAGAACCATACGCCACGAATCCATTGGTATCCGTATTAGAAGATGAATTGTTATGCAGACTGATAACCGCATCCGCCCCCACCGACTTTCCCATATGGGATCTTCCGGTATTGGTATTCCACTCGTTATTTGCCCTTGTGACATATACACGGACTCCGGCATACGTCTCAAGCTCAGCCTTCATATACTTGGCAATATTCCAGTTAAGATTGCTCTCATCATCCCCGGTTATAGATGAATGTGCTCCGCCGTCATAGCCTCCATGCCCGGGGTCGAGCACAACAACAACGTCCCCATTTCCATCCTTTGCGAATACCTGCATGTCATTGCCCGGATTAGCAGCAAAAGCACCGACTGTTATCCCCGCTGTCAGTACAAATGCCATAAGCTTAGAACATGCCTTAAGAAAACCTGTTCTTTTCATCATTATCTGCGCCTCCTTCTGTTTCTTCTTCCTCTTCTTTTTCTGCTCACTCTGTTCTCCAAAAAGAAAATGACTGTTGCAAGAGCTATTACTATAACAATCCCTGCTGCCATCTTAATAATCATAACTATATCAAAGGCTCCATCATTTACTTCCGGCTGTTCAGTGCTTTCAATCTGCGAAGGTTCCTCACTGCTTACCTGCGTTGTTGTCTCCGGCTCTGTAGGCTGTGTCTCTGTCTCAGGCTCCTTTGAAGTCACCTCCGGTATATAGTCCTCTGTCTGGTTCACAACTCTTACAGAGCCCTTAAGCGCACCGTAGCTTATAGGAATATCCTGTATTCCCGACTTATTATAGTCCACCTCACCAATCTTTTCCGGTATGACCTGAATAACCGAGCCATCGCTATACACTATAACTGCCTTCACAGTACTCAAATCTATCGCTGAAAACTTTTCCTTCGTTTTATAAAATGTCGGGTCGATAAATCCGGTTATCGCTATCTGCTCAGGAATATCCACCTTGACATTCACAACACCTGCTGTTCCATCCGAAGCTGTATAGCTAAGAACAGCCGAACCGCTTCCGACTGCCTTCATATTGCCATACTCATCTACTGTGACACAGCTCTCATTGTTGCTTGTCCACACTACATCCCCTGATGTCTCAAGCTTGGCGGAATATCCCTTCTCTAACTCAAGCTCTCCTGTCTGCTCAGCCTGTAAAACTCTGCGCTCAAGATTAAAATATGTGGCAACCGCCTCGGCATCTGCCTTTCCTATTGCTGCCGTCTTATCATAGTCAACCGTACCATTCTCATTGGATACAAAAAGCACATCTGTGGCGCTGCTTAAGAAACAATGCTCAACAATGATTGTAGGTACTCCTGCTCTCATTCCCTCAGCCATAACTGTATGGTAGTCTTCACCTACATATTCCGTAGAGCTTCTTGTCTGTATGCCATTATTCTTTATTCCAAGCTGTGCCAGATTATTAAGGATATAATTTCCCATATCTGCCGTTATCGTACTGTACAATGGCAGAACCGAAGTGAGAACCATAGCACCATTAGCGCTTATACTATCATCCGATGTACTGTTATTGTGAATACTTATGAGGAAATCCGCATCAAGCTCTGCCGCTACCATAGCCCTTCCGGTGAGTGTCACCAGACTGTCCTCAGGTCTTGTGAAATACACCTTCACACCCGAATAATTCTTAAGTTCATCCATCATAGCCTCAGCTATAGCATAATTGGCATCACTTTCTAAAACACCATTGATTCCCTGCTTTCCCGGATCTGTGCCTCCATGTCCCGGATCTATGACAATGACTATATTTCCGTCCGCATCCTTTGCAGACACATCACTGGTGTATGAGCCAACACCGATTAACAATGCCATCACAGCTGCCGCCGCGTAAGAAAATATTTTTCTAATCTGTCGTATCATTACAATTTTCATTCCTTCCGTTCGTTAAACTTGTCATTAAACCTGATATTCATAACTTTCCTGCTTTTTTATATCATTTAAAATGCTACAATGCAAGAATATATTTTAAATAGAGTTTTCCGAATATATTTTTTGAGCTATAGATTTCTTTTCTCGCCTCGGACACATAAGCCATCACATACATAGTGTCATCCTCAGCCGGAAAGGTTCCCGAAAACATTGATTTTTCAACTATCGCTGCTGCCCTCTGTGAGTCCATACTCTTCACCGGAGTACTATTAATTAAATCTGAAAAATCCATATCGGAGGATATTTTCACATTTGCAGCCCTAAGCAGCCTTTCATAGTATGACATTATCCTCTCTATACGCTCACCTGTATACAGGCCACAGGCACTATTATATAACCTAACTCTCTTTTGTTCCATATATTTTTGCCTGATTACCAAAAATAATACAATTATAAACGGAATTGTAATAACCTTTAGCACAGTAAACAATATATGTAATACAGGCTTTAGCACATCGTAGACCTTTCCGGCTACGGCCGCAAAATCAAAGTGCGCTGTAGCTTCTTCATCCGCCGCCGTTCCTTCACCTGTGTTCTCACCTGTTCCTATGCCATCGCCATTGCCATCATCCGTGGCTTCATCGCCGCCCGGCAGCCTGTTATCCACAGATATATAGCTTTCGGATTCCGTGGTCTGATTATCCTCCGATGTTCCATCGATTGTGTCATCCGTTGTATCATCGTTTGTCTCCTCCAAAGAATCCTGCGTGCTCTCGTCAACCGTCATCTCATCTGTCTCCGGCTCACTATCATCCGCAGGCTGATTTGCAGAGGAATCCGTTGAAGAATTATCATACCAGTCCTGACTATCCATGTACCCTGCACCATACCCCGGTGTAGGGTCAACCGTCATCCATCCTATGCCATCAATATATACCTCAACCCATGCATGAGCATATCTGTCCGTGACCTCTATATCATAGTACTGCCACATCTCATTCTTCAAATCCCTGCCTTCACGCAGCTTAGCCTGTCTCCTGTAATCTGCCTGCTGTGTATACAGGCTCTCAGGCACAACAAAGCCCTCCACATACCTCGCCGGTATGCCTGCACATCTGAATATCATCACCGCGGAGGAAGCAAAATGCGTGCACAGACCTTTCTTCTTTTCAAACAGGAAATATTCAACATAATCCTTTGTTGAAGGTGTTACTCCCGGGGATAATGTGTAGTCATATTCTCTGTTAAAGAAAGAGATTGTGTCAAGTATAAACTGCGCTTTCCCATCCGGCTGTGAAATATCGTACTCACCCTGCACTATATCTGAAATCAGCTCATTCTTTATCCAGTCTGCGCAGGAGGTGTTGGTATCAAGATAATTTTCATACACGAAATTGCGGTAGCTGCCCGCACTGCTCCTCTCTTCCGGAATATGCTCCGCCCCGCTTTTAACAAGATTATACAGTGATGAAAAATTTCTCCATTCAAACAGACTGTATCTGTGATACACGTTCTGCGCACCCACAGTATCAGTCTCAAGCGTTATATTCATATCCGTCTTTGCGATTTTGTCGATGGCAGTGCCGTCCACAGCCACAGCCGACATAGGAATATAGCTGTTACCCCTGCTCTCGTACTGCATAACCACAATGTCAAAGGACGCACTCTTAATTCCCTCTTCCTTGTCATTCATAAGCGACGATACGGCATTGTATTCCATGAGTAACGGCGTATCTCCCTTCGCTTCAAACCCATTAAACATATCGGAATATTTCCTGTAGACCGACGCATCCAGCTCTTTCCAGCGTCTTTTGGTATACTGTGCCGCCTGAAAGGTCTTAAGATACAGCGTGCCACCGTTTTTCGGGGCGCGCACATACAGAATCGGAGCATCACTGTAGGTTATGCTGTCGACCTTGCCAATCTCGCCCCGCGCAAAATCAGGACTTTTACTTTTATCATTGTTTCCGGTTCCTTTTTCCTCGACAATATTCTGTATATCCCTAATTGAAAATACAATTTTGCCTGCAAGCTTATCATAAAAATCCGGAGCTTCAAAGCTGTCCTCAGGAAGAATTTTTACTGCACCGAACATAATGAGCATGGATGGCAGAACCACCCACAACATTGCAAGTATACCCGACTTTCTCGCTCGCAATTCATTCCTTTCGCGTGGGAGATTTCCATGCACTGTGACACATACAATAAAGCAGAGTACCAATACAAGTGTGAGTACAGATGGTGCCTCCTCAACAGAAGCTGGTATAAAATAACTGAGCATCGACACAATGCAGGCTAAAAGCACACCCCTTCTTCTAAGGAGCACAGACATATACCAGCAGCCTGTAAGGGCACACAGAAGCATAACGGTCAATTCCTGATTCGCATTTTTTAGCATGCCATCGGTAATCAATATATAATAAATCCCACTTTTATAGTAGTAGTTTATGGAATCAATCATATAGTTGAATATATAGGCGAATCCACCCGCTATAACATCAAATTTGAGTACCAGCAGTACTGCAACCGCCGCTAAAATAAGAAATCTCCCTATAAAGCCCGCCCTGCCCATAAGCCTTATGCTCACGCACACGAACGCTCCGCAGGCTGCGGAAAGAACCGCAATCCACCATACCAGAGGCTTTGTCGCATAAATCTGTGTAAAATTCCATACTGTCACCATCGTGCCTAATACGGCAACAGCCATAAGAAACAGGACAGAACCAACTCTCTCGAACAGACGCTTCACCAATCTTTTTCACCTCCTGTCGAAATATAGACCACCTCAACATCGGGCTTGTCCATTCTGCTTTGTTCTATATCCGGAAGCTTGTCCATTCTGCTTTGTTCTATATCCGGAAGATACAGTACTATATTGTTATCCTTTCCGCGTAATTGCAGGTAACTTCTATATAGCTTTTCCGTAAAGGAAGCAGCGAACACGAACACTCCTGACGGTATATCAATCAATCCCTGTTCATCTGGTTCATTTTCCTCATACATCCGTTCAAAGAAATTATCAATTTCTTCCTTTGAGGTTATTTCAACAGGAACTGCTACAGTTCCTTTTAAAATATATCCGGTTGCCTTTTTATCTGTCTTAAGGCGCAGATACATAACATTATACATAAACTCAAGCATGGAATCCCTGACATCAGGCTGTGTGCTGTCATCGTCGATGAACACGAATCCATCATCGCTGCCCTCCTCGGCTGTATACTCCTTCACCATAAGCGTAGACATTCTGCTGCTTAACTTGTGATGAATATTCTTCATACTGTCCCCGGGAGCATATTCTCTTATTCCACTGACTTCGCTTCCCTTTAATGCCAGCCTGCTACTCTCATTCTCCACACACAGCATTCCTTCTATATATTCCTCGGTATTAACGTCAAATAAGCGCGGCAAAGATACTATCTTTACCACGCCCGGATTTTTTATTTTCATGCCGAATACGCGAAAAAAATCATACAGAGTTATTCTCTGTATATTTTCAAAATAACACCCACAATGCTGCCTTCTATCCCTTCTTGTCACAATGGCTGTATTAGCGGCTCCCACAGTAAAGGACTGTGGTTTTTTCTGACTTTCATATTTCATGTCTAAGCGGGTTACCGGAAATGGCATAACATTTTTTATGTCATATCTGAGTTCATACTCCTTCGCCCTTGTGACATATATTGTTTTCTGTCTGAATCCGTATCTGAGATTAAAACGGCTTAACATAAGCATAATCAATGAAAGAATAGAAGCAGCCACCACAAATACCAGCATAATAAATCCATCATAGGTTCTATACAGAACATTGTAGGTAATTACTGCGTATAGCAAAACAAAATACATTATTCTCCTGAAAATCATTTATACTTTCCCCCCATTCTCAGGCTTTCCCCTTTTTAAGCCTCGGTACTGCCGTCGTTTCTAATATATTGGCGACAAGCTGTCTGTCCGTAAGTCTCTCCATTCTCGCCTTGGAGCTTAAAACCAGTCTGTGACATACTACATCCGAAAACACGAACTTCACATCGGCAGGTACGCAATAATCCCTATCCTCATACAGTGCATGAGCCTTAGCCATCGCCGCAACAGAAAGAGTTCCTCTTGGGCTTACCCCCAGCTCAATGTACTCATTCTCTCTTGTAGCCCTTATAAGTCTTACTATATAATCATATATTGCATCATGTATATATACATTCTCAGACTGTGATTGCAGGGATAATATCTGCTCCTCATCCGTCACCCTTTCAATTAGTCTTAGTGGGTTAGACACTGCCCTTGCCTTCAAAATATTGATTTCCTGCTCTCTGTCCGGATATCCCATTGACAGTCTTATCATGAATCTGTCCAGCTGTGACTCCGGAAGCTGCATGGTACCAATCGAACCTACAGGGTTCTGTGTAGCAATCACTGTGAACGGTCTTGGAAGATTCCTTGTCTTGCCGTCAACGGAAACTCTTTTTTCTTCCATTACCTCCAAGAGTGCGGACTGTGTCTTGCTGGACGTTCTGTTTATCTCATCCGCAAGCAGAAGATTACACATTGCGGCACCTTCCCTGTACTCAAATTCCTGAGTCTTGGGATTGTACGCCGAAAAACCAACTATGTCCGAAGGCATAACATCAGGTGTGAACTGTATTCTGTTACAACTATATCCCATTGCCTTGGCAAACCCCATCGCCATGGTGGTCTTTCCCACACCCGGTATATCGTCTATAAGTATATGTCCGCCCGCAGTGATGGCAAGCATGACCTTGAGCACCACATCATCCTTGCCGGTAACTACCTTTTTTACTTCATTAAGTATCGCTTCCATTGTCCCCTGCATGATTATCTTCTCCCTTTATGATTTATTCCGTCACCGACTGCATATCAACCACAAGCCAGTTTCCATCAATCTTTGCATAATAATATCTTGAATTGACGATATCCTGTCTTGCCTCTCCGTTAAGCTTCAAAACCATATTTTTCTTAAAATACACCTCAACCGAGAACAGCTCCGGTGTGTATACGATATAATTTGACACTGCCTCATCAGTAAATACCGGTGTCTCATGTGCACTGTACATCCACATATCATTTCTTCTGTAATTTTCGGCAAGCTCAAGATAATATGAATCTGCCGGGAACATATACGATATCGGTGCTACACTGTTACTGCATCCATCTATATCCTTTGAGAAGAAATTAGAATAATTCTTCGCATTCTGAAGGACAGTTGCAGACAATTCCGGGTCTATCGGTGATGTTGTGAAGGTATCTATTGTGATATTTCTATTTTCATCAGGTGTATACATAACCATATCCCCCTGATTATTATACACTGTGACATCCGGCTCATTTAAAAGTCTGTCGATTCTGTACTCCACAAGCTGTGGCACACTTACATACTCTGCCGCATACTTAAGAGACGCTATCTCGGTGACATTTCCGGTGAGTTCTCTCTGGTCAAGCTTTACACCGTTCACAAAGACATTGTAGGTGTCCGGCGCAGTTATTGTGAAGCCTATACTGCCCTTCTCATACACAGCCTCTACGCTGTCTAAATCCCACTCCTGCTTTGTGAGTATGAACATAAGCGGCTCTGAGGCAGTCTCCTTCAAGGTTATTTTCGCAACAAGCTGCCCGCCAGCATACACATTGTATACCGGGTGCTTTGCATCATAGCTTGTCTGCAGCTTCTCATAGGTAATATCCTTCCCAGCTATGCTGTCTGCAAACTGTGATTGATATATTCCGCTCTCCTCAAATCTGTTCGTACTCTGTTCAAAATCAATTTTATTGATAATGCTTCCGTCACGAAACTGTGCTAAATATTTCTCCACGGTATACTCAGGCTGTGAATTTTCGTACTCCACAAGGCTTTTTTTCACATTGGTTATGACCACGCCCCAGAAAACAACCATAAGCGCAACGAATACTGCAAAACACACCCAGAATACAGGAAATTTTTTCTTTTCTGCCATGTCTACTCTCCTCTCTTTTCAACAACAAATGCTGTCGGAAGACGCCATGAAGATGTAGAATAATACAGTGTAACACTGGTCATCTCATAGGTTCCATTATAGTACATTGCAGATGAGCTTCCACCGTCAAGATTAGCGGCATTGACAGCGCCATACTCCTGCATGATCGAGATAAGGTCCTGTGCCGTCGCGCCAAGATGCCCTGCCGCTCCTCTTCCGTCGGTCACAAGCATAAGAACCGCTCCGTCCGCGCGCTGTCCTATAACTGTACGCGGGTTGGCACCGCTTCCGCTGCCGGAAATTTCTCTTGATGTTCCGTTTATGATAAGCTTGGTAAAATGATTGTTGTCGCCATCATCTATATCCTTAAAGCTGACCGCATCCCTTATCTGGTTGTCGGCAACGAACTGCTCTGCCTGTTCCACACTCATATTCCCGATATCTGCTATCATAAGAATATTGTTCTGTGTAAAGCCGACCATCACATCTCCTGCCTGAGGCGCGTTGTACTGGATAACTCCGTCACATACCACAAGTCCCTTAGGGATACCGCCCCAGTTGCCCTCAGAATAGTATTCTCCACCGTTTATTCCTGCGGCGTAGTCTCCTCTCTGGACAAGCTGCTCAAGAGTCTCACCGTACTTGCTCTTATTAAAATCAGACCAAGGATAGATTGTCGACAGCTTCACCCTTGATGGATCATTGATTATAAGCATCTTCGCAAAAAATGAACGTCCGGATATCTCCACAAGCTCTATACCGTCAATATCAAACTCCGGATTCTCGTTATTCTCGTCAACCGTGGGTATCTCAATCAGATCCGGATTGACGTCCTCCTCAGTCTTACCCATACCATTTCTGTCTGTTATGGCAAGGATCTCATCCTCACTGAAATACCACGAGGCAAGGAACTTCATTTGTCCTGTCTCAAGAATAGTGGACACAAAAAGATCCCTCGCCGCCTTCGACGGTCCATGGCATATTGTCCACAGGGTAAAATATGCTCCTGCAAATGTGACTGCCACAAATGTCAGTATGCAAAGACATACCCTTAGACAGATTTTTAGAGGCTTATTCTCCTTCTTTGCCTTTTTCTTCACTCTATTTCTGTGTACCTTTTTATCGGCTTTATTATTGGCAGAAGCATTATTTTTATTTATTGCAGGCTCCTTTTTAGCACTGCTTTTACGGCTGTCCTTCTCGTCCATATTGACGTCTAACAGTTCGATATCGTCTTTCATTTATCCTCCTTAAATACCCATCTGTGCTGTATCTGAAAGCTTATAACAAACAGCACCACATCGACAACCAGCTTTAAGACAACCTCAAGAAATGAGCCTGCCCTGCACAGTGAGCTGAGCAGATATACCAGCCCATAGGAAGCTGCCGTCTGGAAAACACATAATGTATAATAGCGCACCAGCGAACGTCCTACAGAGGCATTTGATTTGAATACAGCCTTTTTGTTCATCGTGTAATTGCACATCGATGAAACAGCCCTCGCCGATACGGTAGCTATCAGAAGTCTCAGTCCGCGCTCTAACTTTTCTCCAATCAGAAAGACCAGAAGAGCGTATATACCATAGTCGATAATAAACGATGTCCCTGAGCTTAACATGAATTTGAATATAATCTTATAAATCTTAAGTGAATCCTTAATCGGATGGAAATGTGTTGAGGCATTGTCCTCAAGATAGACTGTCTCTATCTTAACCTCCTCCATGCCGATATGATTTCTCTTTATGGCAAAGAGCATCTGCGTCTCATACTCGAAGCGTTCGCCCTCAACCTCACACATAAGCGGAAGATATTTGTACGGGATTGCGCGCAACCCCGTCTGTGTATCCGTTATTTTTATTCCGCAAAATATTCTGAATACAAGGCTTGTGCTCACATTTCCCACCCTGCTCTTCCACGGCACATTGTCCTGTGAGAAATCACGGCAGCCGAGTATGACCTTGTCCTTACACTCAATCATTTTGCGCGCACATGCTTTTATGTCCTTGACAGTGTGCTGATTGTCTCCATCAACCGTGATTACACCTGCCGAATCCTTTCTGTTATTAACAACATAAGAGAAGGCCGTTTTCAACGCCCTTCCCTTTCCCTTGTTAACATCGTGTATCAGCAGTGTAACCTCCTTGTGCAGGCCTGCCTGACGGAAAGGCTCAAGATGAGCCTCATCGCTTCCGTCATTTACAAGTACAATGTCCTTAAAGCCTGCCTCTAGCAGTCCATCCACCACTTTATTAAGCTTATCATCCGGGTTAAGTGATGGGAGTACTATTGTCACCTTACTAAAATCATCATTCATACACATTATGCCCTATCCTTTTTATGGTACGCACTATCGCACTATCCTCTAAGATGTGAAAGACGCTCCTTAACCTGCTCCATCATCTGTGTATACTTCTCAAGCTTATCCTTCTCCTCCTGAATCTTTGCAGCAGGGGCTTTGCTTACGAAGCGCTCATTTGAGAGCATGCCGTTAACTCTTGCAAGCTCTCCGTTAAGTCTCTTCTCCTCATTTTCAAGGCGCTCAATTTCCTTTGCAATGTCTACAAGCTCTGCAAACGGCATGTAGATTGTTCCGTTAGGTATAACAACTGATACCGCATCCGAATCAATTCCGTTCTTATTATCCTGTACGATAACCTCGCTTGCATAACCAAGCGCTGCAAAGAATACCTTGCCATTCTCAAATATATTTCTGAGAGACTCATCTGTGGATACAACGTATACCTTTGCCTTGCGGCTTGGAGCAACATTCATGGAGGTTCTTGTATTTCTTATTCCTCTTACAGCCTCCTTGATTGTCTCAATGGCATTCTCCTCAACAGGGAAGTTGAACTCCTCCTTATATACAGGCCAGT
>JBNMLM010000049.1:0-17408 GCA_050874845.1 Eubacteriales bacterium | reverse complement strand
GTGCTTGCCGCTAGGTCCTCTATAGTGTAGAGCAGTGTTCCGTCAAGGTCGAAGATTACGGTATCACACTCTGATACGCTTTCCTGTGCCTCATTGCAAGCTTTTTCTTCAAGAAAAATATCCTCAAGCTCACTGAATTTGTCAATGCTCCTCCAAGGCTTCTCAACCTTTCCAAGTCCATATGCCGCATACACGATAGGTATTCCCGCCTTCTCACACGAATCGGCATCCCCCTGCGTGTCACCTACATATACGGCACTCTTAAGATTATTTCTCTCAATAATTTTTCTTATTGTCACATCCTTCGACGCGTTCGTATCGCCAAAGCACATCCAGTCGGTAAAATATTTCTGGACATCGTGCACCGCAAAAACCGTATCTATATAACCTCTCTGCGCATTGGTCACTATAAACAGCTTGTACCTATGCGACAGCTTTTCAAGGGTCTTAGCGACACCCTCATACAGCGTCGGTGCGTATTTTATAAGATATTCCTTCTGTCTCTTGTAGATTACCCCTGTTATCTTCTCGTATTCTTCTTTCGTGCTGTTCGGATAAAAATGGAAAAATATCGTGTCCATCGTCTTTCCGAACATAGCTCCAAGGCTCTTACCGTCAAAATTAATCTCCCAGTCCGTGAGCTCCGAAATGACATCACTCCACGCGTGCGCCACAGCATCTCTCACATCCCACAAGGTTCCATCGACATCGAATATTATACTGTCAAACTTATTATAATCGCCCATTATTTTCACCTTTTTTCTTTTCATTTGTAACTATTCAGAGCCATGCAAAACTGCGTTCTGTGATTGCTTACATTCAGGCAAATAAACTGTTTTATATGGCGACGTAACCACATGGGCAAAAGGAAAGCCTCATAGAAGCGGTTTTGAGAATGTGGTTCTGAATAGTTACTCTTATTTTTTGCTTTCGCTTATTATACCACATGGAAATTGGTATTACCATTGAAGAAATACTATTTTTAGTTTTCCTGATAAACGTATGTCGCTCTAAACTAACTTTATTGTTCATGGCGGTTCTGCCCATAGCATCGTATTTGACATGCTTTAGGCAGACTTTTCTGCTTGTTCGGTCGCTTTTCTTGCGGTTTTCTCTGCCCATGGCATTATATTTGACATGCTTTGGGCAGACTTTTCGGTATGTTCAGTTGCTTTTCCTGCGGTTTTCTCTGCCCACAACATTATATATAACATACCTTAGGCAGACATTTTATCATACCCAGCTCTTCCCATGCCATATTAATATTATTTTTTTATTTATTTGAAAAATTAAGCTTTATTACTTTGCCGCTTTAGCTTATAATGTAATTACTAAATTTAGGGAGGAAATATCATGCCAAAGCTTAAGGATATTGATAAGGTACTTATTATTGGTTCAGGACCTATTGTAATAGGTCAGGCCTGTGAGTTTGATTACTCAGGAACACAGGCTTGTAAGGCACTCAGAAAATTAGGTTATAAGATTGTTCTTGTAAACTCTAACCCCGCAACAATTATGACCGACCCTGAGACTGCCGACGTCACCTACATTGAACCGCTCAATGTTGAACGTCTTGAACAGATTATTGCCAAAGAGCGCCCGGACGCACTGCTTCCGAACCTCGGCGGTCAGTCCGGTCTTAATCTCTGCTCAGAACTCTACAAGGCAGGTGTGCTTGACAAATATAATGTCAAGGTTATCGGAGTTCAGGTGGATGCCATTGAACGCGGAGAGGACCGTATTGAGTTCAAAAAGACAATGAATTCCCTCGGTATTGAGATGGCAAGAAGTGAAGTTGCCTACTCTGTAGATGAAGCCCTCGCCATAGCGGACAAGCTTGGTTACCCGGTTGTTCTGCGCCCGGCGTATACGATGGGCGGCGCCGGCGGCGGTCTTGTATACAATAAGGAAGAGCTTCAGACTGTATGTGCAAGAGGCCTTCAGGCAAGTATTGTCGGCCAGGTTCTCGTTGAAGAGTCCATTCTCGGCTGGGAAGAGCTTGAGCTTGAGGTTGTCCGCGACAGCGAAGGCAACATGATTACCGTATGCTTTATTGAAAATATTGACCCTCTCGGTGTACATACAGGAGACTCCTTCTGCTGTGCTCCTATGCTTACAATATCCGAAGACTGCCAGAAGAGATTGCAGGAACAGGCTTATAAGATTGTGGACAAGGTTCAGGTTATCGGAGGAACCAACGTACAGTTCGCCCATGACCCTGTAACGGACAGAATAGTAGTCATCGAAATCAACCCACGTACATCGCGTTCTTCTGCTCTTGCCTCCAAGGCAACCGGCTTCCCAATCGCGCTTGTCTCCGCCATGTTAGCTGCCGGTCTTACCCTGCGCGATATTCCTTGCGGAAAGTACGGAACTCTTGATAAATATGTACCGGACGGCGATTATGTGGTTATCAAGTTCGCGCGCTGGGCTTTTGAGAAATTCAAGGGTGTTGAAGATAAGCTCGGAACACAGATGAGGGCTGTCGGCGAAGTCATGAGTATCGGCAAAAACTATAAGGAAGCCTTCCAGAAAGCAATCCGCAGCCTTGAAAACGGCAGATACGGCCTTGGACATGCAAAGAACTTTGACACGCTCTCCAAAGAAGAATTACTGAAAAAATTAGTTACACCTTCCAGCGAACGTCATTTTATCATGTATGAGGCTCTCAGAAAAGGCGCAACTGTAGATGAGATTTATGAGCTTACCAAGGTTAAGCGCTACTTCATATCCCAGATGAAGGAATTAGTTGATGAGGAGGAAGAGCTTCTCACATTCAAGGGCTCACTTCCATCGGATGAACTTCTCACCAAGGCAAAGAAGGATGGCTTCTCGGACAAATATCTGAGCCAGCTTCTCAGTGTAGCTGAGGATGATGTGCGCAACAGACGTATAAGCCTCGGTGTCAACGAAACATGGGAAGGTGTACATGTATCGGGAACCGAAAACAGCGCCTACTATTACTCAACCTACAACGGCACAGATAAGAACCCTGTTTCAAATAACAGAAAAATTATGATTCTCGGCGGCGGCCCTAACAGAATAGGTCAAGGTATCGAATTTGATTATTGCTGTGTTCATGTCTCCCTTGCACTCAAAAAGCTTGGATTTGAGACAATTATTGTAAACTGTAATCCTGAGACGGTATCAACGGACTATGACACTTCCGACAAGCTTTACTTTGAGCCGCTTACACTTGAGGATGTGTTGAGCATATATAATAAGGAAAAGCCTCTCGGCGTAATCGCCCAGTTCGGAGGACAGACACCGCTCAACCTAGCGGCTTCCCTTGAGAAAAACGGTGTGAAGATTCTCGGAACCTCACCTGCTGTAATCGACCTCGCGGAGGACAGAGACCAGTTCCGTGCCATGATGGATAAGCTCGGTATTCCTATGCCTGAATCCGGTATGGCAACAACCGTAGACGAAGCCATAAGCATTGCCAACGGAATAGGCTATCCTGTAATGGTCCGCCCTTCATACGTTCTCGGTGGACGCGGTATGGAGGTAGTGTATGACGATGAGAGCATGAGCGACTATATGAAGGCTGCTGTCGGTGTTACCCCTGACCGCCCTATCCTCATTGACCGCTTCCTCAACAACGCTCTTGAGTGTGAGTCCGATGCAATAAGTGACGGAACACACGCGTTCGTCCCTGCTGTAATGGAACACATTGAGCTTGCCGGTGTACATTCCGGAGACTCAGCCTGCATTATTCCATCTGTACACATTTCAGAGGAAAATGTACGCCTTATCAAGGAGTACACCCGCAAAATCGCTGAGGAAATGCATGTAAAAGGTCTTATGAATATGCAGTATGCCATTGAAAAGGGCAAGGTGTATGTACTTGAAGCAAACCCAAGAGCTTCCCGTACTGTCCCTCTCGTCTCAAAGGTATGCGATATAAGGATGGTTCCTATCGCAACTGATATCATCACAAGTGAGCTTACAGGAAGACCATCTCCAATCCCTGCAATGAAGGAAAGAAATATTCCATACTATGGCGTTAAGGAGGCTGCTTTCCCATTCAACATGTTCCCTGAGGTTGACCCTATACTCGGACCTGAGATGCGCTCCACAGGTGAGGTTCTCGGTCTTTCATCTCACTATGGCGAAGCCTTCTACAAGGCAGAGGAAGGTGTATCCTCCAAGCTTCCGCTTGAGGGAACAGTCCTCATATCCGTAAACCGCAAGGACAAGGAAGATGTTGTCGAAGTCGCAAGAAGCTTCGTAAATGATGGCTTCAAGGTTCTCGCAACAGGCGGAACCTACGACCTCATAGCCGGAGCAGGTCTACCTGTGACAAAGATTAAAAAGCTCTATGAAGGCCGTCCTAACATACTTGATGCCATAACCAACGGGGAAATCAATTTAATAATCAACTCCCCTGTCGGCAAGGAGAGCGTTCACGATGACAGCTACCTAAGAAAGGCTGCCATCAAGGCAAGAATACCTTACATGACAACCATGGCTGCGGCAAAGGCAACCGCCGAAGGTATAGCCTACGTCAAGAAAAACGGTTCCTCTGAGGTAAGGTCACTTCAGGAGCTCCACAGCCTTATCACGAATAAATAAAGCTTTAAACAACACCTTAAAGCAACAATATGTCTGAATTAAGCATATTTATTCCTGCCGCTTAATGTGCACATAGACAAACAGACAACCAAAAAGGACAATATCAATCAATATTAAGTAATTTAATCTGAATGATATTGTCCTTTTAATGTTATTTTTATACCAAGTTATAAAAATTCAAAAATTATATTTTCAAAAAATATATTTGGCTCTTAATTATTGCTTATCTGTTTCCGATAGTCGCAATATCTATAGGAGTCATGTGCTGCTTGTCCTGAACCTCAAGGCTTGTGATAAGCGCATGTGCTGTGTCAAGCGATGTGAGAACATTGACACCTGTCTCAATTGCATGACGGCGGATTAAGAAACCATCACCGCTGTGCTCAATGCCGTTGGATGGGCTGTCGATTACAAGGTCAATCTTATGCTCAAGAATGAGGTCAAGAAGTGTAGGCGCCTCCTGCTCAAGCTTATTAACCTTGATTGCGTTAACCCCTCTCTCATTTAAGTACTTTGCAGTTCCGTAGGTTGCATATATCTTGTAGCCAAGCTTCTCAAAACGCTGTGCTATGTCAACAACATCCGGCTTATCCTCGTCCTTTACAGTAATGATAATCTGCTTGTGCTTTGGAAGGTTAACCCCGGCACCCTGGAATGCCTTGTAGAGCGCTTCATTGAACTGCTTTGCGATACCAAGACACTCACCTGTCGACTTCATCTCAGGTCCAAGGCTGATATCCGCGCCTCTGATTTTTTCAAATGAGAATACAGGCATTTTAATCGCAATGTAATCTGCCTTAGCCTGAAGTCCCGGTGTATAGCCCATACTCTTGATTGTATGTCCTGTTATGACGCGCGTTGCAAGCTTGACAATAGGTATTCCGGTAACCTTGCTGATGTACGGAACAGTTCTCGACGAACGTGGGTTTACCTCAATCACATATACATCATCATGGCTTACAATGAACTGGATATTGATAAGTCCCTTTACATGGAGAGCTCTTGCAAGCTTGCCTGTGTAATCCTCAAGTGTTGCGATAACCTTATCATTGAGGCTCTGTGCAGGATATACGGAGATTGAGTCTCCGGAATGTATTCCGGCTCTCTCGATATGCTCCATGATACCCGGAATAAGAATATCCTCGCCGTCGCACACTGCATCTACCTCAATTTCCTTGCCTACGATATACTTGTCAACAAGAACCGGGTGCTCCTGAACCTGTCTGTTGATTATGTTCATAAACTCAACTACATCATCATCCGATACCGCAATCTGCATGCCCTGTCCACCAAGCACATACGAAGGTCTTACAAGCACAGGATAACCAAGCTCATGTGCTGCATTCAGTGCCTCATCAACGGTGAATACTGTATGTCCCTTTGGTCTTGGAATAGCACACTTTTCAAGAATCTCATCAAAGAGCTCCCTGTCCTCGGCGGCATCTACATCCTCAGCGCTTGTTCCAAGGATAGGAACGCCCATCTCCATAAGGCTCTTGGTAAGCTTGATTGCTGTCTGTCCACCGAACTGGACTACAGCTCCATCCGGCTTCTCAAGCTCAACAATATTCTCAACATCCTCCGGTGTGAGCGGCTCAAAATAGAGCTTGTCCGCAATATCGAAATCTGTGCTTACTGTCTCAGGATTATTGTTCACAATGATTGTCTCATAGCCTTCCTGCTTGAATGCCCATGTACTGTGAACTGAGCAGTAGTCGAACTCTATACCCTGTCCGATTCTTATAGGGCCTGAACCAAGCACAAGAACCTTCTTCTCAGGATGTGTCTTTATAACCTCATTCTCACTCTTGAAGCATGAATAATAGTAAGGTGTTGTAGCCTCAAACTCAGCCGCACAGGTATCAACCATCTTGAATGCCGCATGAATGCCGTATTCATTTCTTAAAACCTTGATATCCTTGGTTGTCTTTCCTGTAAGTCTTGCAATCACGTTGTCCGGGAACTCAATTCTCTTAGCCTCTAAAAGGAGCTCCTTTGTAAGCGGCTGTGTCTTAAGAGCGTTCTCCATCTCCACAAGAATAGCAATCTTATCTATAAACCACACATCAATCTTGGTGATGTCATGGATTGTCTCGTAGGTAACGCCCCTTCTTATAGCCTCCGCAATGACGTAGATTCTTCTGTCATCTACTCTATTTAACATTTCGATAATCTCTTCATCTGAATATCCGGAATAATCCTCGTTCATAAGGCAGTCCACATGCTGCTCAAGTGAACGGATAGCCTTCATGAGTGCACCCTCAAAATTAGTGCAGATACTCATTACCTCACCGGTAGCCTTCATCTGGGTGGTGAGTTTTCTTGAGGCGTGGATAAATTTATCAAAAGGAAGTCGCGGAATCTTAACTACACAGTAGTCAAGTGCAGGCTCAAAGCTTGCATAAGTCTTTCCGGTAATTGCGTTCTTAATTTCGTCAAGTGTATATCCAAGTGCAATCTTAGCCGCAACCTTAGCAATAGGATAACCTGTCGCCTTGGAGGCAAGTGCGGATGAACGGCTTACTCTTGGGTTAACCTCGATCACACAGTACTCAAAGCTTGTCGGATGAAGAGCGAACTGTACATTACAGCCACCTGTAATCTGAAGCTCATTGATAATGTTGAGCGCTGAGGAACGAAGCATCTGGTACTCTTTATCCGAAAGTGTCTGGCTAGGTGCGACAACGATACTGTCTCCTGTATGAACTCCGACAGGGTCTAGGTTCTCCATGTTACATACCGTAATGCAGTTGCCGGCGCTGTCACGCATAACCTCGTACTCGATTTCCTTCCAGCCTGCGATACATCTCTCTACAAGCACCTGACCAACTCTCGAAAGACGAAGTCCGTTGGAGAGAATCTCTACCAGCTCCTCCTCATTTTTTGCAATACCGCCACCACTGCCGCCAAGTGTGTAAGCAGGACGAAGAACAACCGGATAGCCGATTTTATTTGTAAATTCAATACCATCCTCAACATTCTCAACAACAAGTGAAGGTGCACATGGCTCACCAATCTTCTCCATTGTTGTCTTGAATTCAAGTCTGTCCTCAGCCTTCTTGATTGTGAGTGCTGTTGTACCGATGAGCTTTACATTGTGCTCCTCAAGGAAGCCTGTCTCGGCAATCTCCATCGCAAGGTTAAGACCAGCCTGTCCTCCAAGTGTAGGAAGAATACTGTCCGGCTTCTCCTTTATGATAATCTGCTCAAGAGACTTTATTGTGAGAGGCTCGATATACACCTCATCTGCAATATCCTTATCTGTCATAATAGTAGCAGGATTAGAGTTTACAAGTACTACCTCAATGCCCTCCTCCTTGAGAGAACGGCACGCCTGTGTTCCCGCATAGTCAAACTCAGCAGCCTGTCCGATTACAATAGGACCGGAACCGATAACCAATACTTTTTTAATATCCTTATTCTTAGGCATTATCTTGCACCTCCCATCATCTCTATAAATCTGTCAAAAAGAAAGCCTGTGTCAAGAGGACCTGCACATGCCTCCGGGTGGAACTGGACTGTATACACGTTCTTCTTAATATATGAAAGTCCTTCGTTCGTTCCGTCATTTACATTGCAGAAGCTTGGAACCGCAAGCTCAGGTGAGATTGTCTTTTCATCCACAACATATCCGTGGTTCTGGCTTGAAATGTAAACTTTTCCTGTCTTTAAATCCTTGACCGGATGGTTGGCACCTCTGTGTCCGTACTTCATCTTATGTGTGTCTGCGCCGGTCGCAAGTGCCATAAGCTGATGTCCAAGGCAGATTGCAAAAATAGGAACGCCGGACTCATAAAGCTTACGAACCTCATCGATTATAGTTCCGCAATCCTTAGGGTCTCCGGGACCGTTAGAAAGCATAATTCCGTCCGGATTGTCCGCAAGAATCTCCTCCGCTGTGGTTCTAGCAGGATATACTGTGACCTTGCAGCCCCTCTTATTAAGGCTTCTGGCTATATTTCTCTTAGCGCCAAAATCCATAAGCGCTACCTTGTAGCCATCACCGTCAAGAACATATTTCTCTGCGCAAGTAACCTTATCGACAACATTTCCTGTGCGGTATTCCTTAATCTTAGGAATAATCTCATCAAGATTATAATTTTCATTCGTGGTTATCATGCCGTTCATGGTACCCTTTTCACGGAGGATTTTAGTAAGAGCTCTGGTATCAATACCCGAAATACCAGGGATATCATTTTCTTCAAGGAAATTCTGGATGGTATCTTCACTTCTGAAATTACTAGGGATTCTCGATAACTCCCTGACAATAAAACCGTCCGGCCATGGTCTTCCGGACTCCATATCTGCATGACATATTCCATAATTACCAATCAAAGGATATGTCATTACTACCGCCTGTCCGGCATAAGAAGGGTCAGTTAACACTTCTAAGTAACCGGTCATTGAGGTATTAAAAACTATCTCGCTGATGACTTCTTTCGTTGAACCGATACTGGTTCCTTCAAATACATTTCCGTCCTCAAGAATCAGAAAAGCTTTCATTATACCACCATTAATCCTTTCCATCTGTACTTTAAGCTGTTCCTAAATGCGCAGATTACTCTGCATAAAAATTCAGTAATAATGTATATTCAATGTAATATTTGCATAAAATTGCATTATTTCCTAAATTTTCTCAAAAAAAAAGACAGCTATACGGAGGTCATACCCTCATTGCCTCAGGTATCTCCTTGTGTCTTTTCCTCTAAGTTGACAAAAGTTTACCACAAAGTCATGCTCATTGCAAGCACAAATTTATTTTTCTTCGCCAGCTATAATCTCTTTTACATATTCCTCGTTCTTGTCGGTGAGCTTCGATATCTGTGCGGCTGTAAGACCGTTATTGTGCATATTTATAATAAGCTGTGCCTCACCTTTGGCAATGCCCTTTTCAATGCCTTTTGCCATACCCTTTTCTTCGATTCCCTCACTCAGATTACACATGATATTCACATCCCTTCTAAACTTCTCCTCCACGGAAATATCATATTCATGTTCCATTATGCTCAGCTTCTCATCCGCAATTCTTACCGAATTACTAAAATCTGTGTACAAAACTGCCTCCTTTTTGTTAAGACATTCTATCATCACAAAAAGGTATCCCCCAGGTTCATATTATCATATATAAAACAATCCGTCAATAAAAATATCCCCTTACTCCCCCAAATTATATTGACTCAACATACTCCTGCCGCATATTCTATCATCCCTTCAAACCTCAATTTCGTACAGAGCCATTGAATTTCCGTTATCATAATCAATTATATCAACTATTTTAAATCCTGCCATCAAATAAATCTTTCTGACAATTTTTTCATCAAGTCTTGTATCACAACGAATATACTTTATTTTTCGTTCCTTACATTCGATTTTTAATGCCGCTACAATTGCTTTTGTCATTTGTCTGTGAGCAAATTCTCTTCTGACACATAACTTATGAATATAAACTGCATCATTCTTATTTTCGTTGTTCCAATACTCTGTATCTTTATTTTGAAGAATAAATGCACACGCTGTTTTTCCCTCAACCTGTCCGATACAGAAATTTTCCGGCATCGCTTCTTCTGTAATCAATTCTTCTGGCGTAAGCCATTCATCAAGCCATACTCGAAACCCTTTTTTCCTTCCCCATTCAGCAACTTCTTTCATTACTGAAATAGCTTCATCCACTTTGTTATAATAAATTTTTACCTTTTCCATTTTTAGTTCTCCATTATTTTTCAATACACAGGCTACAATATCCGCCACTAAAAAAATACTACTTTCAGAATTACCAGAATAATAACCACCCACACAAATACAACCGGTATGGCATAATACCACTTTTTCGGCTTACCATCTGTCCACATATTTTTCGATTTTTCCCTGCACTCACTCCACACATTGTGTGGAATAAGCTTTATCACCAACGCAATCATTGACGGAAGTAAAATCACATCATCTAAATATCCCAGCACCGGAATAAAATCCGGTATCAAATCTATCGGTGACAAAGCGTACGCAACTGTTACCGCAGCCATGACCTTTGCGAATGCAGGTGTCCTCTTATCCTTCAATGCCAGAAAAACCACCGGTACATCGGCTTTTAATTTTTTCGCACGTTCTTTTAAGTTCATTACCTAATCATTCCTCGAACATTTCTCCGCGTCAATCGCAAGCACGAACATAAGTGCAATCAACGCATCATTCTCATCCACCACATCAATCACGTACTGGTCTGTCCAATGCAGTATTTCTTTAGATATGGTAGCAACCGTGTATCCATCTGAACCGGTTATATTGTAATCCCACTCCATAAAGCTTCCATCGATATGCCAGCCATTGTACTCAATATCATACTGCGGTTTGAAAAATGAAAATTCTTTTTTTATGCAACCCAGATATGTATCTCCAAAATATATCTCAAACTTCGGAAGGAATGTCAAAAGACGCTCCTTAACCATGCCAACCTCCTGCCCATACGCATCAAATATCTTCAGGCAGTGTCCCCATGACAACTGCCCCTTTACCACATACAATGTATTCCCCTGTTCATCGTAAATATCACAGCTGTCAAACCATGAAAACATTCGCTGTTTGAAGTACATTCTCATCGCGTTATCCCCCTTATGTGTTTATAATAAATCGCTACATTCAAATCTACTCTATTGCCAAAACCGTATAAATCTCTCCATCTTCTTTCACTTCTTTATTGTAAACATGCCTGCCAACTATTTCCAGCAGATTCCTGATATCCTCAATATCGCTGCCAGAAAATTCAATCACACACATATTGCTGCTCCCGTCATTGATTTCCTCATAAAAATCCTCGACTGCCACACAATATTTGTCCAGAATATCTTCAAGCGGATACTGCGATATGTTATCTGAGCTGTCCCCCTCACCGTACTCAGACTCCTGCTCAAATGATAATGAAGTCACATATGAATCCTGCTTCAAAAAATCATCATAAGTTTTATAAATGTTTTCTTTCACCTTCGTATACTTATCAGACCGGTACTTTTCAGGGGTATAAATTGTAATATTTTTCATAGCAGCCTCCTTATAAACACATCCAATCCATCATAATTTCCAACATACTCAAAGCCCTTTTTCAATGCTATATGTCTGGTTGTCTCCTGTTCCGGAACGCACTCTATCACAAGATTCTTTTTTTCATGCCGTGCCTTCTCAATAATCATGTCCGTAAGCTCAGACGCATAGCCGCACCCCCAATACTCTGGCAGCAAAACCCAGCCTAGTTCCATAGCGTTTTCAACAATATTATTATCATAGTATTCATGGTAAATCACATATCCGATAAACCCGATAAACTTTCCATTCTCCGTGGCAGCATACACAAGTGGTTGCTCCTTCAAACCGGCATCACGCAGAAAGTCTTCTGTCTGTGCTGTATGGCTTCTCAAGATAAGTCATAACATTTTGATTCGACAACAATGCATACAACGGCTCCAAATCATCGTTGCACATTTTTCTTATAATCAGGTTCATATATCACCTATTCTCATACTTTCACATATCTTTGGTTTCAAAATCAGCTTGCTTAACAGTTCTCTCCTCCGGTTGAAGCATTACATAAAACATCCTGCTTCCGGAAATTATCTTGCGTATTAACTTGCGTACTATCTTGCGTACTATCTTCCACAATTATACATAATAAATTAAATACACACAAACTTTTTTATTAAAAATTACATATTCATATAAATATTTTTACATCCCTGCCAGCTTCGTCAACTTACCCATAAACAGATGGTTAAACAGAGCAATCACACGTCCGACGCCGATAACGGATAGAACCGTTCCCACTCCAATACCAATCAGTCGGTGCGCAAATATAAGCCCGACGCTGATGGAAATACATATATTAAAAAGGTCAAAACAGTTCTTGGTAAATCCTACCGGCTTGCGAATACAATCGGCAATAGCCTGCACAATGCCATCCCCCGGATTTGGAATTATTCGCATATCAAGCGACATTGCCGCACCGATTCCGGTACATATAATTCCCGCAACAAGCACTAAAAGCTGTAATGAAAATCCGTGTGACGGCGCAGGTATCCACGCAGAAAACAGGTTCATAAACCGCGTGAAAACAAGGCTCAACGGAAGCTGTAGTAAATCCTTTCCCAATGTGATAAATAGCTCTCTTCCCTGCCCTTTTTTCAATGCTATATGTATCATCACTTCAATAACCACAAATACGGCATACAGAACAAATGTCATATTTCCAAAATTCACACCAAGAATCGTAGAAATGCTGTACGAAACCGAAATAATCGGTGATACACCAAGCCCTGATTTAGTGTTGAGAATAATACCCAATGCCAATATCAAAAGTCCAAGTACATAAAAAATTCCACGCAAAACTCTTTCCTTTTTCATCCTATTGCTCCTCTAAACATATCACATGCTATGCTTTTATTTATCGTATACTATACTTTATTTATCACAAACTACACTATTGTCAGCGCTTGTCATGCTATCGTTAGTATATACTATGTCATTGTAAATTTAAAATCGTACAAATACTAACTGGAATTTATAAAAAAGACAGCCTCATTTGGTGCCACACAACATTTCCGTGTGTGGATTTATCCGATACGCCCTCATCTTTGAAACCGAACTTCGCGTAATACGAAATAAGCGGCTCCTTGCAGGTCAGCACAAGCCCCTTTCGCCCTTGCAGTTTTGCATCGTCAATGGCATGTCGAATCAGTTCGCCGGCATATCCATGTCTGCGGTAATCCGGCAATGTATTGACGCCAAAAATCATCTGCCATGCACCATTTTCATTGTGCATAGCTGCATTTTCGTACATTTCATCAGTTAAATCCTGTTCATCGGTAACAAAACCGTCCACAAACGCAATCAGCTTTTCTGAATCGTACATCAGCCAAAAATGGTTTCCGTAATATTTTACTCTTTCAACAAATTCCTTTTCGTTTGCCGCTTCTGAGTGTGGAAAACATTCCGCTTCCACAGCGGCAATCGCTGTAATATCTTTTTCTGTGGCATATTTTATAACCATATCTTAGTCCTCCACATACGAATTGCTCTTGTTATTTGCAGCAATAACATACCTAGGTTTTTCGTAATTGTTAGAAATATGTTCCATTCAGATAATCTTCATAATCGATAAACGCATCTTCTGCATCATCTTCCAACAAATACATAAAACAGCTTTCAATAATGTCTGTCCATGCAATCAAATGCTGGTTTTGTTCCTCTGTCAATAAGTGATTGCTCCCTAACATTCCATCACTTCAAAAAAATTTTCTTCATACAGTTCTCCGCAAAAAGGGCGTAAACTTCCTAAAAATCCTTTTTCCCATTTCAAGTTATCAATATCTTCATTAATTCTAATTTCTTTGAGCTTCTATTTTGCAATTCTCATCACCGAAAGAAAAACTTTTATATCTGTTTTGCCTAAATTTCAAATATAAAATATCATATTGAGGCTTATTCTATACAAAATACATAAATTCCGGTTAATACATTTCGCAATCACCTATGTATTTAAAATTTACATAAATCAATAATGCACTAATACATATTTCCATAATCAAAGCCGAAACAATGTAACACTTTAACATATAGTTATTATTAATAAAATATCAACAAACCAATAATAAATGTAATTACCAGAGTTCTTACTATATGAACCTGCATTTCAGCTAAACCCTCAGCATTAACCGCTACCCTTTTAGGATTTTTAAGAAAATACAAATCAACTTCTTTTGACATTTGATTAAGATATGTTGTTTCATCCCATCTGATTTTGGTCTTATATTTTTTTCCTCTCCACTCGTATGTATAATAAGCCCAGATTTCATCTCTTTTTAATTCCGGTCGATTGTCATTATCCGTATATCCATTAACAAATTTATGGGATACTTCTTTTCCCCTTACAGTGTGGGCTTTCTTTATATATTTGTCCTTTTTCAATGAACAAATAAATAGTTTTATTAATAATAAAGGAATTCCTATAATCACTACAAACAACATAGCCGGAAAAATAGCTTCGAAATTTATATTTGTCATTATATATCTTAATGTCATTTTCCTTCTCCCTCTTATTGAATAATACATAGGCGTTTTCGAAACGCCACAAGCCGCATAAATACGGCATTTTTTGTCACTAAAATCAAAAACTCCTGATGAAGATAAATCTCCTGCAGACTCTAAAGCTCTCCTGTCAACCTTAAGCGATTTCAAACTCAGACATCCTGATATAACACCTGATATTTTTCTTGGTGATACTTCTTTTGATACTATTGAAATCTACAAATCCTTATTATCTTAAAACTATATTTTTTCAGATTATATTGATTTCCGAACAAATGTTTGATATAATATATCCGGTGCTACCCTACGCGGTAGGCGGTTAGCCTCCACCAGAGAGTTTTAGCTCTGTTTACATAGAAATCCTTCCCGGAAATCTATCAAGGAGGTTTTGTGCTTATGCTTACAACAGAACTGTTTATAGCCATTATCAGCTTATGTATTACCTACTTTGCTCTTGGTTATGCCATCGGTTCTAAGAGTGAAAAATAAGTACAAAAAAACCGCCCCAGTCTGGTAAACGCGGCGGTCTTTTTGACTTAAACATAATATCAGGCTAACCGTCTATCGGTAGCACTTCTTTATAAATATAATACCATCAAACCGCTGTCATGTCAAACATATATTCAATTAACATAAATCCTGCTAAGCGAATTTATCAAGCTCTGTCGATAACCTATTGATAATATTTTTTCCCCCTGTCAATTAAACTTCTATATGTTCAGTGATAAGCCTATATAATTCCGGTCTCCTATTTTTAAGTCCACCTATTTCACGATTTCTATACTTTCGCAGCATATCCACATCTAATTCAGCCAAAAACACACCCTCCTCATCTTGCGTTTCGCTCACAAGCATATCACGCGGCACGCCTGTCTCTGTATTATATATAACGCCATCAAACAATGTTGAATGTCCATTACAACCGCGGTGTGAAGCCGGATAGTTACAAGTAGCAATCGCTAACATATTCTCATAAGCCCGACCACGCAACTGAGATAATCTATTTATTTCCATAGGACAGGCATTTGGAACAAGAATGAGTTCTGCACCCTTAAGCATCAAAATTCTGGCAGCTTCGGGAAACTCTCTATCATAACAAATCATCGAACCTACTTTAATCATACCTTCTTTGGTATCAAGCTCCTCAACATAAAAGTCATCCCCTGCATCAAGTACACCTTCGTCATCGTCCTCTCCAAAGTCACAAATATGTACCTTTGAGTAACGATATACTAATTTTCCATGTCTATCAAATAGGCAAACTGTATTTCTAGGTTTTGGCTCATGCTTTTCCAATAGTGTTATGGCTATTGCCATATCCAGTTCCGAAGCAAGCCCTGAAAACCGCTTTACATAATTACTGTCCAATGGAACTGCGTTTTTCTCCAACCATTCTTTATTGTGGGGAAAAACATATCCACTGCTCCACATTTCCGGAAATAACGCTATATCCGCGCCATTCGCTTTGGCTTCACGGCACGCTTTTATTCCCTTTTCAATGTTAGCTTCCATGTTTACATTAGGAAACAATTGTAAAAATGCTATGTTCAATTTCATATATCCTACCCCACCACATAAAAATTTGAGCTTACTGCCCGGACAAATCCCAAATTGTATATATTATACTTCTCTTATTAGCTTTCCTGAAAAATCAATTTCATAAAAATTCCCTTCAAAATCATACAGCTTAATAGTATTCTCACATAACTCAAATGCCTTCTTCTCTGAAATTGATACAAATATATCTCTACCTGAAAAGGACCATTTCTTATTGAAATTAAAGTCTAGCATGATTATTTCTATTTCACCATAAATGATATAACCGTTATGTACCCTATATATCCCAAAATTACAACCAAAACAATCAAACTCTTGGAAATTAACCATGGTACCATCATTTATTTTTAACTGAACAATAGCATCATTTTGCAAGATAGTTAATATTTCATCCTCAAGCACCGCACAATCTTCGTCATAGCTATAATAATCACCTATCAAGGCAATACTAATCGCCTTACTGAACAAATCTATTTGTACTGAAAAAACCTTATACATATCGCTATTTCTTAAATTTCTTGGATTTATAACCAAATCATACATTTTATTGTCTGTCGATTCAACAGTGTACGTTGTATCAATGGAGATATTTACAGTACATATATCATTGTATAATATCATATTATTTTCCCCCACTATAACTTCCACTTATCCTCTATTGCTTTACACCTTATATTTTATATGTCAAGATTCATAAAATTCACTGTCAATATATTTTCTTACAATTCCGAATTTTTCCACAGAAATCCCTCTGCTACTTTCCGTATTATATCGCGAAACGTCATCTTTCTCAATTACGAATTCTTTTAAATCAAGAATTTACATTGCCTGCGGAAAATTAAAACAATAGCTGATACAAATTATGCATATATCGAAATTGATAAAAAGCGCTGTCTCCAAGCATGGGAAAGAAAAAATAATCATAGACTGTTGAGCGTAATATTTATTAAAAAACCTATTGAAAATCTATCTCTAATGTGATATTATCTAAACGCAAACATACGTTCGATTTAATGATTATATGACGGAGGATTAATATATGAGTATTGAAAGATATGATGTAAATGAAACTTGGGCGCACACAGGCATTATTAAAGCCGGAGATTTTTATTTTCTCAACTATTGTGTGGGGAATGTTGGACAGCCTATTGAAGCACAGATTAACGGTGCGATTGACCAGATGGAACGCAGGCTTAAATTAGTAGGGC
>JBNMLM010000048.1:0-17489 GCA_050874845.1 Eubacteriales bacterium | reverse complement strand
TGGAGCTGATATGCATAAATATAATACGTTATACACTCCTACATTAAGCTGGCATGTTTTGACCCCAACATCTAATTTACCACCTTATGTAAGGGACTGATACAGTAAATTATTTCCTATTATAATGCAGGCTGATTTAAACAGATACGCGCAAAAGACAGCTCCCATTCCCAATAGCTTCGGGAACAGAGAGCTGTCTTTTTTATAAAAATTATTATTCTATTTTCAGACGATTACTGAGCGTCCTTCTTCTCCTCAGCCTTATCCTCAACTATCTGGATATGAACCTCACGAAGCTGTTTCTCTGTAACTGTAGCAGGAGCACCCATCATAACATCCTGTGCATTCTTGTTCATAGGGAACGGAATAATCTCACGAATGCTCTCCTCACCTGCGATGAGCATTACCATACGGTCAACGCCCGGAGCAATACCTGCGTGTGGAGGTGCACCATAGCAGAATGCATTGTACATTGCAGGGAACTTAGCCTTGACATCATCCTCTCCAAGACCTACAAGCTTGAATGCCTTAATCATAATCTCTGGGTCATGGTTACGGACTGCGCCCGATGAGAGCTCAACTCCGTTACATACAAGGTCATACTGGTATGCAAGAATGTCAAGCGGATTCATCGTATCAAGAGCCTCAGCTCCGCCCTGTGGCATTGAGAATGGGTTGTGGCAGAATTCAAGCTCACCAGACTCCTCACCAATCTCATACATAGGGAAATCTACTATCCAGCAGAACTCATAGCATTCCTTCTTCATATATCCGTCAAAGCTGTTTCCGATAGCCTTTCTGATAACTCCGGCTGTCTTCTGTGCAGTCTTTAAATCACCTGCCGCAAGCACAACAAAATCACCGTTCTTAAGACCAAGAGCCTTGACAACAGCATCCTTATGTTCCTGTACGAACTTTGCGATACCGCCGACAAGCTCACCGTTCTCATCAAGTCTGAAATAGTAAGCCTTCTGTCCGCTGACAACCTCAATATCAGCGCAGAGCTTGTCAATCTGCTTTCTTGTACCTGTAAAGTTCTCAGCAACTACAGCCTTAACCTTATTTCCTGCAAACGGACCGAAGCCGCAGTCTGCAAGCACGTCTGTTGCGTCCTGAACGATAAGGTTGATACGAAGATCCGGCTTATCCGAGCCGTACTTGTCCATAGCCTCAAGGTAAGGTATTCTCTTGAATGGCGGCCTGGAAGCCTCATTGTATATTCCGTATCTTGCAAAAATAGGAGGGAGAACATCCTCAAGTATCTCAAATACATCCTCCTGATTTGCGAATGCCATCTCCATATCAAGCTGATAGAACTCTCCCGGTGAGCGGTCTGCTCTTGCATCCTCATCTCTGAAACAAGGTGCTATCTGGAAATATCTGTCAAAGCCGGAAGCCATCAAAAGCTGCTTGAACTGCTGTGGAGCCTGTGGAAGAGCATAGAACTTGCCCGGATGGTTTCTTGCCGGTACAAGGTAGTCTCTTGCGCCCTCAGGTGATGAACATGTGAGAATAGGAGTTGTAATCTCCATGAAATCATGTCCTATCATGGCAGCGCGAAGGTCTGCAACAATCTTGCTTCTCAATATAATTCTTGACTTGACATCCGGGTTACGAAGGTCAAGGTATCTGTACTTAAGTCTTACATTCTCATCCGCATCCTTGGAATGATTGATCTGGAATGGGAGCTCATTGTACTGGCACTTTCCAAGAACAGTAATCTTAGAAGGAACAACCTCGATATCACCCGTAGGTATCTTGCTGTTCTTAGAACTTCTCTCTCTTACCGTTCCAACTATCTCTATAGTTGACTCATAGTTGATTCCTGCCAACTGCTCCATCTGCTCTTCTGTCTCAGCGACAATCTGTGTCGTTCCGTAGAAATCTCTTAAAATAAGGAAGCCAAGGTTCTTGCTCACCTTACGGAGATTCTCGTACCAGCCGACAAGCTTAACCTCTTCGCCGACATTCTCCAGTCTTAACTGGCCACAATTATGTGTACGTCCCTGCATGTTTTTTTCCTCTTTGCTTATAATTTACGACAAAACCTGCGGCACTGCGTTATGCCTGTGCATCGTTCTGTCTGGTGTCTTTCGCTATTATAGCATTACCGTGAAACGCCGTCAACCACAATGCTTTCACTATCGTACAATCCGGATTGTATTTTGGAGGACTCATATAATAATACGCGTGAGCCGTAATCATAAATAGAAATTACTAGGCATTTACACTATGGGATGATATAATAAGTATCATAAATCGAGATTTGAGGAGGTATTAAACCTATATGGCAAAAGCAAAAATACCAACCGCGGACGAGGTAAGAGAATATCTCAGACAAAGGGATGCTGAATGGGAAGCCCGCAGAGCGAACCACGAGCCTATTGTAGTGACAGGTCCCAAATTTCCCAATGAAGGTGCTTGGTTAAGGGGAAACACGCTGCCGTTACTCGAAGCGGCTGAAAGGACGGGCACACCAAACGAAGAAATATGGAAGCTGTGCAGTAAACTCGCTCAAATGATACATGCGCCCGTTACAAAGAAGGAATATGAGCGAATGCTTCCATTTACCGAAAAGCCAAAGACGGTTGATGCTGTAATTGAATTTTTTGAAACTCATACTCCCCTGTTAAGCCAATTCGCTTATGACAGTATAGGCTACTATTATTGCATTGCCCTCATATCCCAGTCCGATTACAGGCAGGCTGACTGCGAACGACTGTTATGGAATGCCGTGCAGCTCCACATAAAGCTGGTAGAACAGAAAGCTGCGTGGGCTTCACTCAGTCTCGGCGCCTTGCACCGCAACATGAAGGTGTTAGAAAGCAGCCGTCCTTATCTCGCCCCGATGAAGGAAAAGCTTGAGGAGTATCTTGACGACTGACTGTAATCAGTCATACATATCTTCAATGCCTTCTAGCTCTTTGACGCACCTGCAATGTAGTCAAATGCAAAAAATAAAATGGTCGAGGCAGCACCCCCACCTTGACCATTTTATTTAATATAGCGAAGTGTAATAACAGATGTCGGCAAGTGAAACCGCATTTATCTCCACATATTATTCTTCCAGTAGCTTCCCGACATAATGACACAGTCAATGCCAAGAAGTATCAGATATCCTCCGATAAGCACCGAAGCCGACACGAATGCAAACCTTGGCGAAAAAATCATAAGCACGCCCATGATTATTCCGATGATGTTAAGCACCAATGAAAATATATAGAATTTCTTTCCCGCGCCCAGCTTTATGAGCGGCAGGTGTGACAGACGCGCTATGCTGTGCGCGATAAACCATATCGGTATCAGCATGACGATCACAAGCTGTCCTGCGTCCGGGTACATTAAAAGCATGGCTCCGGCAAGAACGCTCATCACACCGGATACAAGCGCCAGCACCGGACCGAACCCCATATATTTTTCCATCTTCACATAAAAGATTATATCAGCTATACCTGTCACAATAGCCATCACACCGTATATTATCGAAAATCCCCAGAAGGCTCCGGTAGGGAATACTAGTGTGATTATTCCGAGCACGATGAGCAATATTCCCTCAACAAGCTCAAGCCATCTACAGCGCGAATATTTTCTCATGCCTGCTCACCTGCCTCTCTCACAGAAGCAGTCTGCTGTTCTTTTTTCTGTTCTTTATTATCTGTGTCCGATTCAGAAACGATTGCTCCTTCTTTATTATCTGTGTCCCCTGAGGCTTCTGCCTGCGCGGAATTGTCGGCATTTTTCTGATTATTGAGAATCTTCATAAACTCTTCGCCGGTAATTGTCTCCTTCTCATACAGGTACATGGCAAGCTCATCAAGCTTCGCCCTGTTGTCCGCAAGAAGCTTCTTCGCCTTCTCGTGCTCACGCTTTACAAGTTCGACAACCTTTCTGTCAATCTCCTTCTGCGTGTCGGCTGAGCAGCTAAGTGAGGTATCGCCGCCAAGGTACTGATTGGTGACAGTCTCCATGGCAACCATGTCGAATTCCTCTGTCATGCCGTATCTGGTAATCATAGCACGCGCAAGCTTCGTCGCCTGCTCAATATCGTTGGAAGCTCCTGTTGTGATCTCATTGAACACAACCTCCTCAGCGGCACGTCCGCCTGTGAAGGTCGCAATCTTGTTCTCAATCTCCTTCTTGTTCATAAGATATTTGTCACCCTGCTCCACCTGCATTGTGTAGCCGAGCGCGCCTGAGGTACGCGGTATAATGGTAATCTTCTGGACCGGAGCCGAGTTAGTCTGAAGAGCAGCCACAAGCGCATGACCTATCTCATGGTATGCAACTATCTTCCGCTCCTCATCGGAGAGAACCGCATTCTTCTTCTGATAGCCTGCGATAACGACCTCAATGCTCTCCTCCAAATCCGCCTGTGTGACAACAGTTCTGTTGTTTCTCACAGTTCTGAGTGCGGCTTCATTTATAATGTTGGCAAGCTCCGCGCCTGAGGCACCGGAAGCCATACGCGCTATCGTGTGGAAATCCACATCATCTGATAGCTTAATCTTTCTTGCATGAACCTTGAGTATCGCCTCACGTCCAGCAAGGTCCGGAAGCTCAACAGGTACGCGCCTGTCAAAACGTCCCGGTCTGGTGAGAGCCGGGTCAAGCGATTCAGGACGGTTGGTTGCGGCTAAGATGATTACACCGTTATTTCCCTCAAATCCATCCATCTCAGTGAGGAGCTGGTTGAGTGTCTGCTCACGCTCATCATTTCCTCCAAGCTGTCCGTCCCTCTTCTTTCCGATGGCATCTATCTCATCGATGAACACTATACAAGGTGCCTTCTCCTTCGCCTGGCTGAAAAGATCCCTCACCTTGGAGGCTCCCATTCCGACGAACATCTCAACGAACTCAGAGCCCGATATTGAGAAGAACGGAACACCTGCCTCACCTGCCACTGCCTTGGCAAGCATTGTCTTACCTGTTCCCGGAGGTCCCACAAGCAGAAGTCCCTTCGGCATTGACGCTCCGACATCTGTGTACTTCGACGGATTGTGAAGATAATCAACTATCTCGGCAAGATTCTCCTTCGCCTCATCCTCACCTGCAACATCCGAAAAATGTATGCCCTCTGTGGACTGCACATAAATCTTGGCGTTGCTCTTTCCCATTCCGAACGCCATGGAATTTTTGCCGCCACCCATCTGCTGCATGAGCCTTCTTGACATATACTGACCAAGAACAATGAAAATGACAAGCGGAAGAATACCTGTCACAAGAAAGCTTACAAGCGGAGAAGTTGTCTTTTCAATCTCCTTGGCAAACGTCGCCCCTGCATTGTACAGGCGCTCCGTGAGATTAGGGTCATCCATCGTGCCGGTCTTGTAAATCATCTGCTTGTCCTTGTCGGTAAACACAATTTCCGAATTGCCTACCTCAACCTCACCGATATTCTTTTCCTCTATCATCTTCATGAATGTGCCGTAGTCAACCTGCGTGACCTGACGTTCCATAAGAATCGGGGATACAATAAGATTAAACAGAACTATAAGCAACAGAACTATGCCGTAGTAGAATATCAACGGCTTCTTAGGTGATTTGATTTCCTTCATACCTTGTCCTCCTGATGTAAAATATATTCTTAAGTGCCACCCTGTAGCACTGCTTATTAAATGTATTATACCACCTTATATATTAACATTCTACAGAGGAAGATTAAGGATTTCTAACCTAATTATAAAAATTTTTCAGCACGGCATATATGCAATAAAAACCGATAGAGCAGCACATAATGTGCACCCTATCGGTTTTTCGATTCATATCATATTATTCAGTGTTTCAGCTCTCTCTCACCGTCAATAAATTGTGCGATGATATCCGCCGTCTTATCAACTCCAAGTCTGCTGTTGATACAGATGTCATAATTTCTTGAGTCGCCCCACTTGCCCTGACAGTAGCGGTTGTGATAGGTCTTTCTCTTCTTATCCTGCTGCTCAATCAGCTTGACTGCCTTATCTCTTGTGGTCTGGTAGCGCTCCATAATTCTGTGAATCTTGCTCTCCATATTTCCAAGCACGAATATTGTCACAAGATTAGGATTTTCCTTGAGAACCTCCTCCGCACATCTTCCGACAATGACAAATGACTTGCCCTCATCAGCCATACTCTTGAGATACTTGAACTGCATCCACGCAAGATTCTCCTCCGGTGATGTACTGAATCCTCTAACGGACCTTGTAAAAAATGAAGCCTTGGACTTCTCATCGTACTTTCCAAGAGCCTGCGCATCAAGATTCTTCTGATCCGCAATGTCCTCCAACAGATTGCTGTCATATAGAGGAATATTGTACTTCTCAGAAAGAAGCTGTGCCACCGCATGACCGCCGCTTCCGAATTCACGGCTTACTGCAATAATAAGTTGTTCACCCATATAAAACGCCTCCTACCCGGCATATTGCTGTGATTCCAAATAGACAATAAATTTTCATGTTGCTGCAAAATGTTATGTCTTAAACAAGCATCAAATAAATATAACTATTCAGAATCACATTTGCAAAACTGCTGCCTCTGAATAGTTATATTTTAACTTAAAATACCTTATTTTGTAAATAGTTTTCTTAAAATAATTTGAAATATTCTAACAATTGTTTATATAAAACAGACTACTTATTTTATAAATCCATGTAATTCCATCATTCTAGAGATATCTCACATAAATGCTTACCATTGACAAAAGAATTACAATAACTGTCGCAGGAACCGCAACCTTGCAGTACTTGCCCCATGTCACAGGATAGCCCTCTCTTGAGGCGATTGACGTACCGACTACGTTAGCCGAAGCACCGATAGGAGTTGCACTTCCACCGATATCGGTTCCCATCGCAAGTGTCCATGAGAGAACAGAAAGGTCCGCACCTGTAGTCGCGGAAAGTGTCTTTATAACCGGTATCATCGTAGCTGCAAACGGAATGTTGTCGATAAATGCGCTGGCAATAGCTGATACCCAGATAATAATTGCTATCATAACCATTATATTTCCACCGCTGACTTTTCCGATAAACTGTGCAAAAATCTCAAGAATACCTGTCTGCTCAAGTCCTCCTACTACAAAGAAAAGACCGATAAAGAAGAGCAGTGTCTTATAGTCAACTCCCTTGAGTATTGCCTTTGCATTCTTGCCTGATGTAAGAAGCGTTATGATTGCAATAAATGTTCCGATAAATGCAACCGTAAGTCCTGTCTGCGCATGTGTGATGAGAAGTGCGACAGCGATAAGGAATATAACTGTGCTTATCGCAAAAGCCTTCTTATCCGTTATTGCCGACTTAGGTGAAGGCATCTTCGATATATCGACATCCCCGCCTGCCTTGCCAAGTTCTTTTCTAAAGCACAGATAAAAATAGGCAACTATAACAACAAGTGATATAACCGCAATAAGTCCTGTATTGGTTACAAAGTCTGCAAATGAATATCCAAGTGATGTACCTATAATAATATTAGGCGGGTCTCCGCACATAGTTGCTGAACCACCGAGGTTCGCGCAGAATATCTCCGACAGAATAATCGGCACAGGGTTAAACTTGAGAAGCTGTGCAAGCTCAACGGTAACTGCCGCAAGGAACAGAATAACAGTGATACTGTCGATAAACATGGCAAGCACGAATGACATTACCATGAATGTAAGGAAGATTGGGATAACCTTATATTTAACAAGCTTTGCAATTGTCATGCAGAGCCAGCGGAAAAATCCCGCCTTCGCCATTCCTTCCACCATTATCATCATTCCTGCAAGGAATATGATGGTCGCCCAGTTCACTCCACTGGTACTCTCAGCCGAACTTCCCGCCTCATACCAGAATCCGAGCGTAAATATGTTCCTGACATTAAGTGTCTCCGTAAAGGCACTCATACTGTGCATTGACAGACCAAATACAAAAACAGCCGTAGCAAGCCCGCAGCACAGAGTAACAAGACATTTCTCAATCTTGTCCGTGATAATCAGCACAAACATCACAATAAAGATAGTCAGTGCCAAAATCTTTGCTATCATCATAGCTCTTTCCTCCGTTTAATTAAAAATCCTACCGAGCTATTATACAATAGTAAATGTACAATGTCACGTTACAAAAAGAAAGTTTTACCATTTATTATCTTCTTTTTTCTCATCCTCCGGCAGTTTTCCATAATCGCCTGACTTTTTAAACTCCTCATACGCATCATTATAAGCAGCCAATAACTCTTTTCTTGCCGGGTCATCATCCGGCACACGGACAACAGTATCGGTATACAGCTCTTTTGCTTCCTTCTTTGACTTGCAATTTTTAAGCTGTGCCTCAAAAGCTTCCCTCTGTGCCTGTATTCTCGCAACTTTCATATATGTCACCGGGTCATATTTTCTAAGATATGCCATCTCATCCTGTGTAAGCTTCTTGCCGCTTTGTATCTTTGCATACAATTTTCTTATGAATCTTTCCCTCTGCTCATCCGTCATCCCCGCTGTCGGGTCTAGATAATCTTTTACTGCAACACGCAGCATATCCATTCTGGAGGAATATTTTTGAGGATTTGAACCCCCTGCCGCATCGCTTTCATCCACAGTATATTTTCCAAATGCAGTTTTTAGCTTGTCAAGCGCAGTCTGAGAACCTCCATTAATGTTCGCTCTAAGACTCTTTAAATTTACATATACATTCTGTGTCATAGTTTCCTCCCTATCCTTAAAAATCTTTGCAAGTTTCTTAGTTTTATACAACAGCCGCCAACATCTCATAAAGGCATGGATTTTGGCTTATTTCCGCTAAAAAAGGACAGCACCAAAAAATGTGCTGTCCTTAGCTTCATCATCCATCCGTGTATTATCGTCAAGCGACTGCCTCGCTACTTGCTCATAACCCAATAACTGCTCTTAATACATATCGGATGTATTCTTATTTTATTGAATAGCTTACTTATTCTTTTAAACCAAATCAAGTAAGCAGCCTGCTTCAATTGCGAATAACTGCTTGACTATACATATTTCCTAGTTTAATAATTTAACAGTTCAAGCGAATAACCTTTTGACCTAAGCCCGTCAATCAAATCAGGAAGCATCTTCGTGTTAGTCTGTGACTCCGCATGGAGAAGATATATTGCTCCGCCATGTGCCTTGTTCAGGGCATTTGTAAGCGACTCTGAAACGTCAGGCTGGTTATTTACATCCCAGTCCTTGTAAGCAAAGCTCCAGAATACAGGTGTATATCCGAGTGCATTGACAATAGCAAGGCTCTGTTCGCTAAATGACCCCTCCGGGAAACGAAACAGGTTCATGCTGTAGCCGTAATGCTCCTTAACATACTGTGTCACCTGGTCAATATCATCTATCTGCTTCTGCGCATCGTACTGCTGTAATCCGCCGGATGGATGCGTTGTCGTGTGGTTTCCAACAATATGTCCCTCGTCAATCATTCTCTGTACAAGCTCAGGATTATCGCGCGCATAAGGTAATGTTACAAAGAATACCGCCTTTACATTCTTCTCCTTCAGGACATCAAGTATCTCACCGCTGAAGCCATACTCATAGCCCTCATCAAATGTAAGATATATATTGCTGCTCTTTGGCATGATAAAAAGTGCCGTATAATTGCTGAATTTGTTCGTATACCATGTGCATCCATCCGGTCTGTTATCGGCATCTACCTCCGAGCCAAAGCCATAAGGGACTTTCTCTGTAGAGTAATTTGCAAAATCCGCTGCATTTAACTGTGAGCCGGACACATTGCTTGGCAGACTCGCTGCGCTTGACGCTGTGGTTGTCTCTGTAGTCTGTGAAGCAGTCGTTGTTTCTGTTGCAGTCTGCGAAGCAGTCGTTGTCTCTGCTTCACTTGCAGCAGCCGTTGTGCTTTCTACAGTGTTACTCATTGTATCTGCTGTGGATGTATCCGATGTTGAAACATCAGTTGATGATGTTTCATGCCTTACCTCACTTGATATGCCATTTTCATCTGACTGCCCGCTTTCTGAGGTTGTCTCAACCGGAAGCCTTATCGCATCCTTAGTTTTCCCTCCTGACAGTTTCGATATAAAACTAATCAGAAATACAAACAGAAAAATAATCGCTATAAGTGTTGCGATTACTATGCTCCACGACAATATTTTTCTCATCCTTTTTTTCTTTTTCCGCTTTAATCTTTTCGCCTGCTGTTCTGTCATTTATTGATATTCCTTTCCTGTGTCAATTCCCATTACACCCTCTAATCTGTTGCTTATTTTTCTCACTGCCGCCGATACTTCATAGTCTGTATCACTATACAAAATACCGACCCCAGATTATTTATTATCTCATTATACTCAATATTTGTAAATAATGAATTTTGATTGTAAGCGGAAATGCTGTTTAAGATTCTGTCTGCCCCGTCTTATCATATGTCTTTGCTCTATTGTACCAGCCGTCCCCATAGTACGCAGCCATCTTCTCTTTCCACTCGTCAAGTTCCGCATCATGGTACTGCCTGCACTGTGTAAATATCGAAATCTTATCCATTTCAGAAGCATTATTAAGCAGATTCCACACCTCCTGTGGGTCCATGTGATACCTGACACATGCCTCAAAAACTGCATTGTCAAGGTCATCTGCTGTGCCATTTTCCGATGAGCCAGTTGTATTTTGTGTCGAGTTCACTGTCTTCTGTGACTCTGTCGGCGCGCTTGACGCTGATTCGTTTGTGATGCTCTGCTGCCCAGCAGCCGGGCTTATCTCCCTATAATATGTATTGACATCTCCACGCTCTATATAATGATTACTCTCCTCATCGTACTTTAACGGAATGGACATGAATATATATCCATATCCGTCAATCATCGAGCCTTGACTTACCCTGAAACGTATATCCTGTTTTACAGAATAAGGATATTCACCATCTATAATTGTGTCAATAAATACAGGTTCAATTACGAAATCATCCAGTTTCTGTACATCCGCACCGCCGACAACGCACTCTGTATTGTAGGTCTGTCCACTTTTCATAACAAATTCAGCTAACACATGAACTCGTTCATCATCGCTCACCCATACAGATGTAATGCTGTACTCCTTCACGTAATCCTTAATCTTTGATTTGCTTCCATCATTGCTGTAGGAATCCACCAACACTGTCAGCGGTTCAAGTCCTATAAGCTGCTGCCATGAATCGCCTGTCATGCCTGCCCTTATATACAACTCATCTTTCCCATCAGCATTTGCATCTATAAACTTAATTGTCACATAAATATCCGTTGGAAACGGTACCCCCACAGGTACGGATACATATTCATCCCCGTGATATATTCCATAAGCGTTGCTCTCCTGCACAATCAGCACATCATGCTCCTCATTGTAGAGCGACTTAATCCATTCCCCGTCAATATTCGCAGCACATGGAGTAAAATCTTTGTAGAGCGACCTTGCAATTTCCAATTTTTTCTCTGTCCATTTTCTCGGTGAAGTACTAAAATCAAGCTCAATATCCTGTGATGTCTCATCCGGCACAAACTTAAAGCCAGCATCAGCACTTCCGGTTATTTTTCCTGACGCAAGCATATCAACCATGCTTCCATTCTCTAACAATACCATACTTCCCTTTTCCGGCTTATATTTTAAAACCGCAATAAATTTTTCATTGGACTCCTCATTAAGCCACACATTTACGTTATAGGATATCGCATACGGTATAGCACTTCCATCTTCATATATTAAACCGCTATTATATTCTTTTCCAAATCCCATCTCGACTGACTTGCTAAGACCATCCTTACTGTCAGGGTTTATAAGCTTTCCGGCTTCATCCCATACCTTGCCGACAAGCGATTGTCTTAGCTCCTTTAAAAATTCATTTTTCCCCGGATTAGTGCAATCATATAATCTTGTCATGCTTTCAAAATCAAGCTTAATCTTGAGGATAAAGCCATCGTAAGCTTTCGCAGTGCCTATATTATACGGCGGAATTTCAAGACATAACGGACTACCATTTTCAGTGTCTAATATCACTGTCTTGTATGTATTATTGTCATCCGGACTGTAATGGCATTTGAGTATCCTCTCATCCTCACCATCACCGTCAATGTCAATTTTCCTGCTGTATTCATATATACCTGCCGGAATAATATCCTTATCGAGTTTTACAATATTTCCATCCCACGAGATTATGGAATTTCCATTCCTGTCGTTTACAATTTTTACATCAAGCTCAGTTATCCCACTGCCCGGCTCATCAAGCCACGTATTGAACGTAAAGCCTAAGCTTGAATCTCTCTCTAACTCCAGCGTAAGCTGGCTTTCTGAATAATCTGCATCATTCCCTTTTGCACTATTTGAATTGGTTGTACATGCCACAAGCACAATGGCACACACCAAAATAAGTGCCACCGTTATAAGTACTCCATACTTTTTATACTTCAGCACGTTTTTAATTCTCTTCTCAACGGACAATTCTCCAAAGCCAAGCCCGAACAGTGAATTAAAGCTTCCGTGTGATGCACAGTTTAGCAGAGCATACGAGTAGCCTTTTACAATCTCGCTCTCACTCATGCCATCTTTCATGCGTCCCTGCTCCCTTATCATATCAGCAAGCACAGCCTCATCACAGCTCATCTCCATATCTCTTCCCATCATGTAGAATGAAATCCACACAAGCGGATTGAACCAGTGGATGCACAAAAGTAAAAATGCAGCCGGCTTTACTATATAATCGTGCCTGTAAATATGGTAATTTTCATGCAAGATGACATACTCTGATGCCTTCGCCTCAATAAAGCAAGGTATATACACTTTCGGTCTTAATAAACCAAATACGAAGGGTGATGTGATTTTTTCAGAGCGATATACATTCTCCCCAGCCCACACCGCATTTGAAACTCTCCTTGCCATCACTATATAGGAAACTACACCATATATAAGCAGGATTGTCATTCCGACAATCCACACAATCATCAGCACCTTAAACCAGCCTGAATCCCACACTGATATGCCACTCATATTTCCGTTTCCCACAGCATTTATGTTCCCTGCTATGGCATCTTCTACACTAGGCGGTGCCGTCCCTGTAACCGTGTTTATCGCAGCATCTGCTGTCTCCCCCACTGCTGTGCCGGCTGTCACACCTGATGCTGCGCCCGAAACAGTTCCAGCCGTTGTTCCTTGCAATATTCCTACCGCATTGTTTTCCGGCTTCCCCGATATCCCCGGCATTTTCCCTGCTTCACTATATGCACCAATGCCTGATGCCTGCTTTCCCATAGCTGCACTCAACATATCTTTTATGTGCGTAAGCTTGCCATCAACATTGTTTTCCCTGCCCGTAATATTCACTTTTGAAAATATTTTCAAATTAAAAATGCTGAATATTGAGGAAAATGACACCGGACAAAGAAGTCTAAAAGCGACAACACTCCACAAAAAATACGAATATTTCTTAGGCAGTCTTTTCAAAAACAGCCTTATTATAAGCACTGCCACAATTATTACTCCTGCGGTGAGGCTCATGTTCAAAATATTTAAAAATATACCCTCCACTACATCATCCCTCTCTTCTCCTGGTTATGTGCTGTCAATAATATTGTTCTATCATTGTCCAGACACGGTACGGCTTATAGCAATTCCGCCAGAGCTGTCAATGATATTGTCTCATCATTGTCCAGACCTTTACTTATGCTCGTCAATCAGCTTTTTAAGCTCCTGTGCCTCCTCCTCACTTATCTTCTTTCCTCCTAGAAATGCAACCAAAAACTGTGGCAGAGAGCCACCAAAAGTATGCTTCACAAAATGGTCACTGGCATACGCCACAACCTCCTCCTTCTTTACCAGTGCGCTCACCACTGTATTCTCATTTTTTGCAAAACCCTTCTCACACATTTTTTTAAGTGTCGTATAGGTTGTCGATTTCTTCCAGCCAAGCTCCTTGCTGCACAACTCCACAAGCTTACCCGATGCAAGCGGTTCGTTGTCCCATATAACACACATAAAACGATAATCGCTCTCACATAATTTAAGGCTTTCCATACAAATTCTCCTTTTCGCATAATATTTTTTTCAGGTAATTACGTCAAGCGGATATTCGCAATCCGCTTCTCTGCTTGCTCATAACCAAATAACTGCAAGTCCCCACCCCTGCTTATTGCTCTTCGCAATTGAAGCAGGGTACTTCTTGATTTGGTTAAAAAATTTATTCAGATTGTATTCTTACAATATATTATTGAAATATTATCTGAACAAACGCAAAAGTGGTCTGTAGTTACCGACCTATATATCTAGTCTATAACCACAGACCACTTTTGTCAAGTGCTTTATTCTGATTCTATTATCCTGTCTGATTTCACCCACGGAAAAAACAACGGGTGCAATTCATCTCCACCTTAGAGATGAGAGCTTTCTCGCTTGAAGATGGTCAATGATATTCGCAATCCGCTTCACCGCTTGCTCATGTCAATGATGTTCGCAATTCGCTTCTTGCTCATATAAAATCGATGCTTCGCATCTTAATCCGGTACCGGGCTTGTACCCGGCACCCGGCAAAAGAGTTCAACCCATCACCCAAAGGTAATGGGGGTTCTCTTTAATTTTATAAAATTGATGCTTCGTATCTCACCAGATGCTGGGCTTGAACCCTTTTATTTTATAAAACAGTATTTAATCTCATTATAGCTCAAGGGCTTCAAAAGTTTTCTTTTCACTGTCATAATAAAAGACTTTTCGGCTCAATATTTCATTCGCCGGATTAAATTTTTTGTTCACATCCTTTAAAGTCTGTAAAATCTGTCTCGGCGGCATTGTTCCTTTCTGGTGAATACGCGCCTCATGTATACTTGTAAATACTACGTAATAACTTCCACCACATATCTGCGCAACCTTTTCCATGACACCAGGGTAAAACATTGCTATGGCACCATTTTGCTGCTTTGTTGTTGTAACTATCGGCGCACTGAGTGGATTAACCTTCTCCGGTACACTGTTAAGTGCCATAAATGCGCCCTTTTCATAGGATGGCTTGTCCATATCAGAAGGTTTCATGTACATACGTGGCGGTGCCCACACATTCGTATTAATCAATGCTTCATTCCACACTTCATCAAGGTTCTTTCCCCAACGCTCAAAAACCGGTTTAGGTATCTTGATTGTAGCTAATCCCATTTCCTTATTATTGTAAAGCATTGCATACAATACAAGTGCAATGTCTCCAACCTGCTTGTAAATGCAATTCTTAAGTTCATATCTGTTATCTGCAAAATTAATCGGTCTTATAATCAGATTATTATGCATAAATGAATAATCAGCTATGTTTTTTATAATCTCATTTACATTTGTGACGGAAACCACCTTAATATTTTCATCCACAATATGTCCAACCGCATCCCAGCCATGTGCCGTATATTCATCATAAAGATAAGTTCCAGCAAATCTGCATGACATAGTACTTCCATTATTTCCTATAATCTTTAAATCAATAAAATCTCCAGTCAATGTATCTGACTCTACATTATTATATTTTATATTTGTGTTGCGGATAAACTCTAATTCTTCCTCATCCGCTGATGTATAGCCATCCTTGTACAGCTTATAATTTTCATCAGCTATATTCCATGTCTTATTATCTAAAATATATTTCTTTAGTTCATCCAAAAAAAGCTCATAATTCATATTTTGATTCTCCGTATTTTTTTATATTTTTGTCGATCGGATATTCGCAATCCGCTTCACTGCTTGCTTATAACCAAATAACTGCAAGCTCCCATTTACAATGTTCGAGGAAAACGCGTTTTTACACTAATCCCCAATCCTGTTAAGTGTAACATCATCCACAGTTCCCCAGCTTCCACCATTACATTTCATACGCACACCGACAACCATATTGTCACCTGTAAGCTTGATATCGTTGATTGTAGGCTGTTTCCAATCGGCATACCCTGTCAATTCAAACTGCTGTGTATATTCCTTGCCATCAACGGTTGCATACAACTCAAGAACTGACGAACTTAACATATCTCCACCCTGTGAAAAAACTGAAAGTTCGTATGTTCCAGGTTCAAGCCCCGTGATATCCTGCTCAATCGAAAAATCCATATCATCGGCAGACCGGAAATGAAAAGCTGTCTCACCGGTTTTTGCATCCTTTGCATTTACCTGATAATCTGTAGGATTTTTCTTTCCATTATAAGACACTTTCCACATTGAAGTATCAGAATCCTCAAAACTTGAATTTTCAACATAATTGATAAGCTTTACATTAACATTTGCTGTTACTGTCCTGTACTCCTCACCAAGTTCCTCATCCTGAAGTATTCCTTTTACCTGGTATGTACCGCCAACATTGGTATCTATTGCTGCTATCTGCTCCTCATCCCACACTACAGGTACTTCCCTGTTAGCTGTCTTGTCATTGTAGATTACTAATGCCACTTCAGGAAGTGCAAGTGTCCCACCGACATTGCATGACACATCCACATCCGGAACCTTCTCAACTGCAAGAGGTGCTGTAGCACCATATTTTAACTCCCTGAATACCTTGAGTGAATCAAGTGGATGTCCTGTAAAGTCAAACATTGCCTGATTGTCCCATGCGCATCCACCATAATATTTTCCTGCATCATTAGGATCATAGGATGCCGAATAACTGCTTGCCCAGCCGCTTCCATATTTCTCCCAAAGTGATGAATTATCTGCATCGGCAGGTCCAACAGGAATCCATGTTCCCTCCCAGTAGAATACACCTATAGCTCCCGCCTCATTTGCTGCAGCGCAGATATCGCGTACCATATCCGCCTGTCCCTGCACACTCGCATCATAGCCATCCACAAGGTCATCCGTTCCTGATACACTGTTGGCATTTCCATCTCCATCCTCAGAAGTAAAGCAATATGATGTCTCAGCAATCATAACTTTCTTGCCATAATTGTCCTGCACATATTCAGCCATATCCTGCATATTCTCAATAGAACCATGCCAATATGAATAGTAGGACATTGCAAAAATATCATAATCAACCCCATATTTATCAAGGTCCTCCGTAATCTTTGCAACCTCTCCCTGCTTATCTATATCTGTATAATGTACCGCAACCTGAATATCTTTTCCTGCTGCCTTAGAAACCTCCCTTACCGCACTGCTCCCGGCTTTCAAAAGTTCAGCAACAGAAGATGTAAATGTCTCACCCGACATTCCCTTATTAATCTCATTACCGACCTGAACCATGCCCACGTCAACACCTGCATTAAGAATATCCGTAAGGCTTGTCACTGTAAAATCGTACAAGGCATCACTTTTCTGCTCAATAGCCATTCCTTTCCATGCCTTTGGCACATACTGCTTGGTCGGGTCAGCCCAGAAATCCGAATAGTGGAAATCAATGCAGACTTTCATACCATACTGTGTCGCTCTCTTTCCAAGCTCAATAGCTGTTGCAACATCATTATTTCCACCACCATATCCATTTCCATCTTCATCATAAGGGTCATTCCATACACGAAGCCTTATGTAGTTTACACCTGCCTGTGCAAGCGTCTTGAACACATCCTGTTCTTCACCGTCAAGACCATAATAC
>JBNMLM010000047.1:0-18079 GCA_050874845.1 Eubacteriales bacterium | reverse complement strand
CGTCCCAACTTTGTGGGACACGGGGTCTGACACCACTGTCCCAGCACCGCCGCCAAACAAAAAAGATGTAGTATCATCTATTTCGATGATACTACATCTTTTTTTCATTGTCAAACCATGGTCTAAGCAGGCGACTGGCTATTACTCCAATGCCCTTTGAGCTTCGAAACAGGCACGTCCTTGACGTTTCCTACAAGACACACACTGCACTTATCTTTTCTAAGATATGTCCTTATGCATCTGTTGAACTGTTCTAGGGTCACCGCCTCATAGTGTGCCACCGCTTCATCAAGCGAAATAACACTTCCGGTGGATAGGAAGGTTTTAGCATTATTGAGAACAGTGTTGCTTGCCGCCTCACTTCCAAGCACAAGCTCTATGCGCGTCTGTTTTTTTAACATCGCAAGCTCCTGTTCATCGATCCCCTTCTCATTCAGCTCATCTATTATCTCAAATATAAGCTCATATACTCTCTGCGTCTGCGCCGCGCTCATGGACGCATATATATGAAAAAGCCCTGCAAGGTCACACATACTGTTGTATGAGTATATGCTGTAGGTAAGACCGCTCTCCTCCCTGACCTTCTGGAAAAGTCTTGAATTTAGATTGCCGCCAAGCATTGAGTTAATCATGTACATGGCATATCTGTCCTCATCGGAGCTTCGCACATTGTCAAAAGCTATATTTAAGTGAACCTGCTCCATGTCCTTATATTTTGAAATAAAACATCTGTTAAATTCCGGTCTATCAGGAATAAGCTTCCTGCCCGAACCCGGCAAAACGGCAAACAGAGGTTCAAGCACAGACATTATCTGCGCCTCATCGCATTTTCCCGCAACAGATATGAGAATATTGTCGGCTGTGTAGTTGGCCTCCTTAAAGTCCACAAGCTGCTGCCTTGTAAGCTTTTTGACATTGCTCTTGCTTCCGGATATTATAAAACCCAGCGGATTGTCACTCCAGACGCGTTTCTGCAAAAGCTCATGGCACATATCCTCAGCCGAATCATCGTAGGAATCTATCTCATCAATTATAACACCCTTCTCCTTGGCAAACTCCTTCGAATCAAACACCGAATTAAAAAGCATATCTGCCATGATTGACAGTGCCCTCTCAAAATCCTCCGGTAGAACCTTACCGTAAAAGACCGTATTTTCCTTGGAGGTGTATGCGTTTATGCCACCGCCAAGCTCCGTCATTATATCGGCAAGCTGTGCCGCGCTGTACTTATCTGTACCCTTAAAAAGCATGTGCTCTATCGCATGTGCAACTCCATTATTTGAGACTGTCTCATTCTGCGAACCACTTCCGACATACACACCGAAAGTTATGCTTCTTGCACCTGGCAGATTTTCTATGATAACAGGAATATTATTCGTCAGTCTGTTTATTACTGTCATTACTCTTGTCTTCCTCACCTTCAAGCTTTGTAATTTTAACCTTGCGGATTACCCTGTTCTTTGCCTCTAACACCTTAAAATGATAGCCCTCATAGTCGACCTCCCCACTCTCATCGTCTGCAGGAAGTCTATGTAGCTGTGCTATCATAAATCCATTGATTGTCTCATAGTCTTCTGTATCAAATGTAATATCCAATAAATCCTCGAGGTCATCTAACAGTGTCAATCCGTCAACCTCGTATGAATCCTCAGAGGTTCGCTCAATCTGCTTCTCCTCCTCATCGTACTCGTCCATGATATTTCCGACTATCTCCTCAATAATATCCTCCATGGTGATGATACCGGAGGTCTGTCCATATTCATCTACAACTATCGCAAACTGAATCTTATTCGCCTGCATCTCCTTAAAAAGAGCGTCCACATTGCGTGTCTCAGGAACAAAATACGCGTCACGCATGAGCTTGTTGATGTCCTTTATCGCAGGTTCATTGCTCTTGTCATTCTCATAGGCAACAATCGCATCCCTCAGATGTATCATGCCGACAATATGGTCAATATCCTCATCATACACAGGGTATCTTGAAAAATTATTGCTGAGCATTATCTTAAACGCCTCCTCAAGTGAGACGTTCTGATCTATACCGACAATGTTAGAACGGTGCACCATGACGTCATGTGCTTCCTTATCCCCGAATTCAAAGATATTGTTAATCATCTTTGCTTCGCCTTCCTCAAGCACGCCCTTCTCCTGTCCCTCATTGACCATCGTGATTATCTCTTCCTCAGTGACATTCTCGAGGTTCTCATGCGGATTGATACCGATAAGCCTTAGCACCAGATTAGAAAGCTTCGTCACCACAAAAGCCACCGGCGTGAGAATATAAATAAGCAATCCTGCCGGTTTAACCAGTCTGTAGAGTGTTTTCTCAGGAAATTTCATTCCGACACGCTTAGGAACAAGTACTCCGACAACAAGCAGAAGGATAATAACAACAACCGCAACTGCAAATATTATCCACATGGACTGAATCTTTGTCGCCTTCTCTATCGCCCTTGAAATGGCTCTTAATATATATCCTCCGACAGCGACATTGCTTATAAAAACTGTTATATCAAGCGCGTTTGACAGTACAGCGGGATTATCCGCAAGGCGCTCAAGCTTCTTTGCCTTCCTGTCATTCTCATCCTCACGCTTTTTTTCAATAAAAGAATCATTTACGTTCTGAAGTGCCGATGAAAACGCATACAGCACAGCATCAATTATAATAAAGGCGAGTAAAAGTATCCCGCCCAAATAGGGGTGTATATCTCCCATAAACTAACCATCTTTCCTTTCTCTTAATAAACCGGCTATTTCCTCCATAGCCATACAATATCCCTCAAGTCCTTTTCCTGCAATCTGTTTCGTACACTCCGGGAGTGTCACCGACACATGGCGAAAATCCTCTCTTGAATGTATATCCGATATATGTACCTCATACTTCGGAAAGTCAAGCGGAGCAAGCGCATCGCGGATCGCATAGCTGTAATGAGTGTATGCTCCCGGATTTATGACAAGCCCATCAAGCTCCCCTCTCTCATGTTCAAAGTACGCTGCCTGAAGTCTGTCTATTATAGCGCCTTCATGGTTGCTCTGCCAGGTTTCTATTTCAATCCCAAGCTCAGCCGCCTTATCGTTCAACAGCTTTACAAGATAGTCATAATCCTGTGTTCCATATATCTTCCTGTCCCTTATTCCAAGAAAATTAAGGTTCGGTCCGTTAATTACAAGTATTTTCATAATGTGCTATCCTTTCAAACATTTTTTCAAATGAACCATCATCTGTGTCTATTATGATATCGGCTCGTTTCTCATATATATCGGCTCGTCTTTGCATAAGCTCAGTGATTTTCTGTTCAACATTGCCACCTGCAAGAAGCGGTCTTGTCTTATCATGCGAAAGTCGTTTTACAAGTGTATCCACACGCGCCCTGAGGTACACAACCATCCCAAGCTCCCTTAAAAGCCTTCCGTTTTCTTCTCTAAGCGGCAATCCGCCGCCGACGGATATCACTGCAGCACTGATTTTCTCCGATATCAACTCCCTTAAACAGTCCGTCTCAAGATTCCTGAAATATTCCTCACCATGCTCCGCAAATATGTCATTTATTGAGCATTTTTGATGTTCGACAATGAAATCATCCGTATCGATGAACCTTCTTGCCCTGTTCTGTTCTATCCATTTTCCAAAGGTTGTCTTGCCACAGCCCATAAAACCAATGAGAATTATATTCTTATTGTCTTTGTGCTTTTCTTCCATCAGTTTTTACTCCTGCCCCATCTCTTTTTTCATAAGTATATAAAGTTCCCTGCAAAGTTCATCCGGTACCTTGACATCATTCCACAGTTCAAAAGCCTCAACGCCCTGATACAGCAGCATCTCAAGTCCATTGTAGGCTCTCGCCCCATGTTCCCTTGAAAGCTTCATAAAGCGTGTCTCCGATGGATTGAAAATTATATCAACCGCCGCCTCTATCATGTCATAGAACCTCCCATCCTCAACAGGTGTTCCATCCACATCCGGGTACAGTCCCTTGCTGGTTGTCTGGATGACAATGTATTTCTTTTTGCCGCCCTCATATCCTTCAAGTTCCTTGTATCCATCAAGAGGCATTGCATACACGCGCTTCTCACCCACATAGGCGTTGACATCAGCTGCAAGACTTACCGCCTTGTCGACACTTCTGTTTAAAAGATATACCCGCGATGCACCTGTAACGGCACACATAAATGTAACCGCTCTTGAAGCTCCTCCTGCCCCAAGAATTATTACGTCACGTCCATCTATGTCAATGCCATCGCATACAAGCTGTCTCTTTATGCCGTAATAGTCCGTATTGTAGCCCTTATAACCGCCTTCAACGCGCACAAGCGTGTTGACAGCACCTATATTCTTCGCAAGCTCATCAATCTCGACTACAGCCTCCATGACCTCCTGCTTGTGGGGTACAGTGACATTCATTCCCTTTATATTGAGTGCGTATGCTCCCTTTACCGCAGTGGCAACCTCACCCTTCTCGACCTTGAAGGTCATATATGCAAGATTGAATCCAAGCCTTTCTGCCAATGTGTTATGAATAAACGGAGAAATCGAATGTCCCACCGGGTTCCCGATAAGACCACATACTGCCGTCCTAGCATCAATTTTTCCCATGCTTTTTCTTATACCTCCTGTAAAAAATAAGCACTACCCACTCTAATCTTCTTTTTAAAATAATCTGTATCTCTTCCTTTGGGTGAATCGGCTTTACAAGTATGCTGTGTATACCAGCCCTGTTAGCCCCCCATATATCTGTGAACAGCTGGTCTCCGATAAAAAGCGTGTTATCCTTGACTGCGCCGCACAGCTCCACACCCTTTAAATAGCCGTCCGGGGACGGCTTTCCTGCTTTATACAGATACTTTGAGTCCACCTGTGCCGCAAACGAAGCCACCCGCGGCTCCTTATTATTTGAGATAAGACATGTATCAAATCCTAGCTCATGCAGTCTCTTAAAAAAATCAATCACCTTCGGTGTTGCAGGTGCGCCATGTTCTACCAATGTATTATCTATGTCAAACAAAACAGCCCTGTAACCATTCGAATAAAAATCCCGAAAATCTATTTCATATATGTTATCTGCATCTTCTGAGGGATATAACCTTTTAAACATTATGCCTCCTATTTTAGCATTTTTTTAAGCTCGTCCATAAAAGTATTCACATCTTTAAACTCTCTGTATACAGAAGCAAAACGTACATACGCAACCGCATCTATATCCTTGAGCTTGTCCATCACAAGCTCTCCAATCGTGCTTGTGGGAACTTCCCGGAGTTCCATGTTAAATATCGCATTTTCCACTTCATCTACAATTCTTGTTATCTCCTCAACGGAGACAGGACGCTTATGGCAGGATTGTAAGATACCGTTCTGAAGCTTTTCCCTCGAATATGGTTCCCTGTTATTATCTTTCTTGATAACAACCAGCGGCATAGTCTCGACCTTCTCATAAGTTGTAAATCTCTTGTCACACACATCGCACTGCCTTCTTCTCCTTATGGAAAATGCGTCATCGGCAGGTCTTGAATCTATAACTCTTGTATTCTCCGCATTACAGAACGGACACTTCATAATCTCGCCTCCTATAATTTTACTACTATTTTCTCCGGACACACATTTACCAGAATCACGTCCGGTCCAACATTCACAATACATTCAAATGGTATAACATACTCACAGTCCGCACCAAAAAAACAGAAAAGCTTCGGCGGACCCGGCACTATAATCGCCTTGATACAACCTGAACACAGGTCAAATTCCACATCCTGCACATAACCTAATATCTTACAGTCTGCGGAATTGATTACCTGTTTTTCCCTCAGATTACATATTCTCATCCTTAATTCCCCGCGCAGTATGCTCTGCTCTATTATATGTGACTTTTCTGCAAATGTACCTAAACAGAATTATAATTACGATTCCTGTAAGTCCACCTGCAGTATCTATAAGCACATCTTTAAAGCTGCAACATCTGTCCGGCACAAAATACTGGTGAAGTTCATCTGTCCCCGCATATCCAAATACAATGACTGCCGGGAGAAAATACCGGAATTTTACTATATTCCCAATTCTCAAGTCTCTGTCGAGTGAGTCTAAAAGTGTCCCAAAATTATTCGCAATTGCCACATATAGTAGAACTCCAAGCACAAGATATTCCGTAAAATGCGCCGTCTTTCTCACAAGAAACGATATGCTCTCGGAGAATCCCATCCGCTCCGCCTCAGACATATCAAGCCTAAACGCCTTATCCATAGCACTTGCCATCATATATGAGACTTTCCCGCTCTGTATTGATGAAACATCGCCATTGTTGGACGAAAACCAGAATATAACAGCCATCCACAAAACAACGGGTATAAAATACAATAATCTTAATCTCTTTTTCTTCATTATGCATGCCCCTTCTTAGAGCACTCATCAATTAACTAATTCTGTTTATCGGTCTCCGGCTCTGCGTCAGTATATATGTAATTATACAGCTTCTTCATATAGTAGCTGAAATCTATCGCAACAACATCATCACCATCTATTGTCATGTACTTAAAATCCTCATCCGGGATATGCCATGACACAACCTCATACTTGGAAATTTCCGGCAGCAATGTGATAAGCTCCATACATTCGTCGGTTGTGAGGTTCGTTGTTATCTGAGGTATAATACTGTCAAGAAGCTTCACAATTGTACCTACATCCATGGTCTTAACCTTATCAAAAATATTCTGTACGACTCTTCTCTGTCTGTCAGTTCTTGTGAAATCTCCATTTCCGACATATCTGAAACGAGCATAGGCAAGCGCCTGCTTACCGTTAAGGTGCTGGTATGAGCCATCCGCATAATCGACGTAATCGGAATCCTCTCTCTCAGGCGGCTCTACAAGCAGATTGCTGGCATGGATATACTGATTGAACCAATATAACTCATCCTCATATACCTGAACATCAAGTCCTCCCAGAATATCTATCGCATCGATGAATGAGAGGAAATCCACTGCAACATATTTATCAACCGAGACACCGTAATTATACTGAAGCGTCTCAAAAAGCAACTCGATTCCGCCATACGCATAAGCTGCATTTAGCTTATGGAACTCATTCTTTATAGGTATCTTCACATAAGTATCTCTGAGAAATGATGTAGCAACAATTCTCTTTGTCTCCTTATTGATTGACACAAGAATCATCGTATCCGAACGTCCTACGTCCTCATCAGGGCGCACATCAGATCCTACAAGTAAGATATTAATAACATCCGATACGAGTTCTTCGTCACCATCTGTCGTACTGTCTGCGCGGCTTTCCACATCGTTCTTATATGATTCAATTTCACTCTTATCAGTATCAGGTCCCGCCGGTTTAGAAGTAGGATTGAGAACATCCTCAATAAATGAAGGTGTCTCATCAAGTATTGTAAAATTCTCGTCAGTAGGCACATAGTTTCTCTTATTGATGTAGTGGAGCAAAATCAAATAGCAGCTTATACCGAATACTGCTACAGCCGCTACAATACATCCCGCAACTATACCTATAATTTTTCCCACAGATTTTTTCTTTCTCATTTTCTGGTATCCTTCCGCTTTTTAAAATCACATAAAGCTTTGTATGTCAAAAGAGTGATTACAGATGCTGTAATCACTCTCTTTCAGCCTGTTATTCTGTTGCAAATATTATCTCCTGAAGTTTCTTATTGGTTGCTTCATAATCAGGAAGCAGGTTTCCGTTTACCGACTCATACATATTGTCAAACGGAACTCTGTACTGCTCAACGTCATATCCTAAATATGTCACAGCGTCTGCAACCATTCCAAGTATCTCACTCTCAGACATATTGGTATATACCTTAGGCAGGATAGAATTTGCAAGGTCATTCAACTGTGTAACACTCATCTTCTTAGCCTTAACAATAATCTGCTCAATTACAGCTCTCTGTCTGCTGGTTCTGTTAAAGTCTGAACCTGCTGTCTGTCTTTCTCTTGAATATCCTACAGCCTGAACACCATTAAGGATAAGGTCTCCGCCACCGCTAAGTACATTGGCTGTCTCCCAATCCGATACTCCTCTGTCGAAATCCATATCGCGGATATAGTTGTTAGCTGCCTCAGCCTCAGCATCCGTAAGGGTCATCGGAATACCACCGAGAATATCTATTATATCAATAAGACTATAGAAATCTACAAGTATGTAATCATCAACCTTTATCTTGAAGTTACCTTCAATAATGTCAAGCAGGAATTCCGGTCCGCCAACAGCATTCGCTCTGTTAATCTTATCATAGCCATCTTTGAGCTTGCCGTTCTTAGCCTTTAACGCATCACTATACTGAATATACGCTGCCGTATCTCTCATAATCGATGTCAGATAAACCTTATGTGTCTTAGAGTTAAACGATACGAGAATAATCGCATCTGAATTGCCCGGATTGTACAGGATGTTCTCAAAATGTCTGTTATCAACGCCTATAAGAACAATATTCTTAACATAATCCTTCTCAAGTCCTTCACCATCACCGAAATTCTCGGCACCAGAACTGTTAATCTCATCCGACATTGTTGTATCGGATATTACATTTCCATCGTCATCAGTCTGCACTTCATTGGTGTTGCTTGTTATATTGTTCCAATCATCCGGATTAACCTTATTGATTTTTCCTATGTAGCTCTTTAATACAAGGTACACGACCAATACTATAATAAGAATAAGCGCAAGTATTGAACATGTTGCAATTATTGCAATATTTTTGCTGTTAGATTTTTTCTTCTTTTTGTTGTTTGTTGCCATTTTCCCTTATTTTCCTCTCTTTTTTTATCTTGAACCATCCTTCTTAAATACAACCAGAACGGTTTTAAACAGTATCTTAATGTCCAACGCGATTGACCAATTGTCAATATACTCTAAATCAAGCTTGACAACCTCCTCAAAATCCTCAATATTGCTTCTACCGCTCACCTGCCATAACCCTGTTATGCCCGGCTTGATACTGAGTCTTCTCTTATGATATCCGGCATACTGCATGAACTCATCGACCGTAGGCGGTCTGGTTCCTACCAGACTCATATCTCCCTTCAGCACATTAAAAAACTGTGGAAGCTCATCTATACTTGTAGCTCGTATGAACTTACCTACTTTGGTAATACGCGGGTCATCTGTCATCTTAAACATAAGCCCCTTCATTTCATTCTGCTCCATAAGTGCCTTCTTGCGTTCCTCAGCATCCTTATACATTGAGCGGAACTTATACATGTAAAAATATCTTCCGTTCTTTCCCACTCTCTTCTGTTTAAAGAAGAGCGGGCCCGGAGATTCAATCAGTATAGCCGGTGCAACAAATATTGTAACAACCGCCGTAATCAAAAGACCGACTATCGCCCCAACTATATCTATAGCTCTCTTTATGAGCATCTTGTTCTCTTCAAATGTCTTTGCACAGAACGAAATCACAGGGAATGAACCGTACATGGTAACCTGCTTGTCAAACCCTTCGAATTTCTCAAGAATATTGATATTGAGATATACGGTAATTCCCATTCTCTCAAATTCCATTATAAAATCCTTGAGAGAATTCCCGGTCACATACGATACGTTAATATATACCTCATCGACAATATTGACCTTCGCATATTCAAGGGCATCATCATACGTCGCAACTACAGGAACACCTGCTATCTCCTTACCCTTTAAATCATTATCGATAATTGCAATACCCTTAATGCGCCTTGTAAACTTCTCATCACTGTTCTTAAGCTGCTTTATAATGCCTTCTGCCCTGTCGGTAGTTGTGACCAGATATACATGCGTGACATTTCTCTTCTTATTATACCACCATCTAAGATATGCCTTGTATATGCAGTGAATGGCATACATCAGTATAACATTCATACCCAATGCACCGAACAGGCCTCGTCTTGCCATAGTAGCGGTTGCCCTGCTTCCAAAGAGGAGAAGCAGTATAACCATCGCAAAAAGAAGATTCATCTTGATAACATATAAAAGTTCCTCGAAATATCCTCTTTTCTGAAAGTCCTGATTCTGATTAAAAAATATAAATACAATCGAATAAGCCAGAAAGATTGGTCCTAATAGATCTAAGATAACCTCATAGCTCATATATATCTGTTTATCAAAAAAGTGCAAATTAAGGAAATCAATACTGAAAAAACATATAAGTAAGCTTATTAAATCAAGCAAAAGCAATGCCATATTGATTCCACTATGCTTATTACGATTCATATATTCTACGACCTGTCTATCTTTTAATTATACATTATTGTTTTATTCTACAACATTTTTCTCAATACTTCAATGACAAATTTCTCAAAAAGAGAAAAGCCGCCACATAAATGCAGTATTAACATCATAAAACCATTTGCATTATTATATTCCTTCTGATAATAATACTTAGACTTAAGCACCGCTTTCCATATACGGATATTCTTCATCGAACGTCTTATGGAAACCGAATGGTTGTGAAGATACGTTACACCTGTCAACAGACCGGTTTTATATCCTGCATTTTGCAATTTCTTCGCAAGAATAAGCTCTTCATAGTAGAGGAATATATTCTCGTCAAGTCCACCTATCCGTTCGAACACCTTCGCTGTTATTGCAAAAAAAGACCCCTGCACGACTTCAACATCCATCAATGGCACTGTGTAATCCACCTTATATGTTCTCTTTTCATACACAAGACGACGTACAGTAAGAAAGCAATCGCCTAAATCATGCGCATACGAATATAGATTTCTGTACGGTGCCGGATCTACGTTACCATCGGGGCGCATCATAACACCTGTCAGCACGCCATAGCCGGGATTTTCCTTAAAGCATTGTATAATATTTTCAATAAGGCTTTCCTCAAAAAGCACATCCGGATTTGCTATAAAAATAATATCCGTACCATATTGGTCTATCAAATATCTTGCTCCAAAATTATTTCCATACGAATACCCTCCATTTTTCCCCGAGGATATAACCGAAACCTTTTTGTTATCCGAGTATTTTTCACCAAGCAGCTTTAATGAGCCATCTGTCGAGCAGTTATCCACCACCGCAATATGTCCTATCAGACTGTAATCAATGATACTGTCAACAAGCTTTTGTGTTGTACCGGCATCATTATAATTAAGTATAACTATTCCTGTATTCATAGCATTTCCTATTCTGTCAGGTAGCCAAGTGTCTCCCTGGCACATTTTTCCCACGAAAACTTATCGCGCTGCTTTTTGTCATTATATGCAATAGTCTCTTTTTCCGCATCAGACAATCCCGCACATTTTTTCAGAAGTGCCGCCATGTCCTCTGCATCCTTAGGTTCTTTTACATACATAACCGCATCCTGTCCAACCTCTGGCAATGACGAAACATTGGTAGTAATTATCGGAAGCCCATAGTTCATCGCCTCAAGCAGAGGTATTCCGAATCCCTCATATAATGACGGATACACAAACGCCTCTGCGCCTTCGAACAGACACTGCTTTTCCTTCTGGGAAATAAATCCGGTCATTATAATGTCAGCTTTATATTCACTGCTTTCTATAAGCCTTAGAACACTCTCATACTTCCAGCCCAGGCCGCCTGCAAGTACCATATAATATTGCTCGTTAGCCTCACCTTGATCTGCCATAAATATGTCAAATGCCTTGACTATTGTCTCAACATTTTTTCTCGGCTCAATCGTGCTCACATACAGAAAGTATTTGCCGTCTATTTTAAATTTATTTTTAACTTCTTCTATCTCTTTCTTATCTGCCTGTTCCGGTCTGTCCGTCCCTGCCAGATAGGTACATGCTATTCTTGCAGATTCTATGCCGAAAATGTCAATTATGTCATACTTGGTGGCTTCTGAAATCGCAAGTATTCTGTCGGCTTTTTTGCACGAACCTTTGACAAAAAATTTCTGGATAATCGTATTATAGCGGCTTCCTATATTCTTAATGCGGAACTGTGCAAGGTCGCATATTGTAAGGACATATCGCACATTTTCATGTTTCCCCCACGGAAGCACATGCTGTGTTCCCCAGAACACATCTATCCCATACTGTTTTATCAGTGACTTTCCGCGATATGACAGCCACAATGTTCCTACAGGGAAATTTTCCACCACTGTATGCCAATTATTCTTTAATTCAAAATCAACAATTATATCTTTGTTTGAAAAAAGATAATACTCGTTTTCCGAATCGTTATCATTCAGATATTTAACAATATTATATACATAAGTACCAATGCCAGCCCTCTGCTTCTTTAAAGGTCTTGCGTCTATTCCGATTTTCATTTTCTGTTTTCCTCCATAAAAAGGCTCATTTTATATCCAAGAGCAAGCACCATCCATAGATTTATTGCTGTTGGCGGCAGCCACAATGCACCTTCCACAAACGCAATAATTATATATACTATAACGCCATGTGTGATTCCTTTTAAAATCTTGGATTCTTTTATATGCTTTCCTATATATTTAATCAGAATAAACATAATCGGTCCAAGAAATGCAATCAGACCTGCAATTCCGCCAATCATCAATATACAGAAATATGCCATCTCATAGCTGCTTCCCCAATATGATGTAAGACCGTATGGGCCTGTAAGTATCCATTCAGTCTTGACGATGAAATAGTTAATAAGTTCATTCATAGACTGCGAACGCCCGGAAAGGTCATTGATATTCTTGAAAGTGAACGAATCCTTAAAGCGTTCCATAATCTGCGGAAACATTCCGAGGAAAATAGCCGCAACCACAGGTATCATCGCAATTACAAGGCAGGCAAACTGCACCTTGCGTCCATCTGCCCACTTCCTGTTAACAATAACAATACCCTTTATAAAAAGATAAATAAAAATTCCAACCCAGCATGTCTTAGACCCGGTTAATATACAGAAAAGTATAAAGACAAGCATGTAAATATTGCGCCACGTCTTATTTTCTATACTTTCATATATCATTGGACAAAAGAGCAATATATTGACCCCAAGCAGGTTTCCGTTCTGATATGTTGATACAGTCTTAGAATATGTGACCCCCTCCTGAACACCATTATACTTCTCGGCATACCAGTTGGTACTCGAAATATAATCTGTGTAATTTACGGTAAGTCCCGGAATAGAGAATCTTTCTATCCCGAATGCAGCCTGCAAAAAGCCAAAAGCGAACACTATTACTGTTCCCCATAAAAGCATACGGATTATAAAATCAATCTGCTTTTGTTCCGTTATAAAGTAATTTATCACTATAAAAGTAAAGGGATATATAACCAGCGGAACAAAAAAACCTACCCAGTCCGACAGACCAACTCTGCCTCCTACCATGGTGAACATGAATCTTATAAGCCAGTATATACAGCCTAAAATGACATACTTCTCCGCTGTGGAAAAAACAAAGCATCTCTTCCAGATAACGTAAAAAAACCACATCATAATTGTGAGCATCAAAAACACATTTCCTACTGTAAGAGGTATCCCACCCAGCTTGATACCCGCCTTAGGAAATGTCACATTGATGAAAATCATTATAAAGAGAAGCACACAGCTCACCTTATAAAATATTGACTTTTCATATAATGTTCTTCCGGTTCTCTGCCGGAAGCTGTTCATATCTTTTAACATATTGTCATTAACCCTTTATTTTTTCAAAAACAGCCTTGGTAGTCTCAACGATTTTATCAGGCGTAAACATAGCCGCACGCCTGTATCCCCTCTCAATCAGTTTTTCTGCCAGACTGCTGTCACTGAGCACCTTTTCCATTGCTTCCTTTATCTGGTTCACATCATAGGGATCGAACATATAAGCCGCATCACCCACAACCTCAGGAAGAGATGAATTATTGGAACATACTACCGGTGTTCCACATGCCATCGCCTCAAGCGGAGGTATCCCAAAGCCTTCATACAGCGATGGAAAAACGAACAAATCAGCAAGATTATAAAAATCAACCAGCTCATTGTCCACGATTATTCCTGTCTTTACAACGCTGTCCTCAATGCCCAGCTTCTTAATTTCAGGCGTAAGGTCTTCACTGTCAAACGCCTTACCGACAAGGACAAGACATGTATCTTCCCTGTCCTTCATAGCAGAATACGCCTCTAACAGCTTAGGAAGATTCTTGTGTGGTTTCAGATTACCCACATACATAATAACCTTTTTATCTCTCGGAAGCTTGTATTTATCAATAAGATACTCAACATCTTCCCTCTGTCTGTGAATGAATCTGTTATCCACCGCATTATATACAACAGATATTTTTTCTTCCGGCACTCTGTAGAAACGCAATATGTCCTTCTTGGAGTTTTCCGATACCGTGAACACCACTTCAGCCTTATGTACTGCATAGCCTATAAGAAACTTTGCATATAAATATGCCAGCTTATTAGGCAGAAATTGAGGGAGCACAAGATGTGTCAAATCATGAACTGTCACTGCAAGTCTTCCCCTGTAAAATACCGGAACATTGTAATGCGGAACATGCAGCAGATCAACACCGTTCTTTTTTAACTCCTTAAAAGGAAAATGAAGCTGTTCACCTGCGCCATATATTTTATCATCATAATTGATAACCTGTACACTCTCATCATATTTCAGAATATCCTTATCATCACCGAGTGCAACATCATATATTCCATGTCCCATAAGAGTCTTAATGTAAGTTCCTATGCCTGACATCTGAATCATGCGGGCATCAATCGCGATTTTCATATTATTCCTGTACTCCGTTTCTCTCATTATATTTTTCTTCGACAAACGCCTTTATTCTTGCCTTAAAAACTTCATCATCGAACTTCTCGGCATGTTCTCTGAGTTTATGCTTGTCAAAGGTCATAGTCTCAAATCTTTTGAGTGCATCTATAAGCGAATCTGTTGTCTGCTCTTTAAAAAAGGTTCCTGTAACTCCTTCAACGACTGTCTCTAAAGCTCCACCCTTTCCGTAAGCTATAACAGGTCTTCCGCTCGCCATCGCCTCAAGCGGTGTTATTCCAAAGTCCTCCTCGCCCGGGAAAAGGAATGCCCTGCAGCCTGCATAGAGTTCCTTGACATGTGCGTCATCAACCCTTCCAAGCAGTTCAACAGTAGGTCCAGCCATAGCCTTAAGGCGCTTATAATCAGGTCCATCGCCTACAACCTTAAGCTTAAGCCCGAGTTTATTGCACGCGTCAATAGCAATATCAACTCTCTTGTATTCCTGAAAACGAGATACGACAAGGAAATAATCCCCATCATTTTCCGATATCTGAAAAAGCTTGCAGCGCACCGGAGGCGGTATCACTATAGCCTCGCGTCTGTAGTGCTTTCTGATACGCTTGGCAACATTTTCGGAATTGGCAATAAAATAGTCAACTCTGGCTGCACTTGCATAATCCCACACACGAATCCATGTAAGGAAATAATCCAAAAGCTTTCTCACAAGCTTTCCTTTGCCGGACATTTTTCCGGCATACTCATACGAGAACTCCCATGCATATCTCATAGGCGAATGGCAATAGCAGATATGGATGGCATCCGGATGTGTGATAACTCCTTTCGCCACACTTGAACTGCTGCTAAGCACCATATCATATCCTGTAAGGTCAAATGACTCAATCGCAGTAGGCATAAAAGGAAACAGCTTTCTATGATTGGTACATTCCTTCTTCTTCTGGAGATGTGAAGTTATAATATTGGCACTCTTAAGCGGCTCCTCCATCTTACTATGATTGCATATCAAAGTATATATGGGTGCCTCAGGATAAAGCTCGACAAAATCCGATAAAACTCTCTCCGCGCCTCCCATTGTCGGAAGCCAGTCATGCACTAACGCAATCTTCATTATATTCCACCTCAGTAATAATTATTTGCAAAGTATATATCCTAAGATATTTCCATTCACAGTATTGACCCTTGCGAGGGCTGTCTTTATTGTATGAATCTCATCATATCCACCGTTCACCATAATGATGATTCCCTGTGCTGCTGCGATATCCCTTGATGTCTCTGCACACACTTCTATACCATCAACACATGTAAACTTAACCTTATCTGTGGAAGCAGACTCTGCAATTCGCTGCATAACATCTGCGTTCTTCTGTCTGCCCACCGTTGTAAGCAGTACCTTATCGACTCCGCTCTTCTCGCACATTGCACCTATAGATGCCGCAGTTATATTCTCTGAAAGCTGGACATTCTTCTTAAACTCTCCGAGAAATTCACCTTCACCCTCAAAAAACCTCTCAAGCTCCTCCCTTGTGCGAACCTTCCTGTCACATATTGCAATAACGAAGATGATGAATAAACCTATCACGAAGCCCACGGCTCCCTTTATAATCGTAGACATCTTGAAAATATATGCAAACTGGAAATCGAACTTTTCAATCTGTCCGGTAACAATCTTATTGTACTCGGCATATTCGTCCAAAGTTGCTTTTATAGAAGCATCATCAGGCTGAATATAAGTATAGAATCCATTCACATATACTCTCAAGGTAACTGTCGGATCTGAGGCAACATTGCATGTAATATATGGATATAACTTTTCCATCTCGCTTGCAATATATGAAGCCGCTGCCGCTGCACCTGTACGAATTCTTTCAATTCCGCCGAGTCCTGTATATGACATACTCATTGTCTTATCATTTAAAAGTGATATAGTAAAAATATCATACTCATTATCAGTCGGTGTTCTCGGGCTGGTAACAAGCTCTGAATATCCCGCTTTTGCAAGCTCTGAATTGACAAAATCATAAAAGCCCTGAGATGTTGCGATAGAGCCTGCATAGCTCACAGCATTGGCATTGACGGTCTGATATATTGAAAAATCCGGTGTTCCCTCAACTCCGATACTCTCGTAATACTTCTCAACATTGATATTAAAAGAAATATCCACAAGACCACAATGAATTCTGTCTGCTTCATTCTCAGCTATAGTAACCGGTGTCCTCTGAATCTTGCTCTCGTCATTCTCCGCTTCACTTATCTTAAGTGAGCTGCTGTATGTAGCTGCTCCGTATAACAGCATTAAAGCCATAAGCACTGCTGCAATCCACCAGTACTTCTTAAAATTATCCCATAAGCGGTCAAAGCTGACAAATACCATATCTTCTTTTTTATTATTTTCCATGCCAAATCTCCTTATTATTATCTTACTCTCAACACACATCCGTCTTATTAGCTGTGTATCTAATTAATTATAACATAGTTTTAATTACTTTCCAACAAAAATCTTAATATATGGTGTTATTGAGCGTACACATGCCGTCGCAAATCCAAAATTTCTGTTAAGATAATGAAACCAGTCCTTAAAAGGAAGACCTTTAAAAGATTCTTTTAACTTGATTCTTTTAACAATTCCAAGGTTCCTGTCCTGCCAGCTTCCTTCTATAGGATTGTCATTGCACACTCCGACATACTCCGGCATAACATATATATCATTACCTCCGCGCGATATTCTGAAGCCCAAATCGAAATCACCCATGCTGTGCTTATAGTATGAGTCGACATTTTTTTCACGCTTCATTATCTCCATCGGTATCAACGTACAGTTGGCATTAAATGTCGTACACTTCACACTCGGGCTGTCAACGCCTATCATGCTATAGCTTATGCCCTTCCCATACAGTATTCCGCCATACGAAAGCTTCCCGGATGTATCGCAGGTTGCCCCTACAATAACGCTCCCGGCTCTATCCGGGCTTTTTGAATAATCAACCAGTCTGTCAATTATACCCGGAATGAAATCCACATCATCATTTACCAACAGCATATAGTCATACATATCCGCATTTTTCATTCCGATTTCAATTCCGCGGTGCATCCCGCCGTTCCAGAACAGGGTCGGCTCCGCATGGACAAGCTCAACATCCTCATATCCTGTTTTTTCAATTTCTTCACAGGTTCCATCAGTGCTGCCGGCATCAACCACTATATAATGATATTCATTATTGTTATTGCCATCATGCAGTTTTTCAAGACATGTGGCGGTCTTTTCTCTTCTGTTGTGACAGGTCATTACAACAACTATTTTTGACATATCTTCCTCCCCTTAATCAGCTTTGCAAACGGAACCTCAACCGCATGATGTAATAGCGCTGTCATAAGTGCGGTCACAGATAGTACAATTAAAAGGAATGGGAAATATCCAAGGT